>JAAZDE010000079.1 GCA_012512925.1 Desulfuromonadaceae bacterium
AAACAGTGCGGGCATTTCTGGCGGTTCCCTTGGCTGAACCAATCGTCGCTGCGGCCCACCGCATCCAGCGGGAATTGGCGGGGCCGTTGCCGGAGGTGCGCTGGACAGCCCCCGAAACCATGCACCTGACCATCAAGTTTTTCGGCGACGTCCCCCAGGAGGGGATCTTGCGAATCATGGAAATCATGCATCTCACGGCACCCCAACTGACGGCCTTTGACACCGGGATCACCGGATTGGGAGCCTTCCCTTCGCCGCGGCGGGCCACCGTGCTGTGGCTCGGCGTAGCAAATCTGCCGGCCTTTCGCAAACTCCACGCCGCCCTGGAAGACGGACTGGCGGCGGCAGGAATAGAGCGGGACCAACGCCCCTTTACCCCTCATCTGACCCTGGGGCGAAGCAAAAAGCCGTTTCATCTGCCCGACAGCCTGATGGAAAAGTACCGGCATATTTCTTGCGAGGCAACAAAAGCGGAGACGCTGGTACTCTTTGAAAGCCGCCTGCGGCCGCAAGGCGCCGTCCACCTGCCGCTGCTTTCCGTTACCCTGACACAGCGACGAAAAATGTAGTATAGTGCCCGAAACAAAATCATTGCCAACCATGGGAGAATGAATAGATATGGCGGACAACCATCGCGAGCAGGCTATCGGACTGGCCATCAGCCAGATCGAAAAACAGTTCGGAAAAGGGAGCATCATGCGTCTCGGGGAGGACGCCATCCTGCCCGACATCCAGACCATTCCCACCGGCAGCCTCAGCCTCGACATCGCCCTCGGTGTCGGCGGCATCCCCCGCGGCCGCATCATCGAGATATACGGCCCGGAATCCTCCGGCAAGACCACCCTGGCCCTGCACATCCTCGCTGAAGCCCAGAAAACCGGCGGCATCGCCGCCTTCATCGATGCCGAACACGCCCTCGACGTGCATTACGCCCGCAAACTGGGAGTCAAAACCGACGATTTGCTCATATCTCAGCCGGACACCGGGGAGCAGGCCCTGGAAATCGCCGATATGCTGGTGCGCAGCGGCGCCATCGACGTACTGGTGGTCGACTCGGTGGCCGCCCTGGTGCCGCGTGCCGAGATCGAGGGGGAAATGGGGGACGCCCATATGGGGCTGCAGGCCCGCCTCATGTCCCAGGCGCTGCGCAAATTGACCGCCACAATCAGCAAATCCAACTCTTGTATTATCTTCATAAACCAGATCCGCATGAAGATCGGCGTGATGTTCGGCAATCCGGAAACCACCACCGGGGGCAACGCCCTCAAATTCTACGCCTCGATCCGGCTCGATATCCGCAGGATCGCTTCCCTCAAACAGGGACAGGACCAGATCGGCAACCGCACCAGGGTCAAGGTGGTCAAAAACAAGGTGGCCCCCCCGTTCCGGGAAGCCGAGTTCGACATCATGTACGGTGAGGGGATCTCCAGGGAAGGGGACATCGTCGATCTCGGCGTTTCGGCCAACATCATCGAAAAGAGCGGCGCCTGGTTCTCCTACGGACCCGAGCGGATCGGCCAGGGGCGCGAAAACGCCAAGGAATTCCTCCGTCAGAACCCGGAAACGGCAAGTGAGATCGAACTCAAGATTCGTGAGAAATTCGCTCTCGAACGGCCAAATCTGCCCAAATCGGAAGAGGAGCCGACGACATGAACCTGTACGATATTCTTTCCACAGGCCTGCAGGCCGACGCCTCCGACATCCATATCAAAGCGGGCATCCCGCCCGTCTATCGCATCGATGGTTCCCTCAGGACCCTCGGCAAGATGCCTCGGCTCACCCCCGACGCAACCGAAAAGATCGCCCTGGAGATCATGAACGATGCCCAGCGCGAGCATTTCGAGAAAAACCACGAACTCGATCTCGCCTACGGAGTTCCGGGGCTCGGTCGCTTCCGCGTCAACGCCTTCTCCCAGCGCGGTTCGGTTTCGCTGGTGTTGCGCTCGATCCCCTTCATGGTCAAAACGCTGGATGACCTGCAGCTTCCTCCCGTCCTGAAAAAGGTCGCCGGGGAGAGCCGCGGCATGATCCTGGTCACCGGCGCCACCGGCTCGGGGAAATCGACCACCCTGGCGGCGCTGATCGACCATATCAACAGTGCCCGCACCGCCCACATCGTCACCATTGAAGATCCCATCGAATTTCTTCACCGCGACAAAAAAAGCATCATCAACCAGCGCGAGATCGGTTGCGACACCTCGAGTTTCAACTCGGCCCTGAAAAGCGCCCTGCGCCAAGACCCGGACATCATTCTTCTGGGTGAAATGCGCGACCTGGAAACCATTGAAACCGCTCTGACCGCCGCCGAAACCGGCCACCTCGTCCTGTCCACCTTGCACACCGTCGACGCCACCGAAACCGTCAACCGCATCATTTCCGTCTTTCCTCCGCACCATCAGCGCCAGATCCGCCTGCAGATCTCCAGCGTCATCAAGGCCATCGTCTCCCAGCGCCTGGTCCCCCGCGCCGACGGCAAAGGCCGGGTGCCGGCGGTCGAGGTCATGATCTCCACCGCCCGCACCCGGGATCTGATCGACAACAAGGACAAGACCAAGGAACTGCGGGACGCCATCCAGCAGGGGCATGTCTCCTACGGCATGCAGACATTTGACCAGTCCCTCATGGGTCTGTTAAAACAGAACCTCATCACCATGGACGAAGCCCTCCGTCAAGCCAGCAATCCGGATGACTTCAAGCTGCGGATGTCGGGCATCTCCTCCACTTCCGACCTGTCCTGGGACAATTTCGAAAAGACCAGTGAAGAGGAAAAGGACCAGCAGGATCAGGCCGCCCGGTAAAAGCGACGCCTTTCAGCAGGCACTGCTGCTCCTGACCGGGCGCGACCACAGTGAAGCGGAACTGGCCGCCAAGCTGCGGCGCCGCCAATTTTCCCCCGAGGAAGTGACGGAGGCCCTGCGCCGCTGCCGGGAGTACGGCTATGTCGACGATCGCCGTTACGCCCTGATGCGCGCCCGTTCGCTCATGGCCGAAGGACGCGCCGTGGGTTTCCGTCTTGCCGCCGATCTGCGGCGGCGCGGCCTCGACGGAGAACTGGCCGAATCCGCCCTGAAGGCCGCCGCCGAAGAGATTCCGCTGGAGGATCTATTGGAAAAGATCTTTTTCCGCCGTTTCAGCGGCTTCGATTTTGAAAATGCCGATTCCCGTGAGAGAAGCCGCGTGGTAAATTATTTTCTTCGCCGCGGCTTCCCTCTGGAAGGGATACTGCAATTTATCAGCAAGAAAGGTAGCCAGAGAAAAGAATGATGACCGGAAACGAGATCCGCCAGCGCTTTCTTAAATTTTTCGAGGAGCGTGGCCACGCCGTGGTCAAATCCTCGCAGTTGATCCCTCACAACGACCCTACCCTGTTGTTCACCAATGCGGGGATGAACCAGTTCAAGGATGTTTTCCTCGGCAACGAGAAGCGGGAATACATCCGCGCCGCCACCGCCCAGAAATGCGTCCGTGCCGGAGGCAAGCACAACGATCTGGAGAATGTCGGACATACAGCCCGCCATCACACCTTCTTCGAAATGCTCGGCAACTTCTCCTTCGGCGATTATTTCAAAAGCGACGCCATCCGCTTCGCCTGGGACCTCCTCACCGGGGAACTCGGGCTTCCCAAAGAAAAACTGTGGGTCACCGTCTTCCGCGACGACGACGAGGCCCACCAGCTGTGGAAGGAGATGATCGGCGTCCCCGAGGACCGCATCGTCCGCATGGGGGAGAAGGACAACTTCTGGTCGATGGGTGACACCGGCCCCTGCGGCCCCTGCTCGGAAATTCTCATCGACCAGGGGGAGTCGATGTCCTGCGGGAAAAGTTGCGGCATCGGCAAGTGCGATTGCGACCGCTACCTGGAGCTGTGGAACCTGGTCTTCATGCAGTACAACCGCGCCACCGACGGCGCCATGACGCCGCTCCCCAAACCCTCCATCGACACCGGCATGGGTCTGGAGCGCATATCCGCCGTGGTTCAGGGGGTCAAAAGCAACTACGACGGCGACCTGCTGCGGGGCATCATCGCCGAAATTGAAAAACTCTCCGGCAAAAGCTACGGCGCCGATTCCCGCGACGACGTGTCGATGCGGGTCATGGCCGACCACAGCCGGGCCACCGCCTTCCTCATCGCCGACGGCGTGCTTCCCAGCAACGAAGGACGCGGCTACGTGCTGCGGCGCATCATGCGCCGCGCCATGCGCCACGCCCGCATGCTCGGCTTTCGGGAACCGGTCCTGCACCGGGTTATCGGCAGGGTGACGGAGATCATGAAGGAGGCTTATCCCGAGTTGGCGGAGCGTCGCGCCTACGTGGCCAAGGTGGTGGTCAACGAGGAGGAGCGCTTTCTCCAGACCCTCGATCACGGCCTGCAGCTTCTCAACGAAGAGATCGCCAAACTGAAAAAAGGCGATGTGCTCGGCGGCGAGGTGGCCTTTCGTCTCTACGACACCTTCGGCTTCCCCCTCGATCTGACCGAGGACATTATCGCCGCCGAGGGACTGGCCCTCGACGAGGCCGGTTTCCACAAATGTATGGAAGCGCAACGGGAAAAAGCCCGCGAACACTGGAAAGGTTCCGGCGAAGAAGCGGTCGAGGCGATTTACAAGCATCTCCTCCAGCAGGGGATTCAATCCCGCTTCAGCGGCTACCGGAACACCTGCGACGCGGGCGAGATTCTCGCCCTGCTGAAAGACGGCGTGCCGGTCGAGGAGGCCAAGGCCGGAGACAAGGTGGAAATCATCACCTCCTGCACCCCCTTCTATGGGGAATCGGGGGGGCAGATGGGGGACCGGGGGGAGATCACCTCCCCTTCCGCCGCCGCCATAGTGACCGACACCCGCAAACCGGACCCTTTGCTGACCGTCCACCAGGGGAAGATCGAATCCGGCGTTCTGAAAAAAGGGGATTCGGTCGCCTTGACCGTGGATGAAGAGGCCCGCCGGGCCACCGCCCTCAACCACACCGCCACCCATCTTCTGCAGGCGGCCCTGGTGCGGATCCTCGGCGACCACGTCAAACAGGCCGGCTCACTGGTCACTCCCGAGCGCCTGCGCTTCGACTTCACCCATTTTTCCCCGCTGAGCCATGACGAGATCGTCGCCGTGGAACGGGAGGTTAACGCCCGTATCCGCGCCAACTATCCCGTCGAGGTGGCCGAGATGGAAACGGACAGGGCTATCGAGGCCGGCGCCACCGCCCTCTTCGGAGAAAAATACGGCGATGCGGTGCGGGTGGTGAAGATGGCCGATTTCAGCATGGAGCTGTGCGGCGGCACCCATACCGATTCCTCGGGGAACATCGGTTTCTTCAAGATCATGCAGGAGACCGGCATCGCCGCCGGAGTGCGGCGCATCGAAGCGGTGACCGGGCCCAAGGCGGTGGAGGTCATGCAGCAGCAGGAAGATCTTCTCGACGCCGCGGCCGGCCTGCTCAAAAGCGATCGCCAGCAATTGACCACCCGCCTTCACAAACTCCTCGAACGTCAAAAAGATCTGGAGCGGCAGATCGAAAAGCTCCAGGAGAAACTGGCCGCCGACCAGGCCGGGGATCTGCTTGGCCAGATCCGCACCGTGGCCGGCGTCAAACTGCTTGCCGCCCGCATCAGGGGAGTGGAGGCCAAGGCCCTGCGGGAACTGGCCGACCGGCTGCGGGACCGGATCGGCTCCGGAGTGATCGTGCTCGGTTGCGAAAGCGACGGCAAGGCCAACCTTCTGGTCAGTGTGACCAAGGACCTGGCCGGGAAAATCCACGCCGGCAACATCGTCAGGGAACTCGCCGCCAGGGTGGGCGGCAAGGGCGGAGGGCGCCCCGATTTCGCCCAGGCGGGCGGCAACCGTCCCGAACATCTCGACGCCGCCCTCAACGAGGCCGAAACCTTCCTCGCCGCAATGGCCGAAAGCGCCTGATCAACCCCCCTGTCGGCGCCGCGGCGTCACCCACGGTACTCCAAAAAGTCCTTGGAAAATTGGATTTTTTGGAGTACTTTTTTTATTTCCACGGAATGAAGCCGGTCGTTTTCGCCAGATATGGGCTTCCTCCCGGTGACTTTCGGCTGACGGTCCCTCGCCAGGGACTTCGAAGCGGGAAAGGGATATCATGTTTCAGGGAACCACGATCCTCTGCGTCCGCAAAAACGGTGAGACCGCCATCGCCGGCGACGGCCAGGTGACTCTCGGCAACACGGTGATGAAGCACACCGCCCGCAAGATCCGGCGGCTGGCCGACAACCGCATCATCGCCGGATTTGCCGGCAGCACCGCCGACGCCTTTACCCTGTTCGACAAATTCGAATCCAAGCTGCAGGAATTCCAAGGCAATCTGCTGCGGGCCGCAGTAGCGCTGGCCAAGGACTGGCGCACCGACCGAATTCTGCGGCGCCTCGAGGCACTGCTGATCGTCGCCGACCGGGACTCCACCCTGATTCTTTCCGGAGCCGGCGACATCATAGAGCCCGACGACGGCCTCGCCGCCATCGGCTCCGGCGGCCCCTACGCCCTGGCCGCCGCCCGGGCGCTCCTCGCCGGTTCTTCCCTCGGCGCCGCCGAGATTGCCGAAAAGTCGCTGAACATCGCCGCCGACATCTGCATCTACACCAACCATAATCTGACCATAGAGACCCTGTCGTGACCAATTTCACCCCGCGGGAAATCGTATCCGAACTCGACCGCTACATCATCGGCCAGAATGGCGCCAAAAAAGCGGTGGCCATCGCTTTGCGCAACCGCTGGCGCCGCCAGCAGGTCCCGGAGGATCTGCGCGATGAGATCGCCCCCAAGAACATCATCATGATCGGCCCCACCGGGGTCGGCAAGACCGAAATCGCCCGCCGCCTGGCCAAATTGGCCCAGGCCCCCTTCATCAAGGTGGAGGCGAGCAAGTTCACCGAGGTCGGCTACGTGGGACGGGATGTGGAAAGCATGGTCCGGGATCTGCTCGAACTGGCCATCCACATGGTCAAGGATGAGGAGGCGGTCAACGTCCGCATCAAGGCCGAGGATCTGGCCGAAGAACGCCTCCTCGATCTGCTGCTCCCCGGCAAACCCAAAGCGGAGGAGGAAGAAAAACCCGAAAGCCGCGAACACACCCGCGATAAACTCCGCCGCCTGCTGCGCCAGGGGGCCCTCGACGAACGGATCGTGGAGGTGGAGACGCAGGTTTCCAAGCTGCCGGTCATGGAGATTTTCACCCCTCAGGGAAACGAGGAGATGGGAATCAACATGAAGGAGATGTTCGGCAGCCTCTTCCCCAAAAAGACCAAGAACCGGCGCATGAAGGTCTCCGAGGCCCGCGAGATGCTCATCGACATGGAAGCGGAGAAGCTGGTCGACATGGATAAGGTCACCACGGCGGCCAAGGAGCGGACCGAACAGAGCGGCATCATCTTCATCGACGAGATCGACAAGATCGCCAGCCGCGAAGGGGGACACGGCCCGGAGGTTTCCCGTGAGGGGGTGCAGCGCGACATCCTGCCGATCGTCGAGGGTTCCACCGTCAACACCAAGCACGGCCCGGTGAAAACCGACCATATCCTGTTCATCGCCGCCGGCGCCTTCCACATTTCCAAGCCTTCCGATCTGATTCCCGAGCTTCAGGGGCGCTTTCCGATCCGCGTCGAACTGGAGAAGCTGACGGAGGAGGATTTCATCCGCATCCTTCAGGAGCCCCGCAACGCCCTGCTGCGCCAGTACAGCGCCCTGCTCAAAACCGAGGGCATCGACATCGAATTCAAGGAGGAATCGATCCGGGAGATCGCCCGCACCGCGGCCCTGGTCAACACCCGCATGGAGAACATCGGCGCCCGGCGCCTTCATACCGTGCTGGAAAAGCTGCTGGAGGAAATTTCCTTCGACGCTCCCGATCTCACCGACAAGGCCATCACCATCGACGGAGCTTATGTCCGGGCCAAGCTGGAAGGGATCTCCAAGGACGACGACATGGCGCGTTATATCCTGTGAGAACGGTATCGGCATGAAACATCTGATTGAAAAAGCGCGGATTTTGATGGAGGCCCTGCCCTACATCAAAACCTTTTACGGCCACACCATCGTCATCAAATACGGTGGTCACGCCATGGTCGACGAGAGCCTCAAGGAGAGCTTCGCCAAGGATGTGGTGATGCTCAAATACATCGGCATCAATCCGGTGATCGTCCACGGCGGCGGGCCGCAGATCGGCCAGATGCTCAAATTGCTGGGCAAGGAGGCCAAATTCGTCCAGGGGATCCGCGTCACCGACCGGGAAACCATGGACGTGGTGGAAATGGTTCTCGGCGGCAAGATCAACAAGGAGATCGTCGCCGGCATCAACCGCTTCGGCGGCCGCGCCATCGGCCTGTCGGGCAAGGACGGCAACCTGATCATCGGGCGCAAGATGGAAATGAGGGCCATCAATCCGCAAACCCTGGCCCCCGAGATCATCGATGTCGGCCTGGCCGGCGAGGTGGAAAAGATCAATCCGGAGATCGTCTCCTTCATGGACCGCGGCAACTTCATCCCCGTCATCGCTCCGGTGGGATGCGGCGCCGACGGCGAGACCTTTAACATCAACGCCGACCTGGTGGCCGGGGAGGTGGCGGCGGCGCTGAAGGCGGAAAAACTGATCCTGCTCACCGACGTGGAGGGGGTCAAGGACAGGGAGGGCCGGCTGATCTCCAGGCTCGACACCGGAGAGATATCGGCCAAAATCGCCGACGGCACCATCACCGGGGGCATGATCCCCAAGCTCAACTGCTGTCTCAAGGCGCTGCGCGACGGGGTACGCAAGGTCCACATCATCGACGGCAGGGTGGAACACGCCTGCCTTCTGGAAATCTTCACCGACCACGGCATCGGCACCGAAATCACTCAGGGAGTTGAATGACATGACCACATCGCAGCAGTGGATTACTCTGGCCGACCAGATTCTGTTCAACAATTACGGCCGCTTTCCCATCGTCCCGGTGCGCGGCGAGGGCTGCCGGTTATGGGACGCCGAAGGGAAAGCCTATCTTGATTTCGTCGCCGGCGTCGCCGTCAACAGTCTCGGCCACTGCCATCCCAACGTGGTCCGCGCCATCCGCGAGCAGGCGGGGCAGATGCTGCACTGCTCCAATCTTTATTACATCCCCCAGCAGATCGAACTGGCCCAACTGCTTTGCGCCAACTCCTTCGCCGACCGGGTCTTTTTCTGCAACTCCGGCGCCGAGGCCAATGAAGCGGCCCTGAAACTGGCCCGCAAATACAGCCGGGATCGCTTCGGCGAAAACCGTTTCGAGGTCATTTCCGCCCTCTGTTCCTTCCATGGCCGCACCATCGGCACCATCAGCGCCACCGGCCAGGACAAGGTCAAGACCGGTTACAATCCGCTGCTGCAGGGTTTCCGTTACGTCCCCTACGGCGACAGCCTGGCTCTGGAACAGGCCATTACACCGACCACCTGCGCCGTTCTCCTGGAACCCCTCCAGGGAGAGGGAGGGGTCAACGTCCCCCCCCCTGGTTACTTCAAAAAGGTCCGGGAGATTTGCGACCGCCACAACCTGCTGCTGATCCTCGACGAGGTCCAGTCGGGGTGCGGACGCACCGGGAAGCTCTTCGCTTACCAGCACGAAGGGATCGAGCCGGACATCATGACCCTGGCCAAGGCCCTGGCGGGCGGCCCTCCCATCGGCGCCATGCTGGCCAAGGAGGAACTGGCGTCCACCTTCGGCCCGGGAAGCCACGGCTCGACCTTCGGCGGCAACCCGCTGATGGCCGCCGCCGGCGTCGCCGCCTTGCGCACCATTTTGGAAGAAGGGGTTCTGGAAAACTGCGTGAAAATGGGAAGCTACCTGGCCGAACGGCTTCGGGAAATGAAGGAACGCTACCCGTTCATCGTCGAGATCCGCGGACGCGGTCTGATCCTGGGGATGGAACTCTCCGTTCCCGGCGGCGGATTCGTCCGCAAGGCCATGGACAAAGGGGTGCTGATCAACTGCACCGTGGACAAGGTGCTCCGCTTCGTGCCGCCGCTGATCGTTTCCGCCGCCGAGATCGACGAAATGGTGGCGGTTCTCGACGGCATCCTCGCCGAACAAGGGAAATAGCCTGTCCAGCCACATCCCAATTCCTCCGGTCACCCAGGACCGGGACAAGAGGAGTTCTATCGTGAAAAGAGATTTCATTTCCATCGCCGATTGGCCAACGGATGAGCTTGATAAAATATTCGCCCTCGCGGCCGAACTCAAGGAAAAGCAGAAACGGGGGGAAACCCGCCCCTATCTCGGCGGGAAAACCCTGGCCATGATCTTCGAAAAAAGCTCCACCCGGACCCGCATTTCCTTCGAGGTCGGCATGGTCCAGCTGGGGGGCTACCCCCTCTTCCTCGATTCCCGCAGCACCCAGCTGGGCCGGGGGGAGCCGATCGAGGATACCGCCAGGGTCATGTCACGCTACGTGGACGGCATCATGATCCGCACTTTCGCCCACGAAAATGTCACCGAAATGGCCCGCTGGGCCAGCGTTCCCGTCATCAACGGCCTTTCCGATCTTCTCCACCCCTGCCAGGTGATGGCCGATCTGTTCACCGTCCTGGAGCACAAGAAATCCTTCAGGGACCTGACCTTCTGCTGGATCGGCGACGGCAACAACATGGCCAACAGCTGGATCAACGCCGCCGCCGCCTTCGGCTTCGAACTGCGCCTGGCCACCCCCAAAGGGTACGAACCGGACGCCGCGGTTCTGGAGCCGGCCCGCGCCCGCGGCGCCCGCGTCCTGCTCACCAACGATCCTCTGGAAGCGGCCCACCAGGCCCACGTTCTCAACACCGATGTCTGGGCCAGCATGGGCCAGGAAGAAGAACAACTGAAGCGCCAGAAGGCTTTCGCCGGCTTTCAGATCAACTCCGACACGCTGCGGGTCGCCGACCCCGAGTGCGTGGTGCTTCACTGTCTTCCCGCCCACCGCGGCGAGGAGATCACCGCCGAGGTCCTGGAAGGCCCCCACTCGCTGATTTTCGACGAGGCCGAGAACCGCCTCCATGTCCAGAAGGCGATCATGGTCACCCTCATGGGCTGACGGTCAAAGGATTGACATGCGGATCACCTGTCCCCACTGCGGCCACTCCCGGGAGGTCGCCGAGGATCGTCTCCCTGCCGGGGAGATACGGGTCACCTGCCCCTCTTGCGGGCAGCATTTCCCCATCAACCCGGACAGAGAAACTCCGGCGCCCACCGCCGAGCGGCAAGAAAACGAAACGGTTCCGGCACCGGTCGCCCCGCCCGAGGCACCGGCGCCCGAGGAAAACCGGCAGCCGCCTCTCTCCTCCCCCGACCCGGCCGGTTTCTGGATAAGGGCGGTGGCCGCCCTGGTCGATTCCGTTGTTGCCGGGCTGTTGGAGGTGGGGATGGCCTTCCTCTTCGTGGCGGTTCTTCACCGCCTGGAGGGAATCTTCGGTCCGGGCTACAACGAAGACTACATTCAGACACTGACCGTCCTTTACAGCTTTGCCACCGGCATCGCCTACTACGTTTTCTTCACCGGTCACTGCGGACAGACACCGGGAAAGATGGCCTTGCGCATCAAGGTGATTCGCGACGACGGCGCCGAAATCGGCTACGGCAGGGCCTTTATTCGAGAAACGGTGGGAAAATTTTTCTCGGCCGCCCTGCTGGGTATCGGCTACCTGATGGTCGCGTTCACACGCCGCAAACAGGGGCTTCACGACAAACTGGCCGGCACTCTGGTGATAAAAATCAGCTGATTTTTCTATTTTCCATTTTACGAGGAGAAGAACATGGCAGATAAAAAACCGGTCAAGAAAGTGGTTCTCGCCTATTCCGGCGGCCTCGACACCTCCATCATCCTCAAATGGCTCATCGAGGAATACGGCTGCGAGGTAATCGCCTTCGCCGCCGACCTGGGGCAGGGGGAGGAACTCGACCACATTCCGGCCAAGGCGGAAAAGACCGGGGCCACCAAATGTTACGTCGAGGATCTGCGCGAGGAGTTCGTCCGGGATTTCGTCTTCCCCATGTTCCGCGCCAACGCCATCTACGAGGGCCGCTACTTCCTCGGCACTTCCATCGCCCGGCCGCTGATCGCCAAGAAGCACATGGAGATCGCCGCCGCGGAAGGAGCCGACGCGGTCTCTCACGGCGCCACCGGCAAGGGCAACGACCAGGTCCGCTTCGAACTCGGCTATTACCATTTCGACCCCGCCATCCGCGTCATCGCCCCCTGGCGGGAATGGAACCTCAACAGCCGCGAGGCGCTCATCGCCTACGCCCAGAAGCATGGCATCGAGGTGCCGGTGACCAAGAAACGTCCCTGGAGCAGCGACCGCAACCTGCTGCACATCTCTTTCGAAGGGGGCGTCCTGGAGGACCCCTGGGCCGAAGCGCCGGAAGAGATGTATGTCCTCTCCACCAGCCCCGAGAAAGCCCCGGACCAGCCGGAGTACGTGGAGA
The DNA here is from genome assembly GCA_012512925.1 of Desulfuromonadaceae bacterium. Lineage (GTDB taxonomy): Bacteria > Desulfobacterota > Desulfuromonadia > Desulfuromonadales > JAAYDE01 > JAAYDE01. The sequence continues at coordinate 12,422 of JAAZDE010000079.1, forward strand.
TCGGTTTCCAGCGGGGCGACGCCGTGACCGTGAACGGTGAACGCCTCTCCCCGGCCGCTCTGCTGGCCAAGCTCAACGAACTGGGAGGCCGACACGGCATCGGCCGCGTCGACCTGCTGGAGAACCGCTACGTCGGCATGAAGAGCCGCGGCGTCTACGAAACCCCCGGCGGCACCATCCTCGAAGAGGCCCACCGCGCCGTGGAATCGATCACCCTCGACCGCGAGGTGATGCACCTCCGCGATTCGCTGGTCCCCCGTTACGCGGAAATGATCTACAACGGCTACTGGTTCGCCCCGGAACGACTGATGCTGCAGGCGCTCTTCGACGAAACCCAGCAACGGGTCAACGGGACGGCGCGGATCAAGCTCTACAAGGGTTCGGCGCGGACGGTCGGCCGCAAATCCGACAGCGACTCCCTTTACGCGGCCGATTTCGCCACCTTCGAGGCCGACAGCGTCTACAACCAGGCCGACGCCGAGGGCTTCATCAAGATCAACGCCCTGCGGCTGCGCATCCAGAGCATGCTGGCCAAAAAGCGTTGACTGGTGACTGGTGACTGGTGACTGGTGACTGGTGACTGGTGACTGGTGACTGGTGACTGGTGGCGATTTTGGGCGAGGGCAAGGGCGGAGACAAAAAAAAGAACAAAAAAATCTGTTTTTCGCTGCTGCTTTGCTTTTTTTGCTGGCTGCTGGTTTTTACCAACCACCAATCACCAGTTTCCAATTACCTTTTTTAACGGAGAGAAAAATAAATGGCCGAAAAACCGTGGCAGGGGCGCTTCAGCCAGCCGACGGACAAATTCGTGGAGGAGTTCACCGCCTCCATCGGCTTTGATCAGCGCCTCTACCGCTACGACATCGAGGGCTCCATCGTTCATGCCCGCATGCTGGCCCGCCAGGGAATCATCACCGGCGCCGAGATGGAAGCCATCACCGCCGGCCTGCGGCAAATCCTGGCGGAGATCGAAGAGGGAAATTTCGAGTTTTCCGTCGCCCTCGAGGACATCCACATGAACATCGAGGCCCGCCTCACCGAGAGGATCGGCCCGGTGGGAGGCAAGCTTCACACCGCCCGCTCCCGCAACGATCAGGTGGCCCTCGACATCCGCCTCTACCTGCGGGATGAGGTCAAAACCATCCTCGGCTACCTCGAAAAACTGCTGCGAGCGCTGCTGGATCAGGCGGAGAGGCACCACGGCGTCATCATGCCCGGCTTCACCCACCTGCAGACCGCCCAGCCGATCCTCTTTTCTCACCACCTGATGGCCTATTTCGAGATGCTGCGCCGCGACCGCCAACGCCTGGCCGACGGCCTCAAGCGGATCAACGTCCTCCCCCTCGGGGCCGGAGCGCTGGCCGGCACCACCTTCCCCATCGACCGGGAATTCGTCGCCCGCGAACTCGGTTTCGACGAGGTCGGGCGCAACAGCCTCGACAGCGTCTCCGACCGCGACTTCGCCATCGAATTCGGCGCCGCCGCGGCCCTGATGATGATGCATCTGTCGCGCTTCTGCGAGGAGCTGATCCTCTGGTCGAGCGCCGACTTCGCCTTCATCGAACTGAGCGACGCCTTCTGCACCGGCAGTTCGATCATGCCCCAGAAGAAAAACCCCGACGTCCCCGAACTGATCCGCGGCAAGACGGGGCGGGTCTACGGCAACCTGGTCGCCCTTCTCACCCTGATGAAGTCGCTGCCGCTGGCCTACAACAAGGACATGCAGGAGGATAAGGAACCCCTGTTCGACACCATCGACACCGTCAAGGGTTCCCTCAAGGTCTTCGCCGACATGATCCCGGCCATCGGCGTCCGCCGGGAACGGATGCGCCAGGCCGCGGCCAAAGGCTTCTCCACAGCCACCGACGTGGCCGACTACCTGGTGCGAAAGGGGATGCCCTTCCGCGACGCCCACGAGGTGGTGGGCAAGGCGGTTCGCTACTGCATCGAGCAGGACAAGGAACTCCCCTCCCTGACACTGGAGGAATTCCGCCGTTTTTCCTCCCACATCGACGCCGACATCTATGACCACGTGACCCTGGAAGCCTCGGTCAACGCCCGCTCCGCCACCGGCGGAACGGCCGCCGCCGCGGTGCGGCGAGAGATCGACAGGGCCCGTCGCGAAATGGAAAGATCGCCATGAAAGCTGTCACCCCGGCCCTTTCGGCACTGCTGTTAATCGCCCTGGCGCTTTTTCCCCTTGCCGGCTGTGGCGTCAAGGGACCCGTCAAGCCTCCCCTGAGCCGCTCCCCTTCCGCCGCCAAGGGCCTGGCCACGCGCCAGATCGGGGAGCGGCTGCTGGTTTCCTGGGCCATCCCCAAGACCAACCAGGACGGCTCCCCGCTGGCACTTCAGGGCTTCGAGATCTTCCGCAACGCCTATGAGCCCGCCTCCGGCTGCCCCGACTGCGGCCAGTCGCAGGACCCCTTTCTCATCATCGATCTGGAATATCTCCAGGACGTCACCCGCGACGGGGACCGCCTGTCCTTCCAGGAAACTTCCCTGACCCCAGGCAGCGGCTACCTGTATCGGATCGTTCCCGTCAACACCAGGGGGGAAAAGGGACCTCCGGCAACGATACAGACCATCTTCCACCCTGTGCCGCCGCCACCCCGGCAGCCCATCGCCACCCGCGAAACCAGAGGGATTCGTCTGAGCTGGTCCACTTCTCCCGGAGAAACCAGAGAGGCCGGATTCCTGGGCTACAACATCTACCGCCGCGAAACGGACCAATCCTTGCCGCTGACCCCCGTCAACGAGGAATATCTGATCGACATCACGTATCTGGATGAGGGCACGGCATCGGATCAGGACAGAACCGCTGCCTATACCCTGCGCTCGGTATGGCGGATCGGCGATCAACTCGTGGAGAGCACCGACTCGGCGCCCGCGGCCCAGCCTGAATAGGGAACGGGGAATCCTGATCGAATTCACGGCTGACTCTTTTTTGCGGCCGCCACCCAACAGCGGCTGGACTTTTTGCGAAGCCATCCAATTTATGTTATTTTGTGCCATCAAAACACCGGTGGAAAAATTTCTCTCCCCGGCTTGCCCCATTCCCTGCAAAAAGGAAGGACAATGAACTTTTTTCACTATGTAAAGGATGAACTCCATTGCGAAGAGGTGCCTGTCAGGGAGATCGCCGAAAAAGTGGGAACTCCGTTTTATCTCTACTCCCACGCCACCCTGAGCCGCCACATCCAGCGCTTCCGCCAAGCCTTCGCCGAGGTACCCCACCTGGTCTGCTTCTCGGCCAAGGCCAACAGCAACCTGGCGGTGCTGAAAGTTTTCATCGCCAACGGCGCCGGCATCGACATCGTCTCGGGTGGCGAGCTGTTCCGCGCCCGCAAAGCCGGCTGCGATCCCCAAAAGATCGTCTACTCCGGCGTCGGCAAGACCGATCGGGAAATCCGTGAAGCCCTGGCCGCCGACATCCTGATGTTCAATGTCGAGTCGGAGCAGGAGCTGGAGAAGATCGACGCCGTGGCCGGCAGCATGGGGAAAAAGGCCCGGATCGCCATCCGCGTCAATCCCGATGTCGATCCCCAGACCCACCCCTATATCTCCACCGGCATGAAGAAAGCCAAATTCGGCATCAACATCAAACAATCCCTCGACCAGTATCGGAAAGCGGCCGCCCTGCCGAACATCGAGGTGGTGGGGGTCGACTGCCATATCGGCAGCCAGCTGACCAAACTCTCCCCTTTCACCGATGCCATCGCAAAAATCCGCGAACTGGTTCGCGCCCTTCAGAATGAGGGTTTCGCCATCCGCTATCTCGATCTGGGGGGAGGCCTCGGCATCACCTATGCCGATGAAACCCCTCCCGACTTCGAGGAATACGCCAAGGCCGTCATCGACGCCACCCGCGATCTCGGCGTCACCCTGGTCTTCGAACCGGGGAGAGTGCTGGTCGGCAACGCCGGCATTCTGGTCTGCCGGGTGCTTTACACCAAAAAAGGGGAGGCCAAGAATTTCGTCATCACCGACGCCGCCATGAACGACCTGGCCCGCCCCTCCCTGTACGGTTCCTATCACGGCATCATCGCCGTCGACAAATCCATAACCGAGACGCTGACCGCCGACGTGGTCGGTCCGATCTGCGAATCGGGCGATTTTCTCGCCCAGGAAAGGGAAATCCCCGCCTTCCGCCCCGGCGATCTGGTGGCGGTCACCTCGGCGGGGGCCTACGGCTTCACCATGAGTTCCAATTACAACAGCCGCCCCCGCGTCCCCGAGATCATGGTCAAGGATCAGGAGATTCTGACGGTGCGGCAACGGGAATCCCTGGAAGACCTGATCCACGGGGAAACCATCCCGGAAAATCTGTGAGCAAGCCGGCTTCCCGGCACCGGAAAACATAGGAGGAACCGATGTTCAGAGGATCCATGGTCGCCATCATCACCCCTTTCGACAAGGAAGGGCGATTCGATGACGAGACCTATCGGCAACTGATCGAATTCCAGCTCGAAAACGGCACCGAGGCAATCGTCCCCTGCGGCACCACCGGGGAATCGGCGACCCTCAACTACGAGGAACACGACGAGGTCATCCGCGCCTGCATCGAACAGGTCGATAAACGGGTTCCGGTGCTGGCAGGCACCGGCAGCAATTGCACCCAGGAGGCGATCGACATCAGTCTCCACGCCAAGGAACTGGGCGCCGACGGCGTGCTGCTGGTGGCCCCCTACTACAACAAGCCTTCCCAGGAAGGTCTCTATCTCCACTATCGCAAGATCGCCGAAACCGTTCCCCTGCCCCAGGTCCTCTACAATGTGCCGGGCCGCACCGGGGTCAACATGAGCGCCGAAACCACCCTGCGTCTGGCCGAACTGCCCAACGTGGTCGCCATCAAGGAAGCCTCCGGCAACATGACCCAGATCTGCCAGATCATCCAGGGCGCCGGGGACAAGATCGACGTCATTTCCGGGGATGACTTCCTCACCTTCCCGATGATGGCCTGTGGCGCCAAAGGGGTGATCTCGGTTACCGCCAACATCATGCCCAAAGAGGTCAAGACGATGGTCACGGCGGTCCGGGAGGGACGCTGGGAGGAGGCGCGAAAAATCCATCTGGAACTGCTGGCCATTCACAACGCCATGTTCCTCGAAGCCAATCCGATCCCGGTCAAGACGGCCGCCTCACTGATGGGCAAATGCGGGAGCCATCTCCGCCTGCCGCTGGCCCCTCTGACCGCCGCCAATCTGGATCAGCTCAAAGCTGTCATGAAGCGGTATCGGTTGATTTGATGGAAGGTGAAAAAATTTGTCAAAAAAACATAAATTAAAAACCAAATGAAACCGGGATGAAGAGGATGAAGGGGATGAAAAACCGGAATCGTTGACTGGTGATTAACGAATGGTTTTTGTATTTTGATTTTCACCAATAACCAGTCACCAGTTACCAGTTACCAGTTACCCCATCCAAGTTAATCAGATTTTACGTTCTGTGCCGCTTGAGCGAGCGCAGCGAGCCGGTATGAGCTGAATCCTGGAAAGTTGAACAGAGGAGAGACACGATGATCAGAATTGCCGTAACCGGAGCCGCCGGCAGGATGGGGGGCAGGATCATCCATGTGCTCCGCGAGACCGCCGGGTTGGAACTGGGCGGAGCGGTGGAGTACGCCGGACATCCCCGTCTCGGCGAAGACGCCGGTCTGGCGGCCGGGGGTGCCTCCCTCGGAGTGACCATCGGCGATTCCCTGGAAAATGCCCTGGCCGGATCTTCCGTCCTGATCGACTTCACCACGCCGGAGGCGACCCTTGCCAACCTGGCCGTCTGCCGCCGCCTCGGCACGTCCATGGTTATCGGCACCACCGGCCTCTCGGCCGAGCAGAAGGATGAGATCCGCGCCGCCGCCGAGGTCATCCCCATCGTCTTCGCCCCCAACATGAGCATCGGCGTCAACGTCTGTCTGCGCGTGCTCAAGGACCTGACCCGGATCCTCGGCGGCGATTTCGAGGCGGAGATCGTCGAACTCCATCACAACAGGAAAAAGGACGCCCCTTCCGGGACCGCGCTGCGCATGGGCGAGGTGATCGCCGAAGCCTCGGGGAGGGATTTCGCCGCCTCGGCCGTCTATAGCCGCCACGGCCAGATCGGCGAGCGCAAACGGGAAGAGATCGGCCTGCAGACGGTGCGCGGCGGCGACATCGTCGGCGAGCATACCGTCTATTTCATCGGCATGGGGGAAAGGATCGAACTGAGCCACCGCGCCATGACCCGCGACATGTTCGCCCGCGGAGCGGTGCGCGCCGCCCAATGGCTGGAAGGCAAAAAAGCCGGGCTGTACGACATGCAGGACGTTCTGGGAATCTGAGACGCGTAGTTCGTGGCTCGTGGCTGGTAGCTCGTAGTAAAGGCCTAATGACAGTGACGAGTGACAAGTGACGAGTGAAATGAAATAACCGCTTTCAGAATACCCGCAAAAAGGGACGGCATTCATTTTCCTGCTCTTTTTGGCGAATCGGAATCATCTGATTTCATTTAATCCCTTGTTTCGATTAAAGGAGAGCAGCACCATGGCCAGAATCAACGACAACTACCTGAAATTGAAAGCAGGTTATCTCTTCCCGGAAATCGGACGCCGGGTGAAATCCTTCGCCGATGCCAACCCGGCGGCCAAGATCATCCGCCTGGGCATCGGCGACGTCACCCGGCCGCTGCCGCCGGCGATCCTGGAGGCTTTTCACAAGGCGGTCGACGACCTGGGACAAAGCCAAACCTTTCACGGCTACGGCCCGGAACAGGGCTACGGCTTTCTCATCGACGTGCTCATCGACAAGGTCTACAAACCCCTGGGGGTGAACCTTCACAACGGCGAGATCTTCATCTCCGACGGCTCCAAGTGCGACACCGCCAACATCCTCGACATCTTCGATCTCGGCAACAAGGTGGCCCTCGGCGACCCGGTCTATCCGGTCTACAACGACACCAACGTCATGATCGGCCGCAGCGGCGAGGCCGACCCAAAAGGATATTACCAGGGGCTGGTCTACATGCCCTGCCTTGAGGAAAACGGCTTTCTCCCCGATTTCCCCACCGACAAGGTCGACATCATCTATCTCTGCTTCCCCAACAACCCAACCGGGACCACGGCCTCCAGGGAAGTCCTCAAAAAATGGGTCGATTTCGCCCTGGCCAACGACGCCATCCTCTTTTTCGACGCCGCCTACGAGGCCTTCATCGTCGATCCCGTCCTGCCCCGCAGCATCTACGAGATCGAAGGGGCCAAGCAGTGCGCCATCGAGTTCCGCAGCTTCTCCAAGACGGCCGGTTTCACCGGCGTGCGCTGCGCCTTCACCGTCGTGCCCGACGCCCTGACCGCGACCAACGCCCGAGGCGAGAGGATACAGCTCAACAGGCTGTGGAACCGCCGTCAGTCGACCAAGTTCAACGGCGTCTCCTATCCCGTTCAGAAGGCCGCCGCGGCCGTCTATTCGGAACAGGGCTGGCCCCAGGTCAAGGCGATCATCGACTACTACATGGAAAACGCCCGCATCATCCGCACCGGACTGCAAAAGGCCGGCCTCACCGTCTACGGCGGGGAGAACGCCCCCTATCTGTGGCTGAAAACCGTCGGCGGGCTGAGCAGCTGGGACTTTTTCGACAAGCTGCTCAGGGAATGCCACGTGGTCGGCACCCCCGGCAGCGGTTTCGGTCCGAGCGGCGAGGGTTTCTTCCGCCTCTCCGCCTTCGGCGACCGCGACAACATCGAGGAAGCGGTGGCCCGGATTCGCCGCAATCTCGCTTGACCGGCCGGCGGCAAAAGAAATAAGAGGGAACATGGATCTGGCGGGAAAGCTCGAAAATCTGGAAAAGGCCATCCGCTCCATGGAAAGGGTCCTGGTCTGTTTCTCCGGCGGGGCCGATTCCAGCCTGTTGCTGTTCCTCTGCGCCCGCCTCCTCGGCGCCGAACAGGTGACCGCCTTCACCGTCGTCTCCCAGGCCTCCTGGGACGAGGAGGTCGCGGCCTGCCGCAATTTCAGCGCCCACCTCAAGGTGCCGTTGATCATCGCTTCCACCGACATCCTCGGGATCAGGGAGATAAAGGACGGCGATCCGCGCCGTTGCTATTTCTGCAAAAAAAATATCTTCGAGCTGGCCGGGAAGGAAGCCCGGAGCCGGGGAATCGGCATCATCCTCGAGGGCTCCAATCTGGATGACCGGGACGATTACCGCCCCGGTTTCGCCGCCATCGAGGAATTCGCCGTGCGCTCCCCCCTTCTCGAAGCGGGGCTGACCAAGGAGGATGTGCGCGGCCTGAGCCGGCGGCTGACCCTGCCGACCTGGGACAAGCCTGCCACCACCTGCCTGCTGACCCGCTTCCCCTACGGCGTTCCCGTCACCGAAGAGGGCCTGCTGCGGATAAAGAAGTGTGAGGGCTTTCTCCGCGACCACGGTTTTACCCTCTGCCGGGTACGCGGCCATAACGAACTGGCCCGCATCGAAGTGGCCGAGGAGGATATCCCTCGCTTCGCCGATCCGCAACT
>JAAZDE010000080.1 GCA_012512925.1 Desulfuromonadaceae bacterium
GACCTCCTGCGCAACCGGGCTGTCGAGGGAGAAGACCACCATCGCCTCGCCCGCCTTGGCGCGCCGCCCCAGATTCATGGCGGCGATGTTGACTCCGACCTCGCCGAGAACGGTGCCGATCTTGCCGAGCATGCCGGGCCGGTCCTGGTAGGACATCACCAGCATGTCCCCCACCGGCTGAAAATCGGTTTGGAAATCGCGCATCTTGACGATGCGGGGAATCCCTTCGAAAAGGGTGCCGGAGATGGTCTTCCGTTTGGTGTCCGTCTCCAGGGTCATGGTGATCAGGTTGGAGAAGGATTCGGACTCGGTGGAACGGATCTCCTCGATGGTCAGACTGATCTGGTTGGCCACCATGCGGGCGTTGACCATGTTCACCTCCTGGGTCAGGCGGCGGTTGAGGAGGGCGGCCAGGCCGCAGACGGTGAGCGGCTCGCAGTCGTATTCGGCCAGCTTGCCGTTGTAGGTGAATGTGACTTTGCTGGGGTTGGCGGGGGCCAACTGGGCGAGGAAGCGCCCCATCTGGTGGACCAGGTTGAGAAAGGGCCGCATCTGTTCCATAAGTGCCGGGTCGAATTTGGGCATGTTGACGGCGTTTTCAAAAGGCCTGCCATCGAGATAGTTGATGATCTCGCGGCTGACATCGACGGAGACGTTGGTCTGCGCCTCGAAGGTGTTGGCCCCGATGTGGGGGGTCACCACCATGCGCGGATGGGCGATCAGTTGCCGGACCTGTTCGGTGGGGGGCTCGCTGCTCCAGACATCGAAGGCGGCGCCGCGCACCTTGCCGCTTTCGAGAGCGGCGAGCATCGCCTGTTCCTCGATTATGCCGCCGCGGGCGCAGTTGATGATGTAAATCCCGTCCTTCATTTGCTGAAAATGCTCGGCACGGATCATGCCGCGGGTTTCATCGTTGAGCGGGGTGTGAACCGAAATGATATCGGACTGGGTGACAATCTCATCGAGAGACACCAGGCGCACGCCAAGATCGTCGCCGCGCTTTTTGGGAATGTAGGGGTCGCAGGCGATCACCTCCATCTCGAAGGATTTGGAACGGGTCGCCACCCGCCCGCCGACCTTGCCGAGGCCGATGATGCCGAGGGTTTTCCCCTTGAGTTCGCTGCCGGTGAAAGGAGCGCGTTTCCACGCCCCCCCCTTGAGGCAGTTGTTGGCGTCGACCACGTTGCGGCAGATGGCCAGCATGATGGCCATGGTGTGCTCCGCCGCCGAGTTGGTGTTGCCGAAGGGGGCGTTGACGACGATGATCCCCTTGCTGCTGGCGTAATTCACATCGACGTTGTCGATTCCCACTCCGGCGCGGGCGACGATCTTGAGCTTCTTGCCGGCATCGAGAAGGGCTGCGTCGACGGCGGTGCCGCTGCGGGTGATGACGGCTTCGTAGTCGCCGATCCGCTGATGAAGTTCCGCCACCGGCAGGCCGATGCAGACATCCACCTCGATCCTGGGGTCGGCCCGCAGCAACTCGATCCCGGCCGGCGACACTTCCTCGGTTATCAGTACTTTCATGACATTATCCTCGCTTTTCGCATGGTCAGATTTATCCTCACTTGATGACGGTCAGATTCCCTTTGGCCCCTTTGCCTCCGCCGCCGCCACTCCCCTTCCCTGGGCCTTCCTTGTCCGACGAGGGGGCATTGGAATCGAGGGTGGGGAGGATTCCAGCCACCAACATCCGGTCGACGGAGTCGGCGATGGCCAGGCACTGCTTGCCGCACGCCTTGCTGGCCGGGCAGGTGGAGCAGTCCGCTTCCCCGCCGGCCATCCGCAGGGCGTTGATCACCAGTTCCACGCTTTCCAGCTGATTTAGAGGGATAAAATACATCCGCGTCAACCTTTCATAAAAAACCGCCACTTGTCCTTGGTTTTAAACCAAAACCGCGACGACAGGAATAAAAGTCAGGGGGACGGGACAGAGTCAAGAGTCGATTTTCCCTGCCCCTTTCAGATTTCGTCTTTCACAAACCACGACCGGTTACTTTAGCAAACTCCCGCAACTTTGTCATCATAACGCTGAAGGCTTCCGGCCGCAGCGATTGGGCGCCGTCACTGGTCGCCTTTTCCGGCTCCGGGTGAACCTCGACGATGAGACCGTCGGCGCCGGCGGCAATGGCCGCGAAACACATGGCGGGAACCAGCCGGGCGTGGCCGGTGGCGTGCGATGGGTCGATGATCACCGGCAGGTGGGTCTGCTCCTTGAGCACCGGCACGGCAGAGATGTCGAGGGTGTTGCGGGTGGCGGTTTCGAAGGTGCGGACGCCCCGCTCGCAGAGAATCACCTGGCGGTTGCCTTCGGAAAGGATGTACTCGGCGCTCATCAGGAATTCCTGGATGGTGGTCGACATCCCCCGTTTCAGCAGGACCGGCTTGCCAAGCCGCCCCAGAGCCTTGAGCAGGGGGAAATTCTGCACGTTGCGCGCCCCGACCTGGAGGATGTCGGCGTAGCAGCCGACCATTTCCGCGTCCTTGGGGTTGACCACCTCGGTGACGATGGGCAGGCCGGTCTCCTCCCGCGCCTCCGCCAGCATCTTCAGCCCTTCTTCCTCCAGGCCCTGAAAGGAATAGGGGCTGGTACGCGGCTTAAAGGCGCCGCCGCGCAATACCGTGGCGCCGGCCTCTTTGACCGCCCGGGCGGTAGCCAGAATCTGCTCACAGCTCTCCACGGCGCAGGGACCGGCCATGACCACCACCTTGTCGCCGCCGATCTGGACGCCGCGGCCGACATCGATGATGCTGGGCAAAGGGGAAACCTCGCGACTGGCCAGTTTGTACGGCTTGAGGATCGGCACCACGCTCTCCACTCCGGGAAGGGAATCGAGAGATTGCAGTACGCTCTTCCCTCGCTCATCCCCCACGGCGCCGATCACGTTGCGGGTTTCGCCATGGATGATATGGGGATGGTAGCCCAGCTCGCCGATCCGCCTGACCACCTCTTTGAGCTCCTCTTTGGTGCTGTTCTGTTTCATGACGATGATCATAACGCTCTCCTTGTGTAATCTAGGACTCCCGGCGGCGCTTTGACAATCAAAAAAACCGCCGGAGGACCTTCCGACGGTTTTCTTTTATCCCTAAAAACAGAAAAACCACGGAAAGACCTTAACCGGTCTGCCCATGGTTTCCGCTCTCTTCGTGGTTAATGCTTTCAGCTTTGGTCGATGGAGAACACGGATCCCGGGGCAGACGGCCTAAAAGAGAAGCCGTGCCAAAAATAAAACCCGAAAAAGCGCCCGGAGTTGTCTGCCATCACGTCCGATGAATCCAATCTGTCAATAAGTGATAGTTGAGGTTTAGCAAAAGTCGCCCCAAAAGACAAGAACCATTTTCCAATCAGCAGGGCTTCTTCATTTCACCGATGAAAGTTCTCACCCAGCGATGGACATTGTTGCGGGAAATGGAGATCCTCAGCCTGAGCATGCGATGCTTTTTTTCCTCGGCATCCATAAGGTAAGCGTAATGGATGGCGTCCGCCGTACCATCCAGGTCGTAGGGGTTGACCACCAGGGCGTTGTTCCCCAGCTGTTCGGCGGCGCCGGCGAATTCACTCAGGATCAGCACCCCGTCCAGTCCCGGCTTGGAAGAGCAGTACTCCTTGGCCACCAGATTCATGCCGTCCCGCAGGGGGGTGATCAGGCCGATCTCGGCCGACAGGTAATGGCCCAGCAGTTGGGTCTGGCTGAGGGAGCGAAAATAATACTGGATGGGAGTCCAGCCGGGTACCGCGAAGCGGCCGTTGATGCGTCCCGCCAGCTGTTCCACCATCCCCTTGAGATTGCGGTAATCGGGGATCAGGGTACGGCTCGGAATGACCACCTGGAGCAGGGTGATCCGCTGCTGCATCTCCGGATACTTCTCCAGCGCTCGCTCGAAGGCCAGGAATCGTTCCGGAACGCCTTTGGTGTAATCAAGCCGGTCGAGGCCGAGAACCAGCATGTGATCGCCGTATTTGGAGCGCAGCGAGGCGGCCTCGGCGACCACTTCCGGGGACTGGGCCAGGCTGTTGAATTCCCGGTAATCGATGCTGATGGGAAAATGACCGGCAGTGATCCGCCGCTCTCCGATCTTGAGGATGGTCGTGTGCCGGCGGCGCTGAAGCACCTCCGCACCCGGCACCAGAGTCATCACGCAGTGGATGAAATTCCGCCAGTCGCGGCTGGTCTGGAAACCGAGCAGGTCGTAGTCCAGCAAGCCCTGCAGTATCTCATCCTTCCACGGCAGCCGCCAGAAAAGGTCGAGAGAAGGGAAAGGGATGTGAAGAAAGAAGCCCAGATTCTGGGTAAGGCCCAGTGCGCGAAGGGAGCGACCGACCAGGGTCAACTGATAATCCTGCACCCAGATGAAGTCGTCGGGGCGGACAGCATTGGCTGTCACTTCGGCGAAATGCCGGTTGACCTTGACATAGGAGCGCCAGTGTTCGAGGTCGAAACGGCAGTAGCCAAGCAGATCATGAAACAGCGGCCACAGGCTCTCGTTGGAAAAACCCCAGTAGAATTTCTCCACCTCCTCTTCGCTCAAGGGGACTCCTGCCAGTTCAAACCCCTCACGGGCGCTGAAATCATCGAGCAATTTGCGGCACGGAGCTTCATCTCCGCACCCCGGCCAGCCGATCCACAACCCATGGTGGTCCTTGATCACCGGCTGCAGAGCGGTCACCAGCCCACCGGCGCTTTTCCGCACCTGCCATTGGCCCTCCTCACGGAAAACGGCCAGGGGCAGCCGGTTGGAAACCACAACCAGGCGCTTGTTTTTTCCATTCACCATTTTGAGCCTCGCTTCTGACCCTGATGCCTGCCGGGAGCCAACCATCGATGCAGCAGGAACCGCCCCCGCGAACCCCGATCAGTCTACCAGAACGGCAACGGGCCGCAATACTTGCCATTGTTTTATCTTGACAGAAACAGGCCCTTCCGCTATAAACCATGATCACTTGCCCAGGTAGCTCAGTCGGTAGAGCAGAGGACTGAAAATCCTCGTGTCACTGGTTCGATTCCGGTCCTGGGCACCACGAAAAAACAAGAAAGGCCGATTTTATTCAATCGGCCTTTCTTTATTTCCGCTCCCTGTCAGCCATTGATCAGGCTGGGGTTCAGCTTGCGGCGCCGCACGAAAACCTTCTTCAGGTGGTGAAAAACCGCCTTCGGCATCCCTTCCGGCAGTTCCACGGTGCTGTAATCATCGTAGAGACAGATGTGGCCGATGCTGCCGCCGGCGATCTCTCCCTCGTTGACGATGGCGCCGACGATGTCGCCGACCTTGACATTGTGCTTTTTCCCCACCTCGAGGCGGTAACGGTCAAACCGGGAAGCGCCGGCCGGACGCCGGACCACTCCCTTTTTCCGGAGAACGGATCGGCCCGACCCGGCGGCATCGAACCCTTTCCGTTTTTCCCCTCCCCTCGCGGGAGAAGGCGGCAGCAGATGAATGTCCAGGGAACTTTTCTCCACCCGCAGCGGCTGCTCGCTCTGGGCCAGATAGAGCAGAACCGGGGCCAGCTCCGCCGCCGAGAGATTCATTTCCTGGGTCAGCCGGTCCACGAAAGCCTGGTAATATTCCAGCGATTGCTCCTCGCGGATACGGCCGAGGCGTTCCCGGAAGCGTTCGCCCCGTTTCCGCTCCAACTCGCCTGACGAGGGGACCCGCGCCGCTGTGATGGTTTGCCCGGTGACCTGCTCGATAGCCTTGAGGAAACGTCTTTCCGTCGGCGTGACGAACAGATACGCCTTCCCCTCGCGGCCGGCGCGGCCGGTTCGGCCGATGCGATGGACGTAGGGTTCGGCATCCTGGGGAATATCGTAATTGACGACCATGCTGATGCGGTCGACATCGAGGCCGCGGGCCGCCACATCGGTGGCCACGACGATCTTCAGCTCACCGTTACGCAGCCGTCCGACAGCGCTCTCCCGCAGCGGTTGATTCATATCGCCGTTCAGGGCCGTCGCCGAAAATCCGGCATTCTTCAGATGATCGGCCACTTCCACCGTGGCGGTTTTGGTGCGCGTGAAAACAAGGACCCCTTCGTGATCCTCCATTTCCAGAAGGCGAACCAGGGCTTCCGGTTTTTGTTCCGTCCGCAGCAGAAAATAGCGCTGGTCGATACTCTCCACCGTGGCGGTGCGGGAGGCGATGCGGACCAGGGCCGGTTCCCGAAGATGATTGCGGGCGATGCGCAGGATCGGCGCCGGCATGGTGGCTGAGAAAAGCGCTTTCTGGCACTCCGGCGGCGCGGCGCCGATGATCCTTTCCACATCCTCGATGAATCCCATGCGCAGCATTTCGTCCCCTTCATCGAGAATGAAGGCCCGAAGGCTGTCAAGTTTCAGTGCGCCCCGGTCGAGGTGGTCGAGAATCCGCCCCGGCGTGCCGATAACGATCTGCGCTCCCCGTTTCAATCCCCGCAGCTGAACTTCGTATCCCTGGCCGCCGTAGACCGCCAGCGAGTGGACGCCTGCAAGGTGTTTCCCGTATTCCTGGAAAGCCCCGCAGACCTGCAGCGCCAATTCCCGGGTCGGGGTGAGGACCAGAACCTGGGGAGAACGCCCTCCTTTTTCAAGGCGGGCCAACAGCGGAAGTGCAAAGGCGGCGGTCTTGCCGGTGCCGGTCTGGGCCTGGCCGATCAGGTCCCTTCCTTCAAAAAGTAAGGGAATCGCCTCGGCTTGGATGGGCGTCGGAACGTCGTGGCCAAGTTCCTGAAGGGCCCGCAGAAGCGGAGCGGGAAGGGATAAATCGGCAAACGAAACGGTACTGGACATGGATGAATCCTTAAAGTGAGAACCAAGATGGAATCGGCAATATGCGGTTTTGGTCGGACAAGGTTGCCGGGGGAGACTCTGGTGTGCCAGAACGGCGCGCAGGCGAGTTATGGTGAATCAGAGTACTAAATTACGCGAATTTAGCTTTATAACCCATCTCAGCGTAAAAATCAATTTATTCTTGCCGTCACGGACAAGGCTTATCGTCGCCCAGAGGGGAACAGGACTGGCTTTCCTGATCAAAGATCCCCGGCACGGGAACCCTTTGCAACACCCCGGGAAAAGCGGGAGAGGTCAACTCGAGGGGAAAGGGGGAAAGGATCTGGGGTATGGTGGTGAAGCCCCGGGACGCCAGGCAGACCTTGTTGCTCCAGAGCCGGAAACGGTCTCCGAGGGATAGCTCCGCAGGCTCGATATCCTCTCGGAGCGGCTCAAAGAGCTGGCGCAGAACTCCGCCAGCGCCGCCAGGCCGATCCAGCAGGGGGAGCGCCGCGGCCAGCCGCCGATCGTCCTCCGTCCCCTTGCTGACGGGGATGAAGGCCACCCTCGAGGTATCGGGATACCGATCGAGAATGGCGACCACCACCTCCCGGCAACTGGGACAGGTCGGTGAAAAGTAGACCTGAACCGGTCCCTGGCCGCCGAAAAGAGCCCAGGGCTGGAAAAGGGTTTCCTTGGCCACCGCCAGGGAGACATAGACGGTGAAAAGCAGCCACAATCCTCCCAGGATAAAAAGCGGCCCTTTGCGCAGGGCCGGAAATGCGAGCAGCGCCAGCAGCGCCACCAGGCCGAAAAGCAGCGCCGCCACCAGACAGCTGGAGCAGACCCAGAACAGGTACTGATAGATAACCAGCGCGGTTTCGATCAGCAGACCGCCGGCCACCACCAACATCAGCAGCGGCCCCACCGCATGGCGGAGAGAAAAAATCAGCAGAATGGCCGTGGCCAGGAATCCGGCGGCGCCGACAGCGTAAAGGTTGAGGCCGAAGATGCGGTAGCCGTGGTAGAGGGCGCACCCTTCCGTGGTACAGAACAGATCCGCGCCAAACAGGTTGGCCAGACAGAAGGCCAGGCCGATCAGGGAGACCAGGATGGCGGTCAGGACATAGCGTCGGGAAGAGCCGTTTTTCATTTTATTATTTCAAAAGCCAGTGTTTTTCATCAGGTAAAACCGGTATTTTCTATCCGGGCCCAAAAGTCCGGGCAACCCTTCCGGGCAGAATTAATCTTGACAGGTCAAGGCAACTGTTCATTGCCCCATGTTATCCTGAATCCATATAAAAAACTACAGGTTCTGGATTCCATCAAAAGCCGTTGCGGCCATTTTTCAGATGATTTCGGAAAATCGGAAAGCAGGTCGGCGGTTGAGGCAAAACGCTTTGCCGTCAGCGTCATATCGAATGCCGCGCCAAACGACTCATACCCTGTCCTACCCTGCTTTTCAGGACCGGATCATGAGCCGCGGCGGAAATCCGCGGAATTTCTCACCCTGCCGAAACCATGCTTTCAAACAACCTCTCGGCGTCTTCCCGCCGACACAATTCCGTCCCCGGGGTCATGACCGCCGCCGTGCCGGATGCCACTCCGAAAAGGACGGATTCCCTGAGCGGTTTGCCCCGCACCAGGCTCAAGACGATTCCGGCCACCATGCTGTCTCCAGCCCCCACCTTGCTGACAATCGGCACGGTCGGCGGCAGGATGTGCTCGGCGAAATCCTCGCCGACCAGCAAAGCGCCGGCAGCGCCGAGGGAAATGACCAGCACTTGACACTGACCGGCCCGAACCATTTTTTGAGCCTCCGCCTTGATCTGCGCTTCCTCCTGGATATTTTCCCCGACCAGTTCCCTGAATTCACGAACGTTGGGCTTGATCAGATAGACCCCTTCCCGGAGGGCGAACCTCAAAGGCTCCCCCGACGCGTCAATGATCGTTTTTCCGCCCTTCGTCTTGGCGATACGCGCCACCTCGGCATAAAAATCAGCGGGAACACCGGGGGGGAGGCTGCCGCTGGCCACCAGATATTCAGGAAAAGGCTCCATGCCGGACAGTTCCTTGAGAAACTGTTCCCATTCCTGTTGTTGAACCTGCGGTCCCGGCATGCCAAAACGATACTGCTGGCCGGTGGATTCCTCCAGCACCACCAGACTCTCCCGGATGAAGCCTTCGATGGGATATGGCCGATGGACCAGACCCTCTTCGTCCAGAAGTTCCTGGAGTCTTTTTCCGGTCAGACCTCCGGAGGGATAAAGGAGCATCGATTCTCCCCCCAATTTTTTTATGGCCCGACAGACATTTACCCCGCCTCCTCCAGGCTCGAAACGGGGGGGCTTGCAATAGAGCTTTCGTTCGGCCACGACATTGGCGACGCTTGAACTTTTGTCGATCGCCGGATTCATGGTCAAGGTGACGATGGTTTTCATGGCTTTCCCTTTCTGCAGCGGCTTGAAATTTAGGCCCGGTTGGCAAAAAAAGCCAGACGGTTCCAGATTCAGGACAACGGACCCGAATTATCAGGCGGCGATCCGGAGCATCCACACCCCGCCCAGAATCACCAGGACGCCGCACACCTTTTTGAGGATCACCGCTCCTTGCGATTTTTCGTTCCAGTTCAGGTAGCGCTGGACGACTTCGGTAAAGGTCCCGGCGCAGACGATGACGGCGCAATGACCGAGCCCATAGGCCAGCAGCAGCAGACCGCCGTAGAGGGGCTGATCGGCGGCGAGGCTGAAGGTCATGCCGAGCATCGGCGCCATGAAGGCGAAGGTGCAGGGGCCAAGCGCGATGCCGAAAATCAGGCCGAGCAGGAAGGCGGCCAGAAATCCCTTGCGCTCCAGGCCGACCTTCCCCGGCCCCGACCAGGGCATGGGGATGAGGCCGAGAAGGTGCAAACCGACCAGGAAGAAGATTCCCGCGACGAAATAGTTCCCATAGCGCCCCACATCCCCCATGATCCGTCCGGCGGCGGCGGTGACCACCCCGATCACGGCGATGGTGATGAGAATCCCGACGGAAAAAAGGGTGGCGATGACAAAGGCCCGGAAGGCGCTGATCCGCCCCTGGCCGTCGATGAAGCCGACGATCAGCGGGATGCTGGCCAGATGGCAGGGACTCAGCAGGATGCTGAGCACCCCCCAGGCCGCGGCCGCGGCCAACGCCGTGACGGGCGCACCGTACACC
>JAAZDE010000081.1 GCA_012512925.1 Desulfuromonadaceae bacterium
GAGCAGCACCACCCCCGCCCCTTCCGCGCACACCATGCCGTCCCGGTCACGATCGAAAGGGCGGGGCGTTTTGTCCGGGGTATCATTATATTCACAGGAGGCGGCATTCATGATATCGAAAGTGGCCACGGTCAGGGGATGCAATTCATCGGCCCCCCCGCACAACATCATTTCCTGACGTCCACAGGAAACCATCTCAAAACCGTACCCGATGGCCTGGCACCCTGTCGAGCAGGCAGAGGCCGGGGCCAGCAGACGGCCGGTAATTCCAAGCGCCTGGACCACATTGGCGGCGACACTGTGATTCATGATCTGGAAAAAAAGAGTGGACCGCATCCGCTCAAGGCTGTGATCGGTAAAGAAATCCCTGAAAAAGTCTTCGCTGGCCTGGGTGCTTCCCACCGTCGAACCCAACGCCACGCCCAGCCGTCCGTCCCCGCATTGGGCGGCGGACAGTCCCGCCTGGGCTACCGTCTCCTGAGCGGCAAGAACGGCGAAAATCGACATGGGGGACATGGAGCGGCGGAATTTCCGAGGAATTTCCTTGGGGTCGATGCCCCTTACGGTCGCCGCCACCCGCGGCCGCAGCCCTCCGATGCGGTCAAGCTCAGGAGCCGGGCACACTGAGCTGCGGCCCTCGAGGAGACCGCTGACCAGGGCCCCCGTACCCCGGCCAAAGGGGGATACGGAACCGAGTCCGGTTATGACTACCCTTCTTTTCATTCTTTGTCACTCATATCATGATTTCCCGACGCAACCGGTCATGGCCGAGGATATGTCCACAGGTCAGAAAAGCGGAAACCATCGCGCCCAAAATTCCCGGCGCGGCCGTTGCCTGGCCAGAAAGATAAACATGGGGGATGCGGGTGGCCGCCTGAGGATTGTACTGGCCGAGGGCGTGTCTCACCCCATAGATCCCCCCCTCGGGTCCCCCGCAGTAATCCCGCAGAGTCAAGGGAGTGGCAACCTCGACAAGGCGCGCACCTTCAACGATTTCCGGTGCTTCCCGGGCAAGGCGCTGAAAAATGCGCTGACTCACTTCTTCCTTGGCGGCTCGGTAGGACTCGGCGCGAAAGTTCCCTGCCCTGCCGCTTTTATCCGCCATTTCCAGCCATGACGCGGGACATATTACCGACCAGCCATGATCCGTTTTGACCGAATCGGGAGGCGATGCTCCACCGGCCACGAAAAGAAGCCGCCGCTCCCATTCCGGCAGCTTTTCCGCCAACCCCTGCCTTGAGAAACCAAGATACAGATTAGAACCGGTGAGGATTTGCGGCGGTGGCTGACCGTGAAGAAACAGGATGCAACCGGAAAAGGTTTCCTCCAAGCCCATGAGCCTTTTACGGTAGGCGGGACGGAGTGCTCCTTCCGGAGCCAGATCGAGAAAACGCCGGGGATGGATCGTAACAACGCATTCGCGGCATGCAATAGACTCGCCATCGGCCAATTCCACCCCTTTGAGATGGCCGGCGGAAGAAAAAGACATTCCTTTGGCACTTCGGCCCTGAATCAACGGGATTCCGGCCGAGTGGATTCGGGAAACAAAAGCCTCCGCCAGAGCGCGCCCCCCTCCTGCGATCCGGTGGGCGGAACGGTAGAAGGGAAATGCCACTCCGGCATGGATGGAAAAAGGTATTTCCTGGGGAGAAACCCCATGCAACAAAGTATGCAGGGACAACAGGTGGCACAGTCCGGGATCGCGGATGAACCGACGCAGGACTTCGTCCAGAGACGGTCCTTGCACCGCTTCGACCATGTTCGAGGTACCTTCCACAGCCTCCGGATTGAGATAGGGGAGTCGTCGAAAAACCGCTTCCAGATGGGCCAGATAGCTGCCAATCCCCCTGGCTTCCCGCGGGAAGATGCGGCAGAGAGCCTCTTGGAGCGCCGCGATGCCCGAGGGGAAGCAAAACTCACGGCCGCTTTCCGAATCGCGAAAGATATCAAATTTACACCGGTCCAGAGGCACTTTATGAACCAACCGGTCGATCCCCAGATAACGGAAATAAAGATCGAGAATCTCTCCGTCGCCCAACCCGCCGGCATAGTGAAAAGCGCTGTCGAAATAAATCCCGCCTCGATTAAACCCCCTCACCAGCGGAGCAGCCTTCTCGGATTTTTCTACCACCGCCACCCGTCGCCCCAGGCGGGACAAAATCAGAGCTGTGGTCAGACCGGAAACTCCGCTGCCGATGATGACCGTGTCAAAAATCATTCCGCGAATCTCAAAACCAGACAGGAGTTGGTGCCGCCGAATCCTGCCGAGTTGCACAGCACATGTTCGGGGTGGGTGTTGACGGTTTCAGCGGCGATGCGCAAACGTTCCGTCACCTTGTCGGATGTCGTGAAGTTGACATTGGGAGCGATAAAGCCGTGGCGCGCCATCAAAGTGGAATAAACCACCTGAGATGCTCCGGACATCCAAAGTTCATGACCCGTCATCGATTTTGTCGAAGAAATCCACGGCGTGCATTCCCCGAAAACGGCGAGAATATTCTCGGCCTCGGCGGAATCACCGGAAGGGGTCGATGTGGCGTGAGCGCAAAGATAATTGATATCGGAGGGTGTCAACCCGGCCCCTGCGAGGGCCTTGCCCATCGCCCGCTGCAGACCGTCACGGCTGGGAACCGACAGATGCAAGCCATCGGAGGAAAAGGCATAACTCAGGACCTCCCCCAGAATGGAGGCGCCTCGATCTTTGGCCAGATCATATCGCTCAAGAACCAGAACCGCGGCCCCACCGCTCGGCACAAGACCGTCACGGGCGGCATCGAAGGGACGACTGGCGGCGGCGGGAGAATCCACCCGAATGGAAAAGGCGCCGAGGGCGTCGAAACTGCACATCGACTGCCAACTGATTTCCTGAACGCCGCCACAGATCATCCGCTCCTGGCGCCCAAAAGCGATCAGGTCGTAAGCCTGACCCACGGCATGGCCGCCGCTGGAACAGGCTGAACTGATGGTCCAGCAGGCGCCTCGTGTCTGCAGGAGCGTGTTGAGATTCATGGTGACGCAACTGGTCATGGAACGAAAGACCTGACCGCTGCCGATCTGCTTCGTCTCCCCCTTGTTTTTCAGGGTGTCGACCTGTTCGACGGCAGCGACGCAACTGGAATCACAACCGAAGATCAGTCCGGTTTCCTCATTGCGTATCTCCTCAATGGCCAGCCCGGACATGCGCAGGGCATCCGTTGCCGCCTGATAGGCCTGAACCGCAAAGTCCGGCATGGTTTTGCGCTGTTTCCGGGACAAAACCACATCAACAACAAAACCACGTACCTTGCCCGTCAACGGACTTCTGAAACCCAGACGCTTCCGTTCCTCATCGACGGCGATCCCCGATTCACCTTTCTTCAGGGCGTTGGCAACCGAACCCGGATCGGACCCGAGACAGGAGATGATGCCGATTCCGGTTATGGCGACACGATGCATGAAAAATCCTTTTTGTGAATCAAAGCCCTTTTATCCCTCCGCATGGTTTTGACCCCGCAAAACCTGCCGGGGAAAATCGCTCCCGCCCCTCACATGTAGGCGCCGCCGTTGACCGAAAATACCTGGCCGGTGATGTAGGAGGCCATTTCCGAACAAAGGAAGCTCACCACGGCCGCCACCTCTTCCGGCCTCCCGAACCGCCCCAGGGGGATCATCGGCAGAATGCGTTCCTTCGGGAGATCCTTGACCATGGCGGTTTCAATGAACCCAGGGCTGACGGCGTTGACAAGAACGTTGCGTTTGGCCACTTCGGCGGCAAGTGACTTGGTGGCTCCAATCAGTCCGGCTTTGGCGGCAGAATAATTGACCTGGCCAGCAACGCCGCTTTCCGCCGAGGTGGAGACAATGTTGATGATCCGCCCCCGTCGTTTTTGCACCATCTTGTGAACCACCAGTTTAGTGACGTTAAAAAAACCATCCAGATGGACCGCCAGGACATCGCGCCACTCTTCCCGCTTCATCCAGACCAGTAAGGCGTCACGGCTGAAACCGGCGTTGTTGACCAGGACGAAAGGCGTTTCCCGCTCCAGCAAAGGGGCCAGGATCCCGGTAACCGCCGCGGCGTCGGCAACATCAAAAGGAAGCAGAAGGCAGTTCCGGCCGATGTTTTCGATTTCGGCGGAAACTCGGGAGGCGCTCTCCCGGTCTTTGCCAAAATTGAGCCAAATATCGAAACCCTGAGCCGCCAAATCGATGGCGATAGCCGCTCCGATACCTTTGCTGGCCCCCGTCACAAGAGCGATTTCAGCCATATATAAAATCCATGGAGAGTCAAGGGTTGCAGAGAAGGGAAAAATAAACAGGTTTTCCCGACCGTCCTGTCACCCATCAGTTGATAATACTTGCGACCTTGCCCTTGGCGTCAAAATTGACCGCCATGGTCCCGAAACGGTTGGTCCAGTAAATATAAGTCGGAGAGTCCAGTGACGGTGTCCGGTGAACAGCCGGGTAACCGAGAGCCGCCATTACCCCTTCCCTGCTCATGCCCACGAAAGCCTTGCCTTCAGCAATCCCTTTCCGGTCCAGATTTGAAAGTCGGGCGTAAGAAACAGGGCGCGGAGAGGTTATCTTGTCCAGGTATTCCTGAGTTTTCATCCCCATACGGGTCTCATGAAACTCAAACTGAACATTGATATTCTTGTCTGGGACATGGAAGTAAATCATTTTTCTGGTCACTTTGGTGACGTTGACCAAGCTTCCGGCGGGAATGATGATATGGCCAGAGCCGGGATTGGTATAATTGGCATAACTGGCTTTATAGGTACCTTTCTGATTCTGGATGTGAATGTTGCAACGGGTATAAAGGGAACCTGCGGCAGCATCGGCGCCGCCGTCAAAAAAGGGGCTGAAGGCCACGACCAACAGGAAGCAGAATGAAAACAAAATCCTCCGGCAAGACTGTTGCATCTTTTCCTCCTCAGGTTGTAATTTGCACAATTCCGTTCTTTCGACAAAAACCGGCCCCAAGAGAACATAGACGTTTTTTGACCCAAAATTCAGAAATAAAAAGGTCGAGACTTTTTCCCGGCAGCCCCTTTGAGCAGGTGGTTTCGCGGATCATTAGCAACCCTTTTAAAAGTTTCAGGTGGAAATTACCTATTTTCCCCTCTGAAATCAATCACCATTTTCCCGCCCGGGAATTGGGACAGTTTTTCCGGGCGGCCTTTTTCAGCAAAAAAACCTACCTGGATTTTATTACTTCCTTGGTGGAGAGAATATGAACCCTGTCAGGGCCAAAGCATGGTCGGTCGGCAGCCGTTTGACGATCCGGGAACTGGCGGGGTGGCCGGCCCCGCTCTCCACAACTCCGCTGACTCTTGTCGGCCGGGAGGGCGGATTTGCTGTTCTCTTTCGCTTTGGTGCCGTTTGCGCCATCGGTCTGAAAAAAGCCGAGGAGGATCTCCTCACCGGACAGGCGACGGAACTCGCCGCCGAACCCAGAAAAGCCCCCATTTGCGAAGAAGTGGAAATCCTCATCGCCGCAGACAGGGAAGAGGGCATCGACGCCGCAGGCCGGTTCACGGTCCGTGAACTTTCTCCCGGCAGAGCCCAGGTCATCGCCTG
This sequence comes from Desulfuromonadaceae bacterium, assembly GCA_012512925.1. Lineage (GTDB taxonomy): Bacteria > Desulfobacterota > Desulfuromonadia > Desulfuromonadales > JAAYDE01 > JAAYDE01. The sequence continues at coordinate 5,560 of JAAZDE010000081.1, forward strand.
TGCCCTGGCCAAAAGCGCCGTGCTATCCGATTACGAAGGGGAAGTCGCAACGGTTTTCGAAAGGATAGAGCCTTTCGCCAAGGAGCTGAGGGCGGGGCGCTCACGGCACGGCGGCAAGATGATTCTCCGCGAAATGGGCGATGTTCTGCTGATCCAGTCGCGCATGGTGGGACGCGCGGAAATCAGCGAGAAGCCGGATATTACCTGGGACGACCCGGAACTCGACCGGCTCTACGACAAACTGGCCATGGAGTTTGAACTGCGCGACCGGGAAGCGGCCCTGACCCGGAAACTGGATCTGATCTCCCGGTCGGCAAACGCCTATTACGATCTCATGATGGGAAAACGGACGCTGCGCGTGGAGTGGTACATCGTTTTCCTGATTCTGGTGGAAATCGTCCTTCTTTTATACGAGATGGTCTTCCAGCGCTGAACCCGGACCGCCAAGGAGCCGCCCCGGACCCTGGTCCCCCCGGTGATGGCTCGCCATGGAGGGGAGACCGGTTTTCAGATCTTTTCGCAAAAGCGCGCCAGGAGCTTTTCCCCCAGGGCCGATCGGACCACCTCCTCGAGGGCGGCCACGACCCGCTGGTCATAGACATTTTCCTCCTGCCTGAGGATGCCCATGGTTTCCTCGATAGAGCGGGCGCCGCGGTAGGCGCGCGGTTTCACCATGGCGCAAAAACTGTTGACCACCGCCAGCACGCGGGCGGTGAAAATCACCTCGTCCCCTTTCAGCCCCCGCGGGTAACCGGAGCCGTCCAGGCTCTCGTTCATCTGCGTCACCGCCTCGTAAACCGGCAGGCCGAAATCGATATCCTTCAGTACCTTCCCCGCGTGAACGACGTGTTTCTCCATCCGCTTCTTTTCTTCCGCCGTTAAAGGGCCCTCTTTGAAAAGCAGCTCGCGATCAATGAAAAGCTTGCCGATCTCGGAAAGGTTGGCCGCCGTTTCGATGGTGGCGATGTCGACATCGGCAGCGTTCAGCGCCTTGGCCACCTCGATCCCGAGGGATCTCATCATCTGGGAATGCCCGGCCAGATAAGGGTCCGTCAGTTCGATGGCGCGGACCAGAGCGTCCAGGGTTTTACGAGTGGCCTGCTCCTGGCGTTGCTGCAAAGTGACGCTTTCCGTCACGTCGCGGGAAACGGAAACGATGCCGGTGATCCGTCCCTGTCGGTCCTTCAGCGGCGCTTTGGAAATCTGCAGATGGTGGGGTTTTGACTGCAGATAGACGGTTTCGCTGACGATATGAGAGGTCCCCTCGGCAAGGACCCGCTGATCCGAATGATCGAGGCGGCGACCGGTGTCGAATCCGAAAATGGCCTCACGGTCGAGCCCGATCATCTCCTCGGTGGTGCGCCCGGCGGCCGCGGCGAAGGCCGGGTTGACATACTGAAGGCGTCCCTGAAGATCGTAAAGGGCGATATAGTCGGCGATATGGTTGTTGATCTGGTCGAGAAGTTGACGCTGTTTGTCGATCTCCTGTGCCATCTGCTCAAAATATCTGGTATTTTTTCGTTCATGGCTGGAGGTGAAAAAGGCCCGGAGAGCAGCCGCGGCGGCCATGAAAAAGAGCACGAAAAGAACGGTGACACCGATGAGAGCCTTCTGCTGTTGGCGAAGATTCTGCCGGACCAGTTGGAAGTCCGCTTCGGCGACAACCCACCATTCGGGGCCATCGATGGGCAATCCGATGGTATAGACCTTTTGGCCGGTCGGCGATTCCCGGACACCGAAGGGTATCCGCCCTTCCCCATCGAATGTCAGCGGTGTCGCGATCTTCTGCAACTGGCCGGGGACCCAGGGAACGATTTCCTGAAACCCGTCGGCCGTTTTCTGCAGCCAGCGAATCCGCTCTCCCGGTTCCATCAGACTGCTGTTGCGCATCTCTTCCAGTCGGTTGCCAACCAGTTGGGAAAGGATCAGTACCGCCACCGGAGGCTTGCCGCCATGGTCCTTCCCGGGAGAAAAAATCGGCAGGTAGGTATCGACAGTCAAGCCGCCGGGAGAAGAGCGCATGGCCCCGAACAGGGGTTCCCGGCGCTCCAGAGTCTTTTCGATCAGACTCTGCTGGTCGCTCCGCAGCCCACCGCCGGTCGCATCGGTGGAGATGAAAACCTTGCCGCTGCGATTGACGACACGGCCGCTCTGGTAACCCGATATGCGCGTGAAGTCGAGGAGCAGATTGCGCATCATCGGCAGCTGCTTGGCCAGTGTCTGTAATTCCTCCGAATAAACCTTGCCCGGCAGCGGCCCGGTGACCAACAGGGAGATATCGTCCTCGATCAGGTGAACCTCGGCCGCGTAAAGCTTGAACAGTTCGGAGCTGATCACCCGATTGGCCTGTTCGACCGTGGCATGGAGCATCTCCTTGATGAGTTGGGCCTGGGAGGAGGCATGCACCTCCAGGCGTTTGCTCAGGTTGTCTTCAAAACCCTTTTCCCGTTGGCTGAGGCCCCAGGAAAGCCAGGCCATGGCGACCAGGATCAGCAACGCAATGACTCCGATAGCGAGCCAGAGGTTTTTTTTGCTCCGTTCATAGGGAAAATCCGGAAATGGGTTGGCGCCAGAATTCATTTCCTTGGTTACATTTTCCGGCATCGCTGTAAACTCCTTTTCAGATCAGGCGGAAACTCATTTCATGCCCCCGGGCGGTATGTGGGCCCAGCGGTAAAATTCATTGACGGAATACTGCGGCACGTAATGTTCATAATTCAGGTGGGAAAGCACCAGATCGGTCATATTGTCGAGCACAAAAGTTTCCTCGTCCAGGCGGACCGCCAGGACGGCATGAGGTATGCCGCGGATATTGTCCCGGAGCAGGACGATGCGCAGATTCTCCACCGGAAAACCGAGGGAGCGCAAGGCGTAATATTTGACAATGCTGAAATCCTCGCAGTCACCGGACAGACGGAGAAATTCTCCGGGGGTCGCCCAGTAATCGGAGACTCCGTAGACATCGATGTCGAGCCGATAAGGCCAGCGGTTGAAATAGCTGTTGACCGCCTGCAGCTGTTTCATGACCGGGTTCAACCCCTGGGCGCGGCGAATGATTTTCTGCCAGCTCAGGGCCGCCGCCGGGCAGTTTTCGGCTTTAGGATCACAGGCTTCAAAACCATTGACCTGGGATTCCGCCACCCCGACAACCCGTTGCCAATAGGGCAGCGCCTTCAACCGGCTGCGGAACTCGTGACTCTGAAACAAGCCTTTGCCGGGGGGGATTTCCATTTTTTCTTGGGCAAGTTTCTCTTCCGCTCTGGCCGCTGCCGTGGAACTGCATCCACAGGCAACAAGAAACAGAAACAAGGCAAGAAATATCCCCACCAAACGGGTTTCCGGCATGCGGACATATCCCCTAACGTTCGCGAAGGGCATTCTGTTTCATACGCAAAATCGGCTTCATCAGATAGGAAAGTACCGATTTCTTGCCGGTCAGAATGTCGACACTGGAGGTCATGCCGGGAATAATGGGCAGACTCTCGCCGCGGTAGATAAGACTGTTGGCCTGGGTGCGCAACTTGACCTTGTAAAAACTCTCTCCATTGTCTTCTTCGATGGTATCGGCACTTATCGCCTCGACCACCCCTTCCAGCCCGCCAAAGATCGAAAAATCATAGGCGCTGACCTTGATCATCGCCTTCTGCCCCGGATGGAGAAAAGCGATGTCGGCGGGGCGGACGCGCGCTTCAATCAGCAGGCTGTCGTCCAACGGCACGATCTCCATGATCGGCTCCCCCGGCCGGACCACGCCGCCGACCGTGGTCAGCTTGAGCTGCTTGACAGTGCCGCGCACCGGCGAGCGGACGTCGGTCCGCGTCACCCGGTCTTCCCCGGCGGACATCAGCTCGCGCAGAGATTTCAATTCGACGCCGCGCCGGTTCATTTCGTCGAAAGCCTGGGTGCGGAATTCGGCACGCCGCTGGGCGATGCGCTTGCTCGCCTCTTCCACCGCCTGGCGGACCCGCGGGATGCCAAGCCGCAAGGCTTCGATATTGCCCTGCAGCGTCGAGATGTCTCTTTCGATGGTCAGATAATCGGTCCGCGCATAGATTCCCTGGTCCACCAGAGGTTTGACCGCGGCCCGCTGCTGGCGGGCGAGAGACAGGCTTCGTTCCAGCTGCTGGCGCTGGCTCTGCATCTCGGTCACCTCCTGCTGGCGCTGACTGTATTGCAGTTCCAGGACATTCAGTTCCGCTTCCAGTTGCTGCTTGCGGGCCAGGTATATGGAACGCTGACCATTGAGAATCTGCGGGTCGGTGTCTTTGAATCGCGGCGGGAAAACCAGTTCCTCTCCCGCCACCTCAGCTTTCAGACGGACGATCGCCGCCTCGTGCTCCATCGCCTTGATAGTGGTGTCCCGGAACTGGCTGGCCGCCAACGCGTTGTCAATGCGGACCAGAATGTCCCCCTTGGCAACGATCTGGTTCTCCTGCACCAGGATCTCCTGCAGGATTCCCCCCTCCAGGTTCTGAATGACCTGCACCCGCTGGGAGGGGATGACTTGCCCCATGCCGCGGGTGACTTCATCGAGCACCGTGAAGTGCGCCCACAGCACAAACACCACCATGAGAACGCCCACCGCCATGCTGATCAGATAGGCAAAGGCGTTGCCCCGGCGATGAATGGCCGCGTCGACCTCGCTCATGAAGAACAGGTCTTCTTCCTGACGGAAAATGCTCAGCAAGCCTTTTCGTTGTTGATTCGGCCCTTGCATGCCACTCCCCATACCCGATCCTTTCACTCGTTTCCTCCCCGGACCTGGCCGTTGCGCAACGCCTGCAGGATTTCGTTTTTCGGCCCATCGGCGACGATCCGGCCGCCATCCATGACCACAAGGCGTTCTACCAGTTGCAGCAGGCTGGTGCGATGGGTGAAAAGCAACAGGGTCTTGCCGGCGAGAACCGGCGCCAGCCGCTGCCGGAAGACGGCCTCGGCGCTGTTGTCCATGGCGCTGGTCGGTTCGTCGAGGATCAAAATGGGGGGATCGAGGACCAGGGCGCGGGCGATGGTGATGGCCTGGCGCTGACCTCCGGAAAGGCTCATGCCCCGCTCCCCCACCTGCCAATCGAATCCGGCCGGATGGCTGCGCACAAAGTCGGCGACACCGGCGATGGTGGCCGCCCGGAGGATGGCCTGTCCGTCGATATAGGGGGCCCCGAGAGCGATGTTTTCGCGGATACTGCCGTAAAAAAGAAAATTGTCCTGGCTGACATAACCTATCCGGCTGCGCAAATCGGCGATATGCAACTGGCGGAGGTCGATATCACCCAGCTTGACCGCTCCTTGCTGGGGCTGGTACAGGCCCAGGGAAAGCCGCCCGAGAGTGCTTTTCCCGCAGCCGGTGCGGCCGATCACCCCTACCTTCTCGCCGGCCTTGATCTCCAGGCTGATATTGTCGAGGGCGTGGGTCTGGCTGTTGGGGTAGACAAAACGGACCTTGTCAAAGGAAAGGGAGGGCGCCAAATCCTGTGATCGGATGAATTCCTGCCCGGCCGGCCGTTCGTTGGGCTGCCGCATCAGCAGGTCAAGGGATTTAAGAGCCATCCGCGACTGCTGCAGACGGGAGAAAATGCCGGCTACCGCACCCAGGGGAGCCATCGCCCGGCCGACGAGGATATTGCAGGCGATCAGGCCGCCGAGGGTCAGCTCCCCTTCGGCAATCAGATAAACGCCGCCGATGACAATCAAAACGCTGACCATCTGGGCCGACCACTGGGAAAAACTGATGGAAAAGTTGGCCAGCGCCCGCGCCAGGCTGTTGGAGCGGGCATTGAGGCCGACCACCTCTTCCCAGCGCTTTTGGATCTGGCCTTCCGCCATGGACGATTTGATGGTCTCGATGCCGGTGATGGCCTCGACCAGAAGGGCGTTTTTCTGAGCGCCTTCCCGGAAATTCTGTTCGACGACCCGCTGCAGCGGTTGCTGGAGAAAAACGCCGACGACAACGACCAAGGGAATCGCCACCAGCGGGGCGAAGGCCAGGGGACCGGAAATGTACCCGATCAGGGCGATGAAAATAAATACGAAGGGGATGTCGATCAGGGCCATCAGCGTAGTTGAGCTGAAAAATTCCCGCAGGGTTTCAAATTCACGCAGATTGTTGGCCAAAGTTCCCGCCGATTCAGGCTTGGCATCGAGCCGCATCGCCGTCATCTGCTGCATCAGCTTGCTGGCGATGATGACATCGGCGTTTTTGCCGGCGACATCAGCAAAATAGCCGCGCAGATTGCGCAGCAAAAAATCGAACAGATAGGCGATCACCACCCCCGCCGCCAGCGCCCACAGGGTATCGAAGGCGTTGTTGGGAACGACGCGGTCATAGACGTTCATGATGAAGAGGGGGCTCGCCAGGGCCAGGATGTTGACCAGCAGGGTCGCCAGCAGAACATGTTTGTAGATGGGGAAAAACCGCAGGATGGTCCCCCAGAACCATTCCCTTGTGTCGACCAGTGTCAATTCGCTGGCGCGCCGGTCGAGACGTCCTTTGACCTGCACCAGCAGGACATAACCCGTGTACTGCTCTTCGAGGCGAGGCAGGGGAATGATCTGCTCGGCCTCCCCCATCTCCGGGAAAATCACCTCAGCCGCGCCCTCCCGCAAGCCGGTGAGGACGCAGGCCTGATCGTTTTTCAGCAGCAGAATACAGGGAAGCGTCAGCGGGGAAATCATCTCCAGGCGGGGCCGGTGGAAGGTGCCGACCACCAGGCCCGCCTGCTCCGCCGCCCGGAGACAGACGGTCAGGGGGGGGCGCTCCCGCCCCTGGGGCATGCCCGCCTTGAGAGCGACCGTCGAAACCGGTTGCCCCAACAACCCGGAAACCAGGGACAGACAACGCAGAACCGGCGCCTCGAAATCGACGGCTCCCGGAGAAACAAAGCTGCTGCCGGGAAACGGCCGGGGGACTCCGCTTTCCTCGCCACCTGCCACGTTCTCGTTTAAATCCGTTTTAACCAAGGTAACTTCTGACATTTACAGTTTTGCCCCACCTATGGCCGGAGGTTATTAAGAACCAAACCTAATTTCGACTTAAAATCAAAAAACACTTTTAACTTTAAAATATTATGAGTAAAATAAAAAAAATAAAATTTTACAAAAAATACAAACTCCTCTTGGCAAAAGTCCCTATTTGCAATATAACTCTGAAACTGTCAATGCATATTTGATGTTCGGTTTTGGCGGTAATACAGTGTTTTGGTTTTTTCTTTCTCTAATTTTTTAAGGAGGTTGGTCATGACCAGGCCTGCAAAAAAAATGGCAAATCATTTTTCCCCCACAAGTTTCATGATAATTTTTGCATTGACCGTCTCTTTTCTCGCCTTCGCCCCGCCCCCGTCGTCGGCTCAGGAAACCGGCCTTTCGGTAGTCGATTCAGTAACCACCGCTCTGCGCTACAGCCCCAGGCTGCAGATGATGAAACGAAACGAACAGGCCATCGGCTATGAACGGGACCGCGCCTTCGGCGGCTATCTGCCCCGGGTCGATGTGAATCTGGGTTACGGCGCGGAAGCCCACAGCGATGAATACACCCGCAGCAAGGGGAACGACCATCACTACTATGACCGCACCGAAGCCTCGGTGCGCCTGACCCAGCTCCTCTACGACGGCAAGGAGACCGCGAGCCGGGTCGGCATCGAGCAGGCCAAGCTCGAATCGGCGGGCTACCGCACCCTGGACAACGCCGAAGCGACCGCCCTCGACGCCATTGTCGCCCACATGGAGGTCTATCGCCAACAGCAATTGTACCAACTTGCCGAACAAAACGTCAGCGATCACCAGGACATTCTGGGCAAGCTTGATGAACGTCAACGAGCCGGCGCCGGCAGCATCGCCGACATCGACCAGACCCAGGGACGGCTCTCCCGCGCCTACGCTTCCCTGGCCCAGGTGGAAGGCGCCTTGAGGTCCGCCGAAGCCAATTATCTGCGCACCGTCGGCGAACTTCCCCGCAACCTGGCATTTTACAATCTTGGTCCGGAAATGGTCGCGGAAAACCTCGACGATGCCACCGAACTGGCCAAAAAGTACAATCCCAAAATTCTCGCCTACAACGCCAATATAACCGAGGCGGAAAAGCGTCTTGAACTGAGCAGAGCGAATTTTCATCCCAAGTTTTACGCCGAACTGAGCGGCTCCCACGAAGACCAGGTTGAAAGTTCCGAAACCTACGAGAATAATTTTCAGGCCATGGTGCGCATGCGCTGGAATGTCTTTAACGGCTGGTCCGATGTGGCTGACTACCGGGCCGCCCACTCGCGCCGCCTGCAAGCTGTTGCCGCCCGCAACGATCAGGCCGACCTGATCATGGAAGAAACCCGGGCGACCTGGGCGGAACTGGCAACTGCCCGCCGCCAGATCGCTTCGTTCACCGACGCCGTCGAATTCAACCGGAGGACCCTCGACTCCTATTCCAAACAGTTCAATGTCGGCCAGCGGACCCTGTTGGACGTGCTCGACGCCCGCAACGAACTGTTCCAGTCCTCTTCCCTTCTGGCCACCGCCAAGGCCAACGAGGTAATCGCCGCCAAACGCCTTCTGGCTTTGAACGGCAATCTCATCCAGAGCCTCGGCATCGACCGGGAACTCTACGCGGTCAACCACAACCGGCAGTAAACATCCAGCGCGCCATCATCAAAGGCGGAACCCTTTTCCGGGGCTCCGCCTTTCTTATTTGGCGATTCCTTTTTTCTGGGCGTAGCGGGCCAAATCGACCCGATTGTTGACGCCGATCTTCTTGTAGATATTGTGGACATGGATTTTGACCGTGCCCAGGGAAAGGCAGAGTTTATCGGCGATCACCTGGTTGCTCATGCCCTGGGCGACCAGCCGCATCACCTCGATCTCCCGTTCCGTCAGAATGGTCGCCAGGCGACGGGCGCCCGCCTCCCGCAACAGCATCTTTTCAAAAGCGTGGCCGATCGATTTCTTTTCCAGCCACTGTCCGCCTCCGGCCACCTTGTGCAGACACTGGACCAGCAACTGGATCGACATCTCCTTGAGGATGACGCCCTGAACCTGCAGACGTAGCACGTCGATGGTCTGTTCGTCTTCAAGCCTGGCGGTCAGGAGAATCATTTTCTGCAGCGGGTTTTCCCTCCGGACCTCCCGGATCAGCTCGAGACCCGGGCAGTCGGGCAGGTTGATGTCGAGCAGGAGAATGTCGGGAGTATGGCTGGCCAGGGCTTCCCGGGTTTTCGTGGCGGAGGGGCAGATCGCCAGGAGCCGGATATCCGGAACGATGGAAAAAAGGTGTTTCAAGCCGGCCAGGTAAACCGGGTGCCCGTCAGCCGCGACAACGGAAATCGTCATGAGGTCGCCATCCAAAAGCCATCAATAAGGATAAAGCGCCGAAATTTTCCGGCCATCCTTTCCTTCGGGCCGCCGCAACATGTGAAAAAACCGTCCTTAAATGACAATACTATATACAAAGTTATAGATTAATCAACCTAAGGATAAATTGTCCACATCCTCTTTTTGATTTAATTTTTCAATTGTGGAATCGGAAAGCTCCTAATCTTGCCGGGAAACCCCATGAAGCGAGGCGTCGGACGACGATCATCCCCCCGCATCCCCCTCGAGATTCCGGTTCGCCTCGGTGAACGGATCGGTTCGAGCCGGAATATCAGCCGAACGGGAATCTTTTTCACCACCGGACACCTTGTGGAAGAGGGTGAAAACATCCATTTCATTCTGGAGTTCGATCACATCCTGCCCGACAAGCCAATGCACATCGAATGCCAGGGACAGGTGGTCCGGATTGAAAAAAAAGAAGGAATACTCGGGGTCGCCGCCAGAATTGTCAATTTTCAATTTTTTAACTGATTTCCATAGATTGTCAGGATTTTAATTTTCCCATGGGGCCGTTCCCGGTCCTCGTCCTTCAAAAACAGGAGAAACAAAATGGCCGAAGAAACCAAGGTTGCCCAGGAATCGATGACTCCGGAAGCCGATGCCAACGTCGAGGCTGCCGCTCCGGACAACGCGGTGATCCTGACCCCCCCGGCACCGGGTGAAACCAAAACCGTTCAAGTCCGCGAGGGCAGCCTCATTCTCACCGATTTCGATCTCAGCGCCCAGACCATAGACATCTCCGGTGGCAACCTGTTCATCGAATTTGACAACGGCGGTGTCATTGTCCTCGAAGATTTCGCCTCCTTCGCCGACCAGGAGACGAGCCCGACCTTTGTCATGGCCGACGGCACCATGATCCCCAGCGCGCTCCTGCTCGCCTCCCTGACCGAAGCTCCCCTGGAAACGGCCAGCGAAGCCCAGCGGGCGGGCGGAGGGATCGGCGAGTATCGCGACGATTTGGGTACTCTCCTTGACGGGATTGACCGGCTTGGCGCCCAGGATTCCGATACCTTTGCCAGTAATTTGACCCAACTGCCCATCGACGGACAGCAGGCCCCTCCCGTCGTTGAGACGGTGGAACCGATACCGCCGGAGGTGGACAACCCCGTCACCGTCGCAGCCACCTCGGTAAGCGCAAATGAGGCTGACCTGCAAGGCGGCGGGGAAATAGAAGCAGGACCCTCGGCAGTGACCGGTACCATCACCGTTGACGCACCCGACGGGCTGGCCACCGTCACCGTCGGCGGGGTGACGGTCATCAGCGCCGGGGCCCTGGTGCCAGGCGCCGAAGTGGCTCTTGCCGGCGGCGTCCTCACCTTCTCCACTTTCGACCCGGCGACCGGGCAGTTGACCTACAATTTTGTTTTGACCGGCAGCGTGGCCCATCCTGAAGGAGAAGGGAACAACAGCCTGGTGCAAACCGTCGATGTGGTCGCCGCCGATGTCGACGGATCCTCCGACACCACCACCTTCGACGTGACGATTGTCGACGACGTGCCGACCATTGACGCTGCCATCGATGCGGACACGGTGATTTCCGGCGCCAGCGTGAGCGGCACGGCCGACATTACCTGGGGCGCGGACGGCGCCGCTGCGGCGGACAGCATCACGGTCAACGGGGTCAGCGGCACGGTTGACGGCACCAGCCTGGTCTTCAGTCTGGCTAACGGCACACTGACCCTGGCCGAGACCGGCGCATTCACTTTCCTGGCCAACGCCAACACCGCGGCCACCCAGAATTTCGTCTTTGCGGTCAAGGACGCGGACGGCGACATTGCCACCGATACCGTGAGCGTGGCCATCTCCCCCCCGCAACCACCCCCTTTGACCGACACCGTTACTGTCTATGAAGAAGGCCTGGCCTCCGGCAGCAATGCTTCCGCCACGACCGAAACCGCTACCTGGACCGCCCCCGCGGGCTATACCATTGACAGCATCACCGCCCCCGGCACCCTCGGCACGGCCACCATTATCAACGGCGAATTGAACTACACCTTGGATGCGGCGCAGACACATCCCGCAGGTCTCGGGGAGAATACCCTGACCGCCGCCGACACGGTGACAGTGGCCATCAAGGACAGCCTTGGCAACACCTACGATGTCGACGTGAAGGTTGATATCGTCGATGACGTACCGGTGGCCGCAGATGATGCGGACAGTGTCACGGAAGGTTTAAACAATTATGCCGACGGCAACGTCTTCACCGGCACCGGCGGTACGGACGCCAACACCACTGACGGCATCGCCGACACCATCGGCGCAGACGGTGCGGCGATCGCCGGAGCCGTCACCGCTGCCTACTTTGGTCTTGAGGCCGACGCCGCCACGGCCACCCTCACCACGGTCTCCGGCGCCACCACCATCAACGGCACCTACGGCGATCTGGTCATCAACAATGACGGCAGCTATACCTATACCCTGACGGAAGCCGCCATCCCCACTGACGTTACCAGCGAAACCTTCACCTATCAGATCACCGACGGCGACGGCGATACCGATCTGGCCCAACTGGTGATTGCGCTCAACCAGGATCTCAATGTGCCGGACGTTACCGGCGACACCCAGACCGTTTACGAAGACGGCCTGGCTGACGGAACACAATATGGCGCCGACAGCGAAACCGTGACTGGCAGCTTCACCGTCAACGCCAACAACGAAACCTACACCTTGACCCTGGACGGTGACGCCGGCGACCCGGTCACCATCACCGCGGTGGGGCAGACCGTCACCACCTCCATGGGCGTGCTGGAAATCACCTCCATCTCCGCTCCGGACGCCAACGGCGTGGTCACCTACGGCTACACCTACACCCTCTCCGCGGCTCAAACCCACACCGGACAGGGCGAAGGTACCGCCTTGACCGACACCATCGCCATGGCAGTCACCGACGCCACCGGCGACAGCGACGCCACCCCGGGTTCCATCGTGATCTCCATCGTCGATGACGTACCGGTGGCCGCAGATGATGCGGACAGCGTCACGGAAGGTTTAAACAATTATGCCGACGGCAACGTCTTCACCGGCACCGGCGGTACGGACGCCAACACCACTGACGGCATCGCCGACACCATCGGCGCAGACGGTGCGGCGATC
>JAAZDE010000082.1 GCA_012512925.1 Desulfuromonadaceae bacterium
CGGCGCCGGCGCCGTCACCGTCCTCAAGGAGAAGCTCCCCCTGCAGGCGGGTGAGGTCATCGACGCCACGGTTATGAGCCGCAAGGCGCTGCGGGAATTTCTCGAGACGCAGATGGAGGACGCCAGGGCCAGGGGAGTGCTGTTCTCGGTCCATCTCAAGGCGACGATGATGAAGATTTCCGATCCCATCCTCTTCGGCCATGTGGTTTCCGTCTATTTCCGGGAGGTTTTCGACAAGCACGCCGCCCTGTTCAGGGAATTGGGCATCAGTCCCAACAACGGCCTTGGGGACCTTTACGCCAGGATTCAGAGCCTGCCGGAGTCGAAAAGGGCCGAGATCGAGGCCGATATCCAGGCCGTCTACCAGAAGCGCCCCCCACTGGCCATGGTCAATTCGGAAAAGGGCATCACCAATCTGCACGTCCCCAGCGACATCATCGTCGACGCCTCGATGCCGGCCATGATTCGCGAATCGGGGAAGATGTGGGGCCCCGACGGACAACTGCACGACGCCAAGGCGGTTATCCCCGACAGCAGCTACGCCGGCATCTATCAGGCGGTCATCGATGACTGCAAGGCGCACGGCGCCTATGACCCGGCCACCATGGGAAGCGTCCCCAATGTCGGCCTGATGGCCCAGAAAGCGGAGGAATACGGTTCCCACGACAAGACCTTCGAGGCCTCGGCCGATGGCCTCGTCCGCGTCGTCGGCCCGGACGGCAAGGTTCTTCTGGAGCGTCCGGTGGCGAAAGGGGATATCTGGCGCATGTGCCAGACCAAGGACCCCGCCATCCGCGACTGGGTCAAGCTGGCCGTCACCCGCGCCCGGCTCTCCGGCGCCCCGGCCGTGTTCTGGCTGGACAAGGACCGCGCCCACGACGCCCAACTCATCGCCAAGGTCAATAAATACCTCCCCGAGCATGACGCTCAGGGGCTGGAGATCCATATCATGTCTCCGGTGGAGGCCACCCGCTTCTCCCTGGAGCGCATCCGCAAGGGGCTGGACACCATTTCGGTGACCGGCAATGTGCTGCGCGACTACAACACCGACCTCTTTCCCATCCTGGAACTCGGCACCAGCGCCAAGATGCTGTCCATCGTGCCGCTGATGAACGGCGGCGGGCTGTTCGAGACCGGCGCCGGCGGCTCGGCCCCCAAGCATGTCCAGCAGTTCCAGGAAGAAGGGCATCTGCGCTGGGATTCCCTGGGCGATTTCCTGGCCCTGGCCGAATCTCTGGAGCATTTCGGCCGGGTCACCGGCAACGGCCAGTCCCAGGTTCTGGCCAGGACCCTGCACATTGCCAATGGCCGGTTCCTCGAGAGCAACAAGTCGCCTTCCCGCAAGGTGCATGAACTCGACAACCGCGGCAGTCACTTCTACTGGGCTCTTTTTTGGGCCCAGGCCTTGGCTGAGCAGTCGGAGGACGGAGAACTGAGAGCCCGTTTCGCTCCCCTGGCCAAGCAGTTGGCGGACAACGAAGCCAAGATTGTCGCCGAACTGAACGCCGCCCAGGGCAAACCGGTCGATCTGGGAGGCTATTATCACCCCGATCCGGAAAAAGTCGGCCGGGCGATGCGCCCCAGCGCCACCTTCAACGCGGCTTTGGCGGCTCTTGGCTGATTTATTGCGGCTGGATTTTCGGTCATCACAAAAACCCGGGGGGAATCCGTTCCCCGCCGGGTTTTTCTTTGCGCGTTTGCCCGGGGTCACATTCTAATATGCTTTTCGGTCCCCTTCGGATTCGATGGATCCACATGCCGGGTTCATCATCAAAGGTCCCCAAGGGGATGCCGGACCAAAACTTTCGTAATTACTCCTCACGACAGATGTCGCCAAGATTACCGAGGAAGGATTTCAGAGAAAGGTCAAAACCAACTTTTTTGTCCTCTGCAAGTTTTGCAGCCGGGTGGAAAACTTTCAATTACCCATTTCAGGCATTGCCCGTTTTGGGTAATTAAAGAATCTACCTCCGGGATTTTTTCCTGCCGCTTTTTCCCTGCATCCTTCGGGCGTAGGCTGTCGGGGAGGCGACGGAGAAGCCGAAGAAACCCAACAGGTCGCCTAATTGGAAATATTCTCCGTGGCAATAGGCGGCCAGGCGGGCTTTTTCCAGGCGGATCTTGCCGCCGGCGTCGATCAGGGAAGAGCGGCACGACACCGCCAGGATTTCGGACAGAAACAGGTCGTGGGAGCCCAGTTCCGAAACCGTCCGCACCCGGCAGGAAATATTCACCGGGGATTCGAGGATGGCCGGGGCGTAGCGGAGGCCCTCGGCGGCGACGGGGGTGAGTCCGCAGACGGCGAATTTATCCTCGTCCCGGCCGGAGCGGACCCCGCAGTAGTCACAGGAGCGGATCAGGGAGCGTCCCACCAGGTTGATGACGAATTCGCCGGTGGCGGAAATGATTCCGTGGGAGTGCCGCGACGACCGGAGGGAGATGGTGACCAGCGGCGGTTCCGAGTTGACCGTGCCGGTCCAGGCGACGGTGACGATATTCGGCCGCTGGGCGCTATCCTGCGGGTTTTTACCGGCGCAGGAGACCATGACGACCGGAACCGGATTCAACAAGGTGGCCGGGGGCAGTGATGTTTTCTCCCGGTTGGACATGAAATTCATAAAAACTCCCAGGCGGAATGGTGTCGCCGACATGCGAACCGCAACTAAAATAATCCGGCGGCGGCGGGAATTCCATCTTTTCCCCGTTTCCCCCAAAAAAAAATGCCCTTTGGCCAGGAGGGCGGCCAAAGGGCTAAAAGTTTTTGGGAGGGAGGCTTGCCGGCGGTGACTCCCGATTGATCCCGGCGGCAAGAGAAGGCAACAGTGTTTTTTTTGTTGTTCATACTATAGCGGGGATTGCGAAAAGAGGGTGTTAAGTCTTCTCGCCCTTTTGTAAAGTTCTCTGAAGTAGTGAGGGGCGCCGGCCAGGAGAAATTCGACAAAGACAATCAACAAGGAACCTCTTCGGCGCCAACGCCCGGGGAGAGCGCTTGGCAAATGTTGGCCAAAGGTTCGAAGGGTCACCGCTCGTTTCCTCCCCTGGCCTGAATATCGCTTGGTGCTGCCGGATCATCGTTTAAAATGCCTTTACCCTGTCCCCTGGAGGATTGTCTCGGTAAAGGCATTGATTTCCTTCTCCAGTTCCTGGTGATCGGTCAGCCCCTGGCGGAGATCGGCGGGGATTTCCGCAGCGACCGCGCCGAGAAGCAGGCCCAGGATCATGCCGCGGTGGACGTTGTCCCCGCCGGCGTTGACATTGGCCAGCAGCGCCTTTCTCAGGTCGAAATCGTGCCGGCAGGCGAAATAGAGCAGCAGCGGCACCCCATGTTCCGGATAGCAGGCGGTGGAAAGTAGCCCCCGGATCACCTCGGCATCCTTCTTTTCTCTCGCCAGACTCTCCAGGTCAAAGGGTTCTTCCTCCAGGCTGGTGTGCAATTCCCACATTTCCTCGGCGGGGATGTTGTTGGGGCCGTTGTATTCCCAGTAGAGGCGGGAAAGCCGTTTTCCGGTGGTTCGCGGCAGGCGCAGGCTTCGGGCGAACCGGGGAATCGCCGCCGCCGGGTCTTCGCCGTCCACCAGAGCGAGAAGGAGGGGAACCAGAACCCCCAGGGCGGCGGCGACGTTTTCCGAACGGTGGGTGAGGTGCTGGTGTTCGACGGCCAGGCCGAGGCCCTGATAGGAGCCGGTGGCCAGGGTGGCAAGCACCAGGGGGCGGATGAGGCCGCCATGGGAGCCGATCGACCAGATCTCCCGCTGGGAGGCGGCGCAAAGCTGCGGCGGCAGTCCCTTGGAATAGTTTTCGAACCAGCGCCGCAGGTAGATCTCCGTGTAGGGATCGGCGTTTTTCCCTGGCGTGGTCAGATGGGTGATGAAATCGTCGAGGAACATGCCGGGGTCGTAGCGTCCGGCGCGGATGACGGCGCGCATCAGCACCCGGACCAGATGGGCGTTGACGGTGTTGTCCCCCTTTCTCAGGCCGTGATGGTAATGATAGCGTTCCTCCGACGAGGGGGCGAAAAGGCCGTGTTCGAATTTCCTTCCGCTGGGGGGTGGACCGGGCGGATCATAGTTGCTGCGCAGGAAGCGGGCGTGGCGGTGGAGGATGTCGAAGGGGCGTCCGAGTCTGGCTGCGCTCGCCGTGTCCGGCTCGTAGGACATCTTGAACATGAAGCTCTCGGGGTGGGGATGAGGGGGATCGCGGAAGTCCTGAATGCCGCCGGGGAACAGCTCGGCGATTTTGTCCAGGGTGTAGATCCAGTGGGCCGGCATCGCCAGGGTGTCTCCGATGAACAGCCCCCAGAGGGCGTTGCGCCGCCGCCTTGTTTCAAGGTGATTCCCTTGTGTAATCATGGTGTGCCGTTTGGCTCCGAATTTAAAATTGCCGGGCGGTTTTTCAGTTTTTGTCGCGGATCAGTTCCACGTCGATGACGATGTCGACTTCCTCCCCGACCAGCAGCCCCCCCGTTTCCAGAACCTGGTTCCAGGCCAGGCCGAAGTCCTTGCGGTTCAGGGTGGTGGTGGCCCGGGCGCCGCGGCGGATATTTCCCCAGGGGTCGACGATGGGCGGCGTCGGACCGGAGATCAGCAGTTCCACCTCCCGGGTGACGCCGCGCATGGTTAAATCCCCCAGTGCCTTGAGGGTGTTTTCCTCCTCCCCTAAGGTCACCTTTTTCGATCTGAAGGTCATTTGCGGGTATTTTTCCACATCAAAGAAGTCGGCGCTGCGGAGATGATCATCCCGTCTGGCGTTCCCGGTGTTGATGGTGGCCACGGGGATGGACGCCTCGAAGACAGCGCTGGTCAGGTTTTTTTCGTCGACCACCACCGTTCCCTCGATTCCCGAAAAGCCTCCCCTCACTTTGGCAATGACCATATGCTGAATGCTGAACTGGGCGCCCGAGTGGTCCGTGTCGATTTTCCAGGTGGTGGTTTCGGCCAGCGCCGAGCAGGGGAGAATCAGCAGAAAACCGGTGGCCAAAAGTAAAAAATATTTCATGGTTCCTCCTTTTTGGTGGGGCGGTTGCGACTTCTTTTTGGCGAAACCGTCATTTGTCAGAACCAATTGTAACAGACAAGCGGAGGTATTGAAGAAGGCCTGGCGTGGAGGATCCTCTCCTCCTTGCTCAATGGGGTTTCGACCCCTTGAATTTGGCCTTCGATTTGTTTATATTGACGAAGTGATCCGGAGGGAGAGAAAGAGAATCCCGGATTTGGACTGAATCGTTCATCGATGGTTTATACAGCGGAAAGGAGAACAGTCATGTTTGTGGAAGGCGACGGCAGCGCTTTTGAAATCGTTCCCGGTTCCCATGTCCTGGCGGAGCAGGAAGACGGCAACCAGTACGTCAAGTGGAGCGATCTGAGCCCCGAAGAGAGAAACAACTACGAGACGATGTGCCGCAACCTGGAAAGGGATCTCAAGGAATAGCGCCTCCTTGATGATTCAGGACGGTATAAAGGGGGGCCTCTCATCGGTTCCCCTTTTTTTTGCCAAAAAAATGCCCCTGGACCAGGAGGGCGGTCAAGGGGCGGAAATGGTTTTGGGAGTGATGCTTGCCGCGAACAACTCCCGATTTGGATTCGTCGGCAAGGGAGGGGTCTGTTCTCAGAGGTAACAGTGATTTTCTTCGTTGTCGCGCTTTTCTCTGCGCCTTATGGAAAAAAGTATACACGCTGCCAGGCGCGGCAGGGGGTTAAGACTTCTCCATTTTTTGTAAAGTAATCTAAAGCTGAAAATTTTTTTCGAGGCCCCTGTTTACATCGGCCCAAAAATGCCCGGGAGGGTGTCCCTGGCGGCCGAAAAAACCTGTTTTCACCGCCGGGGGAACTTCCGCGGGTTTTTTGCGAGGAGCGGGCCAGGCCCGCGCGGCGGAATTTGACACCAGGGCAGGGAAACGCCGTCACCGGCGCGCCAAATGACGTTTCCTTTCGATTCTCCACAGGCACCACAACAGAATCGTCACTCCGATGGAGATAGCTGAATCGGCGACGTTGAAGGCCGGCCAGTGATACTGGTGCCAGTGGACATCGATGAAATCGATCACCTCGCCGAGGCGGACGCGATCGATGAGATTGCCCAACGCTCCGGCAAAGATCAGCGAGAGGGGGATCTTGAGGAAGTCATGCCCCTCCTCCAGGTTATGGATATACCAGAGGATGAAAAGAGCGGCGGCGATTGACACGGTGATGAAGAACGGCCTGCGGATGCTGCTGTCGGCGAGGATGCCGAAGGCGGCGCCCTGGTTGCGCACCGAGGTGATGTCGAGAATATTCTCGATGACCGTCACCGATTCGTGAAGGAGGAAGTTCCTCTCGACGTAAAGCTTGGTGATCTGGTCGAAAGCGACCACCACTCCGGTGATGATGAAAAGTAAACGGAACCTGGCGGACAAAAGAGATCCTTCTCCCTGTGCGGAATGGCAAATTGACGGTAAATGTTCACCTTCGGCCCAAAACAACCATCAAAAGCAGCAGAAAAGCGGTGACTGGTGACTGGTGACTAGTGACTGGTTACTGGTTAAAGTCAAAAGAAAAAAACTGATCACTAATCACCTGCCAGTGCTTTTTGGGTAAGAGCCCTACCAGGAATTGGCCTTCAATGTTTTTACTCCCCCTTTGCAAAGAGGGAATAAGAGTGATTTGCTTTTGCCACGAGCCACGAGCCACGAGCCACCAGCCACCAGCCACGAGCCACGAGCCACCAGCCACCAGCCACCAGCTGATCTCCCCTTCTCTCAGTGTTCTTCGAGAATGTCGCTGCAGCGGCGGCACAGGGTCGGATGGTCGGCCGAATCCCCGACCGAGAGGGCGTAGTTCCAGCAGCGCTCGCACTTCTTCCCCTGCGCTTTTTCCACCTTGATGCGCATTTCCGGAATCATTTCCGCTTCGATCCCCTCGCCGAGATGGGCCGCCATCTCCACCTGGGAGACGATGCACATCGTCGGCAACTCGGGAAGATAGGCCGTCAGCAGATCCCGCCATTTCCCGGCGGGAACCTCGAGAAGAATGCGGGCGTCGAGGGAGTGGCCGATCCGCTTGTCGTTGCGGGCCATCTCCAGGGCCTTGGAGATCTCCGTGCGGACTTCCAGCAAACGGCCGTAGCGTTCTTCCAGAGCAGCATCGCCGAGGTTTTCCGTTGCCTTGGGAAACAGGGCCAGATGGACGCTCTCTTCCCGCTTGCCGGGCAGGCAGCGCCAGATTTCCTCGGCGGTGAAGCTCAGGACCGGCGCGATCAGCCGGGTCAGGGCGTCGAGGATCAGGTACATCGCGGTCTGGCCGCTGCGCCGCTCGCGGCTGTCGGCGCCGTAAATGTAGAGCCGGTCCTTGAGTACGTCGAGGTAGAAGGCGCTCAGGTCGACGATGCAGAAGTTGTGCACCGCGTGGTAGAGGATGTGGAACTCGTAGTCGTCATAGGCCTGGCGGAGCTTGGCGATCAGTTTTTCCAGCCGCGACAGCGCCCAACGGTCGATTTCCATCAGTTTGTCACACGCCAGCGAATCGGTTTCCGGGTTGAAGTCGTGCAGGTTGCCGAGAATGAAGCGCGCCGTGTTGCGGATGCGCCGGTAGGCGTCGGAGAGCCGCTGGAGGATTTCCTGGCTGAGGCGGATGTCGTCCCGGTAGTCCTGGGCCGCCACCCACAGGCGGAGGATCTCGGCGCCATATTTCTTGATGATTTCGTCCGGCTTGATGACGTTGCCCATCGACTTGGACATCTTCTTGCCGTTGCCGTCGACCACGAAGCCATGGGTGAGCACCGCTTTGTACGGGGGCGTGTCGCGGGTGCCGACGCTGGCCAGCAGGCTGGAGTGGAACCAGCCGCGGTGCTGGTCGCTCCCTTCCAGGTAGAGATCGGCCGGAGCGCGAAGATAGTCCCGGTATTCGAGGACGGCGGCGTAGGAGACCCCCGATTCGAACCAGACATCGAGAATATCCATTTCCTTGGTGAATTCGCTGCCCCCGCAGGAGGAGCAGACGGTTCCTTCCGGCAGCAGCTCGGCGCTCTCTTTCTCGAACCAGATGTCGCAGCCCCGCTCCTCGAAAAGGTCGGCCACATGGTGCATGGTCCTGCCGTCCATCAGCGCTTCGCCGCATTTTTTGCAGTAGAAGACGGTGATCGGCACCCCCCAGTTGCGCTGGCGGCTGATGCACCAGTCGGGGCGCTTCTCGATCATGCCGTAGATCCGCTCCCGTCCCCAGTGGGGGATCCACTGCACCTGGTTGATGGCTTCCAGGGTCTTGCCGCGCAGGTTGTTGGCTTCCATGGAGATGAACCACTGTTCGGTGGCGCGGAACACCACCGGCTTTTTGCAGCGCCAGCAGTGGGGGTAACTGTGGCTGACCTTGGTTTCGCTGAGCAGGGCGCCGACCTCGGCCAGCTTGTCGCAGACCGCGCGGTTGGCGTCGGTGATCTTCATGCCGGCGAAAAACTCCATGTCGTCCCGGTAGCGGCCGTAGTCATCCACCGGATTGTAGACCTCGAGGCCGTATTCGAGACCGACAATGTAGTCGTCGTGGCCGTGGCCGGGGGCGGTGTGGACGCAGCCGGTGCCCGCCTCGAGGGTGACATGGCGGCCCAGCATGATGAGCGAGTTGCGCTGGTGGAAGGGATGGCGGCAGTTCTTCCGCTCCAGAATCCGCGCCTCGAAAGTGGCCAGCACCCTGGGATCGGTCCAGCGCAGGGTTTTGGCGACCTGCTCCAGCAGACCTTCGGCCACCACCAGCACCTCACCGTCCACGGCCACCGCTACGTAAGGCAGGTCGGGGTTGAGGCAGACGCCGAGATTGGCGGGGATGGTCCACGGCGTGGTGGTCCAGATCACCAGGGAGATTTTTCTCCCCTCGAGATCGGCCAGCTGCGGCGGCAGCTCGTCGGCAAAGGGAAATTTGACGTAGATGGAGGGGGAGACATGGTCGGCGTACTCGACTTCCGCCTCGGCCAGGGCGGTGACGCAGGAGCAGCACCAGTGGACCGGTTTTTTCCCCTTGAAGAGGCCTCCCCGCTCGGAGAAACGGGCCAGTTCCCGGGCGATGGTCGCCTCGTAATGGGTGTTCATGGTCAGATAGGGCCGCTCCCACTCGCCCAGGATACCGAGGCGCTGGAACTCCCGGCTCTGGATGTTGAGCCATTCCTGGGCGTAGCCGCGGCACTCCCGGCGGATGTCGCTCTTGCTGTAAGCCTGCTTTTTGGCGCCGAGTTTCTTGTCGACCATCAGTTCGATGGGCAGCCCATGGCAGTCCCAGCCCGGAACATAAGGAGAGAAGAAGCCCTCCATCCTTTTGCTTTTGATGATGACATCCTTGAGAATCTTGTTCAGGGCGTGGCCGATGTGGGTGTTGCCGTTGGCGTAGGGGGGACCGTCGTGGAGGATGAAGACCGGCTGGTCCGGAGCGGTCTGGGCCATTTTCCGGTAAAGGTCCGTTTGGCGCCATTCCTCGAGGATCTCCGGTTCCCGCTGGGGAAGGTTGGCGCGCATCGGGAAATCGGTGATGGGAAGATTCAGGGTGTCTTTGTAATCCATTGTTCCTAGCCTCCAGAGGTCAGGCTGATGAAAAACGGCGGCGAGGGTTGCCGCAGGGAGGGCCGGGGTGCTCTCTTGTCTGCCGGTTAGGAATGGGGGGAGTGACCAGACGGTCGGGCGGCCATTTTTCAAAAGACTGAAAACCAATTGTATTTCATCGAAAACAAGGATTCAAAACTAGCAAAACCTTCATTTAAGTCAAGGAAAATTGAAAACCTGCCCAAAAGCCCCCACCTTGTCGGCCGGCTTGGCGGTTTTTTCCCTGTTCCCGTTGCCAAAGTCATATGATAACCTTATAAACTTATATTTAATCGCGTTTCTTGAGAAAAGGATGACAACAGAACTGGTCATGAATGTCTCTATGATTTTGAAAGCCGATCTTCATATCCACACCATCGCCTCGGGACATGCCTTCAGCACGGTCAACGAGATCGCCGCCGAGGCGGCACGAAAAGGGCTGGAAGCGGTGGGTATCGCCGATCACGGACCTGCCCTGCCCGGATCGCCGCACCATTTTTACTTCCCCTGCCTCAAGTTCATCCCCGATGTGATCGGCGGGGTGCGGATTTTCAAGGGGGTGGAGGCCAACATTCTCGGCCGCGGCGAGGTCGATCTGGCCGAATCCCTGCTGGAACGTCTCGATTTCGCCATTGCCGGTTTTCATGACCATGCCGGCTATCGGGGAGAAACCCTCGAGGAGCACACCGAGGCGCTGGTCTCCGTCATGCAGAATCCCATGATCCGTATCATCGCCCATCCCGGCAACCCCAGGTTCCCAATCGATCTGGAAAGGGTGGTGAAGACAGCTGTGGAGACGGGCACCGCTCTGGAGATCAACAACGCCTCCTTTATCGGCAGCCGCCACGGCAGCGAGGGGAACTGCCGGGAAATCGCCCGTCTCTGCGCCCGTTTCGGCGCCCCGGTGGCGGTCAGCAGCGACGCCCACATCGCCCAGGCGGTCGGTGGCCTCGACGCCGCCCTGGAGGTGGTTCTCGAAGCGGGGATTCCGTGGGACAAAATCGTCACCCGCGATCTGGCCTCGACACTGGCTTTTCTGGGGCTGGAAAAGTAGGGTCTGGTGACTGATAACTGGTAACTGGTGACTGGTGACTGGTGACTGGTGACTGGTGATTGGTGATTGGTTTTTTTATGTTGATTTCCGCTAGTTTCCAGTCACCAGTCACCAGACTTGACCGTTTTAGAAACGAAGTGATTTTAAAATTTTAAAATAAGGTAGCAAGCCAGCAATGTCCCAGCGAGCCATCGGCATATTCGATTCCGGAGTGGGGGGGTTGACGGTCTACAAGGAGATCGTCCGCCTTCCCGGCGAGGAACTGATCTATCTGGGGGACACGGCCCGCGTTCCCTACGGCAACAAGGGGGCCGACACCGTAGTCCGCTACGCTCTGGAAGCGGCCAATTTCCTTCTTTCCAAGCAGGTCAAGCTGCTGGTGGTGGCCTGCAACACCGCCTCGGCGGTGGCTCTTCCCTTTCTGGAAGAGCGGTTCCGGGTGCCGGTGATCGGCGTCATCGAACCGGGGGCGCGCAAGGCGGCGTCGGTCACCCGCAACGGCCGGGTCGGGGTGATCGGCACTGCCGCGACCATCGGCAGCGGCGCCTATACCAGGGCGATCCGGGCTTGCCGGTCCGATATCGAGATCTTCACCCAACCCTGCCCGCTCTTCGTCCCTTTGGTCGAAGAAGGGTGGGCCGATCATCCCGTCGCCCGCCTGGTCGCCGAGGAGTATCTGCGGCCGCTGACCGAACGCGGCATCGATACGCTGGTGCTCGGCTGCACCCACTACCCGATGCTTAAAAAGGTTTTGCGGGAGGTTCTGGGGGAGGGCGTGCAGCTGGTCGACTCCGGCGCCGAAACGGCGCTGACGGTGACCACAATCCTTCGGCAAATGGGGCTGTTCCATCTGTCACCGCCGGGTCCGCCGCGCTTTTTCGTCACCGACAGCCCGGTCCAGTTCGAGCGGGTCGGCGGCGCTTTTCTGGGCGACCGGCTGACGAATGTCCAGCGGGTCGAATTGGGGATGCTGGGACCTGCCGGCGAAAGGTTCGAAGAAGGGGAGAACAAATGACAAAGGCTGACGGCAACAAGTGGATACTCCTCGCTTTTTTGCTTCTGCTGGTGGTTTTCGGCGGGCTGACGGCCCGCAAGTACTGGATGCGCTCCGCGCCGCCCCCTCCCGCGGTGGTTTCCCCCGAGGAGGCGCCCGGACAGATGCGGGAGATCATTCTCTATTTCGCTTCCGAGGATGGCAGCCGGCTGGTCCCCGAGGTGCGGGAAATGAATGGCTGCCGGAGTCAGGAGGACTGCATCCGGGCCACCATTCAGGCCTTGATCCATGGACCCGTGGGCAATCTGGGGCCGGTCATTCCCTCCCATACCGTGCTTCTTTCCATCACCGAGGCGGCGGGAACGGCGGTGGCCGATTTCAGCGACGATCTGCAAAAAGGGCATCCCGGCGGCAGCATGTCGGAGCTGCTGACGGTTTACGCACTGGTGAATACCCTGGCGAGCAATTTTCCGCACATCCGTCAGGTCAAAATCCTGATCGAAGGTTCGGAGGTGGAGAGCCTGAAGGGGCATGTCGATCTGCGCCGGCCGGTGCAGGTCAATTTTTCCCTGGTCCGCCGTCAAAGTGGCGACACCGCCGGGGGGGAATTGCCCCAGGGAGCTATCATCGAGGAAGAAGTCAAGGAGGGGGGGCGTTAAGGTGAGCGATTTTCTCCGCGCGCTGCGGGAAAGAATTCTGGTACTGGACGGGGCGATGGGGACCATGCTGCAGGAACGGGGGCTGGCTCCCGGCGGCTGTCCGGAAGAGATGAACCTTCTCCATCCCGAGGTGGTTTCTTCCATTCATCGCGATTATGTAGAGGCCGGCGCCGATATCATCGTCACCAACACCTTCGGCGGCAGCCGCGTCAAATTGTCCCATTACGGCCTGGACAAGCAAGTCGGCGAGATCAACGCCCGCGCCGTTGAGGTGGCCCGCCGGGTGGCCACCCCTCAAACCTTTGTCGGAGCCTCTATCGGTCCGACGGGGCGGTTCCTGGAACCGGTGGGGGATGCCGTTTTCGACGAGATGGTGGAGGTCTTCGGCGAGCAGGTGCGCGCCTTTGCCGGGGCCGGAGCCGATCTGATCACCATGGAGACCTTTCTCGACATCCGCGAGCTGCGGGCGGCGGTGGTGGCCTGCAAGGAGTTTTCCCGCCTGCCGGTGATGGCCCTGATGACCTTCGACGAGCACGGCCGCAGCACCCTCGGCACCACCCCGGAAGCGGCGGCGGTCACCCTGGAAGCCCTGGGGGTCGATGTCGTCGGTTCCAATTGCGGCCTCGGCGTGGAGGGGCTCTGTGAAATTCTGGCGCGGATGCGTCCGGTGACTTCGCTGCCGCTGATCTCCCAGCCCAATGCCGGTCTTCCCCTGCTCAGGAAGGGCGCTACCGTCTTCCCCGGCACGCCGGAAGAGCTGGTCGCCGTCAATCAAAAACTGGTGGAGTTGGGGGTGCGCGTTTTCGGCGGCTGCTGCGGCACCACCCCGGCCCACATCCGCAGACTGAAGGAGGATGTGGCATCGCGGCAGGGTGCCTGGAATCCTCCTCCCCGGCGGACTTTCCTCTCCAGCCGCAGCGTCGTGGTGGAGATCGGCCCCGACGCCGGCTGCGCGCTGATCGGCGAGCGCATCAATCCGACCGGCAAGAAGCGCTACAGCCAGGAGTTGCGGGAGGGAAAGACCGCCTATATCCGCGAGGAGGCCGAAGCCCAGGTTGCCGCCGGCGCCCATCTGCTCGATGTCAACTGCGGCGCACCCGGAGTCGACGAGCCGAAGGCCATGGAACGGGCCGTATTCGCGCTCTCCGGCGTGACCGATGCGCCCCTGGTGCTCGATTCGTCCAGTCTTCAGGCTCTGGAAAAGGGGCTCAAGGCGGCTGACGGCAAGGTCCTGATCAACTCGGTCAGCGGTGAGGAGCGAAGCCTGCGAGGGGTACTTCCCCTGGCCCGCCGTTACGGCGCCGCCGTCATCGGTCTATGCCTGGACGAGGAGGGAATTCCGCCGACCTGGCAGGGACGGGTCAGAATCGCCGAGCGGATCGTCCGCCGTGCCGGGGAGGAGGGAATCCCTTCCCAGGATGTGATCATCGACTGCCTGACCATGGCGGTGGCCACGGAGCGGGAAGGGGCCATTCAGACCCTGCAGACCCTGCGTCAGGTCCGCGATGATCTCGGCCTCAACACCGTTCTCGGCGTCAGCAACATCTCCTTCGGCCTTCCCAGCCGTCCGGTGATCTCCTCGGTTTTTTTCGCCATGGCTCTCGAAGCCGGTCTGACCGCGGCCATCATCAACCCCAGGGATGGCCGCATGATGGATGCCTACCGCGGCGCCATGGTGCTGCTCGGCAAGGATCTTCGCGCCGCGAGCTATGTGGCGGCCTATCAGAACCAGGCGGTCGCCGCCGCTTCCTCGGCCTCGGCGAAAGAGAGTGATCTCCCCGGAATCCGCCAACGGCTCGGCCGGGCCGTTATTCGCGGCGACAAGGAAGGGATCGTCTCTCTGGTGGAAGAGGCGCTGCGGGAAGGGCTGTCCCCTCTGGCGGTGAGCAACGAGGGTCTGCTGCCGGGGCTGGAGGAAATCGGCCGCCGCTTCGGCGAACAGACGGTATTCCTCCCCCAGATGATGCTCTCCGCCGAAACCATGCAGACGGCGTTCGCGCGTCTCAAGGAGGAGATGAAGGGGCAAACTCCTCCGCTTCCCCTGGGCAGGGTGCTGATGGCCACCGTGGAAGGAGATATCCATGATATTGGCAAGAATATTGTATGCACTCTTCTGGAGAACCATGGGTTCGAGGTCATCGATCTGGGCAAAAACGTCCCCGCTCAGAAAATTCTGGCCGCGGCCCTGGATCACCGGGTGGATGTGGTCGGCCTGTCGGCGCTGATGACCACGACTCTGGAGAAGATGGAGATGACCGTCAGGCAGCTCAGGGAACATGGGGTGCGGGTGGTGACCATTGTCGGTGGCGCCGTGGTGACCCCGGATTATGCCGCATCCATCGGGGCTGATATGTATGCCGCCGATGCCGTCGAAGCGGTGGCCAAACTCAAGGAAAGTTTGGCCGCCGGGGCGAAAAAACCGTAAGGAGAGAGGTTTCCCCATGGTCGCCGGTTTCAATCACGATTTCATTTACAAAGGGACGAAGTTTCATCTCCAGGCCGAGGATTGCGGCAGCAAGCTGGCCCGAATCGTCACCCACCTGTTCAAGGATGGGAGCATTATCGCTTCCCGCAAGACCTCCTATGCCGACATCCTCACTGTCGACAACCTTGACAAGGTAGTCCAGGAGTTGATGAAGGACCAGGCCAGGGATGTGCTTCATTCCCTGCGCGGCGGAGAATATGACGACATCATTTACGGCGTGACGGAAAAAGGCGAGCTGATCAGGGAAAAGGCCGTTCTCCATCAGGAAGGGGCCGCCGGGATCGACGGCGCAAAGGATACTGTCCCGCTATCCTCCGAAAAAAAGGAAGAGCCCGGCGAGAATCTTTTTGCGGTGGTGAGCGACGAGAGCGATCCCCTGGAAAGTATCGGCCTCGGTCTGCAGTTGGAGGTTCCCTGGTGGGACAAAGGGAGCGCCGGGGAAGAGGAACCTTCCGGGGGTGGTTTGCAGTTGGCCGCGCCCTGGTGGGAGGAGGAGCCCGGGGACGGGGAGGAAAGCAAGGAGGAGCCCACCTCTTCGGGGGGGCTGGAACTGGCCGCGCCGTGGTGGGAAATGAAGCCCGAGGACGAGCAGGCAGCCGAGACGCCGGCCGCTTCCGGAGAGGCAAAAAAAAGCGGCAAAGCCTGGTGGAAGAAGAAACAGTGAGCTAACAACACGGTGGATGGAAAAGGGGCTGTAACGGCCCTTTTTTTGTGCGATTTTTGGTATGTTAAAAACAGGCCCGGTGTTTACTCGGCGGGAATCTTGCCTTGCCGAGCAGGGCCGCAAACAGCAAAGGCAATAACGGGCGCTGGAGGGATATGGATAGCGGCAAGGGAAACCTTCTGGTGGTGGATGGCGATTACTCGGTCCGCTCCTCAATCACCGAGGGTTTGGCGAGGCATGGCTACTCGGTAGTGGGGGCGGCTTCCGGTGAAGAGGGTCTCAACAGACTTCGAAGCGAGGACTTCGATCTGGTGCTGCTCGATCTGCAGTTGCCCGACGTCAACGGCATCGAGTTGCTGAGCCGGATCCGGCGGGACTGGGACGATGTGGTGGTGATCATGGTGAGCGCCGTCGGCAGGGTGGAGACGGCCGTGGAGGCCATGCAGCGGGGGGCCTTTCACTACATCACCAAACCCTGTCGTCCGGATGAATTGGCCATCCTCGTTCAAAAGGGGCTGCATGCCGCGGTGATGGATCGGCGCATGGCCGGGTTCCGCTTGATGCAGAGACAGAGGTTCGGAGTCGCCAACATCATCGCCGAGAGCCCGCCAATGAAGGAGGTGCTGGCGCTGGTCGGCAAGATGGCCGGGCGGGAAGGGTCGACGGTTTTGATCCAGGGGGAGAGCGGTACCGGCAAGGAACTGGTGGCCAAGGCGATCCATTACGAAAGCCCCAGGGCCGACCAGCCCTTTCTGGCCGTCAACTGCGCCGCGGTTCCCACCCACCTGCTGGAAAGCGAGTTGATGGGTTACGAGAAAGGGGCCTTCACCGATGCCCGCAACCGCAAGAAAGGGCTGCTGGAGATGGCCGATGGCGGAACTCTGTTCCTGGATGAGATCGGCGAGATGGATATCCTCATGCAGGCCAAGCTGCTGAGGGTTCTGGAAGATAAGGGGGTCCGCCGCATCGGGGGGACCGCCATGATTCCGGTCGATGTCCGTATCGTTTCCGCGACCAACCAGGACCTGCTGGAGGGCATCCGGGAGAACCGCTTCCGCCAGGATCTCTACTATCGGCTGCATGTTCTACCGATCTACGTTCCTCCGTTGCGGCGCCGCAAGGAGGACATTCTGCCGTTGACAGCCCATTTCATCGGCCATTTCAATCGGGAACTGGGGCGGGAGGTGGAAGGGGTATCCAGGATGGCCGAGAAATTTCTGCTGGAATACGATTGGCCGGGCAATGTCCGTGAGCTGCGCAACGTCATCGAGAGGGCCATGATCCTCGAAGGAACCTCTCAGATTCTGCTGGAGCATCTTCCCCGGGAGATCATCGAGAGGACCGGCGGCGCCAAGTCCGGAACACTCAATTTCCAGCTTCCCCCTGACGGGGTCGATATCGAGGAGGTGGAGCGGGAACTGATACGCCAGTCTCTGGAACTCGCCAAGGGAAACCAGTCCCATGCCGCCCGCAAGCTCAACCTGGGCATCGACGCCTTTCGCTACCGGATGAAGAAGTTCGGCTTCCTGTAGGGGGCGGGTTTGGAAACAGTGACTGGTGATTGGTGACTGGTAACTGGTTAAAATCAAAAGAAAAATCAGTGTTAAGCAGTGACTGGTGACTAGTGACTGGTTAGAATCAAAAGAAAATCAGTGTTAAGCAGAAGGTTTTAGGTAGGGGCCGGCCGTGCCTGCCCGGGGTTGCCGCCGAAAGGCGAGAACCTTAAGGCAACAGGGATAAAGGGGATAGGGAAACCCTGAAATTCAGGGATTTTGATTTCTGCCGGTATCCCATGCATCCCCTTTATCCCAGTTTGGATGGTTTAACTTTTTAAGAATTTTCTCCTTGCCCTCTGTGTTGTAAGTTTTTTAATTTGTTTTCACCAGTCACCAGTCACCAGTCACCAGTCACCAGTCACCAGTCACCAGTCACCAGTCACCAGTCACCAGTCACCAGTCACCAGTCACCAGTC
>JAAZDE010000083.1 GCA_012512925.1 Desulfuromonadaceae bacterium
GGAAAGGTACCACGGAGAACGTACCCTCTATCTGAAGGACGGCCGCCGGGTTCTGATGGAGAATTATTCCCACGGTGTCAAAAACGGCCCCTTCGAAAAAATCGTCGTCACCAAAGGCAGCTACACCCGTCAAAACGGCCGCTACGAGAACGGAAAGCTCAGTGGCCGACTGGATACGTACAGGGGCAACTTGGCCGCCGGCGATGAGTATCTCCAACAGTTCGAAACATACCTCGATGGCAAAAAGAATGGCCAATCCGCGAGTTATCTCCCCGACGGGCGGCCGAAGTGGCAGGGCAGCTACCATAACGGCAAACAGGATGGCTGGTCGCAGGCCTGGTACACCCTGGAGGTCAAAAAGGGCGTCTATTATCTGCTGACTGAAATCCTGCATGAAAAAGGCGAGGTCGTCCAGCGGCGCCGATACAACAGCAAAGGGGAGGTCCTAAACGACGAAAAGCTCAGATGAGTCTTCATGGACGGCGGCGTTGATTCATGACGCCGTTTCCCTGAAAGGGCAGGGGACCGGCGTGGAAGTGAAGAGATCCACGATCAATCCCTTGAGGCCCGGTTCATGACCAGATTCCCCGGGATTGCTGTGATCCGGGCAAAGAAACTTTGGCTGACGGCGAATTCCGGCCAGTCGTTCATATTTACCAAAACAGGGCTGGGCCCACCCTGCCAACCTCGTCTTCAGCGGGAGCCGAGCAATTGGGCGGCGACCTTTTTCCCTTTCTCTTCCGCCCCCGCCGGCACGGGGAGAGGCACCTTGTGGTTTTGCCGCCAGAAATACAGGGTGCGCCCCGCCATCGTCAGGCAGGAATAGGTCACCAGAAGATGGGGTCGGGGCTTAGACTGGAAGGCGGCCTTCTCGAAACGGGCGCCGGGGAAGTTCCAGGTATGGACACTCCCGTTGAGATAAAGGCAATGCGCCCCGAGATAGACCTGCCCCGGCCCGCGGAGATGGCGCCGCAAAGCCAGTTTCGGCAGACCGGCGGCGAAAACCCACAGCAAGGCCATGAGCCCCATCAGCACGGCAAAGACCCAGACCGAAGCCTCGTCCCGCATGATCAGCATGAAGGCGACACCGACAGCCAGCGTAATGACGAAGATCATCAGCCACAGGGAGCGTTTCTGCGCGGACTCCTCCCCGTAATTCCAGTGGGCGAAAGCGGCCCATTCCTCCGGGGTATAGGTAAAATGGGCCAGGTGGCCGCCCTCCTCAATCAATCGCCGGAGCAGTCGGACCTGGTTGCCGAAAAGGATCATCCCGACCAGCGCCCCCAGGGTTAAAAGGCCACCCACCATTATGGAAGCGTAACTCATCCCGGAGCCGACGCTTCGATAGACAAAGGGCCAGGCGATCATCGCGGCAAAAAAAACGCCGCCTACCGCCGTCCAGCGCAATCCCTTTCCGGCGGAGCTTCCCTCCACCAGATCAGGCTTTTTGCCCAACGAAAAGCCCAGAAAAAGGGCGACACACCCTCCTGCTGACAGCAGCCACCGGTAAGACCGCAGGGGAAACTGGATTTCAGAGGGAATACTGTGGGAAGCGAACTCCGCTGCGGGAAGGAACCGGTAAGCCAGGTAGCGCAGGCCCCGTTTGTCCGGCCAGGCGAGGTAGCGATGACTTTCGGACAAAGCGGCAAAGGGCGCCACTTTGGGGTCGATATAGCGCAGGGCCGGCCGCCCTTGCCGCAGTTCCTCTTCCAGGTCGGCAAAGACGGCCCCCCAACCGGGGTCGGTACCGACCACCGTGTGGCCCGCCGTCCGCGATTCGACAAAGCGGCTCAGGGGTTGCGGTTCCGTCGCGGAACGGACCACGGCCCGGGCCACGCCCAGGGCTCCGAGGCCGCTTCCCGATGGGGCATAGCGGACTTCGTACAGCCGGCCCCAATCGATCAGTTCGGCCCGGATCAACCGCGGCGCCGGAAACCACCAGGCCATAACCGCCGCCACAATCACCAGGGAAGCCAGAACCTGCCGCCAAAATATCAAACCCATCGCTCCTCCGTGATCTTTTCCGGGGTCAGGACCAAAAGGTCTCTGTCGGGCAGGGCCTTGACTTGCAGGATTCGAGGACTTTCCACAGGCTCCTTGCCGTCCGTTTTTCCTCCCTCCCGGCCAAATCGCCTACCCGCTTGCTGACCAATCACCAAAACCTAATGAAAAGTCCGGGCTTTCTGAACCAGCTTGGAAATATCCTGAAAATCTTCCGCGGCGACCTCCCGGTCGGGGGCCAAACCGGTCCCGGAGCAGGAGCCCCCATCGGGAAACAGGATCTCGCTGTTGGTGTAACGAAGGATCGATCCGTCGGAAAGGAATTGGTCCGTCTGGGAGGAGCACTTGCCGTAGGTTCTCTGGCCGACCAGTTTGGCGCGGCCCTGCCGCTGCAGAATTCCGGCAAGGATTTCCGCGGCGCTGGCGGTGTCCGGGCCGACGAGAAAAACCAGGGGCATAAGGAGCTTCTCTCCGGCGGGAGAAAGAAAGAAAGTGTGTTCCCCGCCGGACCGGCGCAGGGTGGCCAGCGGTGTCCCGGCCGGCAGAAAAATTCCGGCGATGTCGAGGGCTTCATAAAGATCGCCGCCGGAGGAATCCCGCAGGTCGATGATCAGAGGATCGTGGAGGAATTTCTTCCCATCCGGCGATGTCGCTTTGACGAAACCGACGGTGGCCAGGAGAGCGGGCCGGGTCAGCCCGCCGACGAAGTCGCGGATGCGCAGGACTTTAAGATTCCCCGGCGGCACCATCTCCACATCCAGGGGGCGAAAGGATTGGCGGGTTACAGCCCGGGTATCCGGTTTGCCGCCGGGGGCGACCACCGTGAGACGGACGGTGGTTCCTGCTTCTCCCCGAAGGCGGGTCGCCACCCTGGCCAGATCCCAGCCGGCGATCTTCTCGCCGTCGATACCCGTCAGTCGGGACCGGTCGGCAATCCCGGCCCCTTCGGCCGCGCCGCCATGGTAAAGAGACAAAAGCACGTTTTGGCCCTGCGGCACCAACTCCGCGCCGATGCCGACCCAGGATTGGTATCCGGAAAGCGGCGACCGGTATTCCTCCGGCCTGAAATGACGGGCAAAGGGATCGATCTGTTTCAATCTTTCCGCCAGGTTATCCGCGGCCAGAGTTTGCAGAAGGTTCTCCGCCGGAGGGTCGAGCCCCTTGCGGCGCAGAACCTGAGCGATTTCCTCTACGGGTCCCGCCGCTACCCCCTGCGCCAAGGCCAAC
The DNA here is from genome assembly GCA_012512925.1 of Desulfuromonadaceae bacterium. GTDB lineage: Bacteria > Desulfobacterota > Desulfuromonadia > Desulfuromonadales > JAAYDE01 > JAAYDE01. The sequence continues at coordinate 3,229 of JAAZDE010000083.1, forward strand.
ATTGCCAGAGCCAGCCAACAGAGGCGAGCCCTTGTCACCGGGCCAGCTCCATCTGCATCTTCATCAGCAGTTCATACTCGCGGCGCAGGGCGTTTCTCTGCTGCTCCAGCTGCTTGCGGCGCAGATCCACTTCCTGGTCGCCCAGGCCGCTTCCCTCCAGGGCATCCAGAGACGAGGACTGCTTGGCCATCTGTTTCTTGAGCGCGGCGGTGCGTTTTTGCAAATCGGCGACGCGCTGTTTGTCGGCACCATCCTTGGCCGCCAGGGCCTTGGATTTCTTATCCAGGGAGGCGATTTCCGCCTGCATGGAACTCACCCTCGCCTTATCCTTGCCGACTTTGACCAGTGCCGCCGATTTTTGCCCCTCCAGCCCGGCCGTCTCGGCGTTGAGCTGTTGTTGGGTGGCCCGTAGCTGTGCCAGGCGGGCCTCTCGGTCCTGTACCCGGTCCTTGTAGCCGCCGCTGCTCAAGCCGGCCACGCCGCCGAAAAAGCCGCCTTTTTGAGGATCGTAATCCTTACCCGCACAGCCTCCGAAGAGAAGTCCCAAACAGGTTAAACCAATGAATATTTGAATTTTCATACCGACAGCCTCTGATCGATTTTGGCGAGTTGGGTGCTTCCCGCGCGCAGGCTCTCGAGGTTCTTTTGCAGAGCGTTGACCTCTTTTTCCAGTTGGGCGATACGCTGATCGTCTTCGGGCCGATCCTTGCGTTCCTTCTTCAGAATGGTGGTCTGGACCTTCAATTCCTCAGCCAGGGTTTTTTCCAATTTGTCATTCTCTTCGACACGTTTCTGCAGGGCATTCCGTTTGGCGACAAGGGCTTTCTTGTCCACCGTCCCCTTGTCATATTTGGTCCGCAGGGAAGTTGATTCCTTCTCCAGTGCGGCTATTTCCCTGGACACCTTTTTGTTGTAGGCCACAGCTGTGGAATTGTACTCCTGGACGTTGGCGATTTCGGCATCGAGAAATTCCTCGGTGCTGGCATAGTTCTTTTTCCGCTTGGCGATCTCGTTGCCGACCAGAAACCCGAGTCCAGCCCCGGCCAGGGCGCCGATGGCCGCACCTTTTTCTTCTCCGATGGCCAGGCCCACCAAACCGCCGACCACGGCCCCCACGGCCGTCCCTTCCGCCTTGGTCCGAGTCTGGTCGGACATATTGGCGCATCCCGCCAGCCAGGCGCCGATGACCAGAACCGCCACCATTGATTTAAAAATTTTCATACTCCCTCCTTTTTTTCGTTGCCACGGCTTATGAATCGGAAAATTCCGCGAAACGTTTACGATACTCCTGCAGCCAGGCTTCGCCGTCGGCGCGGCGCTGATCCGCAAAGGACTCCGCATGACGTTTGACCAGTTCGAGGACGAGACGCTCACGCCCGGTCATCTCCTTGCCCTCCAACTGCTGGAAGGCATAATCCATATACACTTTTTCATACTCTCCCAGGCTCCCGATCTTGCCCTGGTATCCTTGCAGCTGCTCCTGCAGGTTGGCTTCGAGATCGCTCATCGATTTCTCCACGGCCGTCACCTGCTCCTGGTAACGGGTCGAGGTAGCCGCCAGCTCCTGGGCCATTTTCAGAGTTGCCGCGAGACGCTGCAGACGGGAGAGAAAGACGGAAAGGTTGACGCCGTTGCGCGCCGCGTCCTGGGCCAGGCTGCGGGCGCTTTCCCGCTGCGCCAGTTCCAGGCGCTCCCGGGCCTTGTCGAGCATTGTCTGAACGGTTTGCAGGGGCTCGCGAAGGGATTCGTTCTCTCTCATCAGGCGCTCGAGAAGGGGATCGACGGAACCCAGCTGGACCGAGGCCTGGGCCACCAGGTTGTCGAGGGTGCGTCCCACCGGCATGGTGCGGCGCAACTCCGCCTTGTAGGCCTCATATTCCTTTTCGATTTTGGCGCGCTGAGCGGTATTGACCACCACGTTGGCGCCAATGGCCAGCCGGGCGCCGGTATTGAAGGAACGGCGCTCCTCGACTTTTTTGGCCTCCGCGTTCCAGGCGTAGGCGTCGAGTTCGGCGCGCAGCGAACTGCGCAGGTCGCCGGGCGGGGTGGAGACGCTCCCCCCGCGCACCGCGATGCCGCCGGGCTTGCCCTGCCAGATTTCCGGGCGGAAGAGGCCGGAGGTCATTTCCTGGGCGTTGCCGAGCAGATCATGGATGCCGTGGCTGTCGGCTTTTCTCAGCCCCACCGGGCGCAGTTTGTGTTTGGCGTTGCCCAGATGCCAGGCGTACTCATTGACCTCCGCCGCGGCAAAGGGAAGCTTGTCGGTGAAGGTGCCGGCCTGTAGGGCGGGGATCCCGCCGCGGGCGCAGTATTCCCATTCATCCTCGGTGGGCAGGCGCAGAAAACCGGGGGTGCCGTCAACTCGGGGCAGGGCGGTCAGCCTTTCCGGATGATCCGGATCGAAGAGCCACTGATTGTAGCGGCGGATGAATGCGAGCATGTCCTGGTGGCTGACGAAGGTCAACGGGCTCATCAGCGCATCCCGCTGGGCCCGCCCATCCAGGGTCGGGATTTTTTGGTCCTCGGGATTGCCGCTGGCGGCGAGCAGGGCCTCCATGCCCATGACCGCGGCATACTGGCCCTTGGTCAACTCGTACTTGGCGAGAATCAGCTCCCAGCCGTTTGTATCTCCGGAAGGGAACGAGCCGCTGATCTGGGTGCGCTGCAGCCCTTCAAAAATACCGCCGCCGGCATCGCCGATCTGGATGATGCGGCTCTGATCGCCCCAGAAACCGCTGCCGGGCACCGCCACCCGGCGAAAAACCATCTCCGCCCCTTCAGGCATCGGCAGCACCAGGTCCCCCTCGGCGGGCTTGGGGTTGTAGACGGTTGCCGGCGGCGCTTCGGCCCCGGCGGTAAAATTTCCGGACCAAAAGAGCAGGCACAAAACAGCCGACCAAAAGCGCCACGTCCCAAAACCATTACTGTTCACGAATGACCTCCGCCGGATCGATACAGGTGGCCCGCCAGGCGGCGACCAGGGAAGCCAGAGCCGCCAGAAAGATCGTCGCCATGGAAAACAAGGGAATATAGGAGGCCGGCAGGAAGCAGAAGGCTTCCCCCGGCGCGAGTTCGGATGCAAAAGCCCGGTTGATGGCCAAAGCCAGAATGCCGTACCCGGCGAAACCGGCGGCCAGCCCCAGGGCCGAGATGATCAGCCCTTGAGCGACCGGAAAGAAAAAGACATGCCGGCGGGCGAAGCCGAGCAGACGCAAAACGCCCAGGTCCCGGCGCCGCCGCTCGACCGCCGCATAAAGGCTGGACACCAGCACCGAGGTGCCGCCGAAAAGGCTCAGCAGGGAGATCAGCCAAAAAAGGCGGCTCAATCCCCGATCCAGGGTCCGGATGCGCTCGATGGCCTCAACTTCCGCCATCACCTCCACGCCTTGGGTTTTGAGCTTTTCGTAAAGAGCCGGGACGTCATCGATGCTTCGGGCGTAAAGGCGAAAACCGCGATAGCCGCCGCGGGCCATCTGAAACCGTTCTGTGTTCGGGTCGAAAAGGACTTTCCTCTGGGTGGCGGTGCGCAGTATTCCCAACAGTTCCACCGGCACCACCGGCCGTGCCAACGAGGTCGATCCCGACAGATGCAGTTTAAAGGCCAGCTCGCCTTCCATGCCGGTGAACGAGGCGGCCACGGTACCCCCTTTGGCTGGTGCCTGGCTTGCCGGAGCCAACACCTGAAGCAAACGCCCGTCTTGGGGCAGGTTGCCTCGGCTTCCACCCCACGGAAGGGGCTCCACCTGCAGCAACGCCCCCTGATCGGCGTCCAGGGACAAGCCGATAGGGTGCAGGGCTTGTCCCTGGAGCATCAGCTCAATGCCCCGAACGTAGGGCAGAAGAACTCTGTCCCGACCGCGCAGTTTCTGGCCGACCGCCTGCAGATTGGAGGTTGTGATGGAGGCGCCGGGAGCGCTCAGGTCATACGCCGCGAACCCGCCAGGAGGGAGAAAGCCAAACAGTTCGTGGACCGTTTCTCCGCTCATTTCGGCAATACGGCCAAAACCGGTGTTGATGATGAGACCGGTGCGGGCGATGGGGAAAAGCGGTTCGGAAAGAAGCAGCACCGCGCCGTCAAAGCTGGCATAGGGGTCGGGGGTCTGCCCGGCCCATCCCCGACCAGGAGCGCCGTACCCCTCCTTGTAGGCCTCCACGTCGAGAACAAACGACAGCGGGGCGTAGACCCGCGCCAAAGAACCGGCACGGGGATCGAGGACCGAGACGACCTTGAGGCGCGCCTCCACCTGTTCACTGCGCCCCCCCCGGGAGCGGCTGACCCGGACGGTCATCTCGCCGCCGGCTTGGCAGCCAGAGCGCTTGGCGGCTTCAGCGGTGACCACCGCTTCCCCTTCCACCGGCACCGGAGCGCCGTTTTCCAGCAGCAACGGGTCCCCCGGCGCCGTCGGAATCAGATCGAAGAGCCCGTTTTTCCCCCCGTCCCGGGGAACGACGTGAATTACCGAGGACAGGGGGAGAATGGTCGGGGTCAGAAAGGCGACCCCCGGCCAGGAAGAGACTTCGTCAAACCATGGGGGAGCGAATTCCCGGGTCTGCGTCGGGCGGATCTCCCGGAACACGGGATCTTCCACGAGCCGCTCCCGCAGGGTCTGAATGGTGCCGTATTTGAGGCCGAGAAGAACGAGAAGGGGGGAGATGACCGCCGCCAGGGCGACTACCAGGCACAGGGTCAGGATCCATTCATGGCACAGGTGGGAAGCCGCCAGGGCGGGAATCTGGCGCCAAGGGCGGGGAGGGGCTCTCATGAGGACGACTCCGGCAGGGGGCGGCACACCGAGCGGGTGGTCTGCCCGTCGATCTCCTCGGTTGCAAAGGTGTAGGCCCGATCGGCCCGGTCCATGACCAGATCCACGTCATGGGTGACCACGACCACCGCCACCCCCTCGTCGCGGGCCAGATGGCGCATGTCCTCCATGATGGTTCTGGCCCTGTTTTGATCCACCGCCGCCGTCGGCTCGTCGGCCAGAAGAAGGCGGGGACGGTGGGCCAGGGCGCGGAGAATGGCCACCCGCTGGCGCTGGCCGATGGACAGGGAGAGGGGCATCCGCTCCAGGCATCCCGCGACTCCCAGGCGGCGGGACAGGGTCTCCAGGCGTTCCGGAGGGATCTCCTCCCCCTTGAGGCGGCCGGGCAGGCGGACGTTGCCGCGCACGCTCAAAAAGGGAAGCAGCCCCCCGGTCTGCAGGACATAGCCGAAGGAATCGCGGCGCAGGCGGGCCAGAGCCCCTTCGTCTTCGCGTTGCCAGAGGGCGGCGACATCGCAGACCGGTCCCGAACCCGGATCGATCTGGAAACGGGCCACCCGGGTCGGCGCCATGACCAGCGCCAGAATGTCGAGAAGGGTGCTCTTGCCGCAGCCGCTTTCGCCGACCACGGCCACCATCTGCCCGGGAAGAACGGCAAAACGGGGCACATGGAGTTCGAAAACACTCTCGCTCTGGCTACGGACCTTGACCAGTCCCTCCAAAGAAACCATGGGTGTTGCCGTCGCCGCCATGTCCGGGCCCCTTCAGGGAAGATAGTCCAGGTGGAGCGGATAAACCAGATCCTGATCGGGATCGGTGTCGTTCAGGCGGAACCAGGCATCGACCTGCTCGTTGATGGCCCGGTACTGGTCCAGCTTGGCCAGAATGCTCCATTCCAGTTGCGAACGCTGTTCGGCCGTCATGCTGGCGAACATTTCGTCGGTCAGGGAGAGGATATCGCTCTTGTAAGGGAGACTCTGAATGAAAGCCGGAAGCAAGCCGGTTTCGGCCAGGCGCGCCCCCTTGCCGAGGTCCTCGGGCCGCTTCATGGCCTGCCCGGCCACCCCCTGCAAGGCTTCGAAGAACTGGGATTGGGTGACTTCGGCGCGCATCAGGGCTTTCACCACCTGGTCCAAAGCCTGGGCCAGGGACGACAGTTGCTCGCGGTTGACGAGAACCCGCACCTCCAGGGAGCGCTGCGCGGGATTGATCATGTCCCGGTCGAGCGTCCAGGCCACGATATCCTTGGGCGGGCTGGCTTCCTTGCCGATGTATTCGATCAGAGCAGCTTCCCAGAGCTTGTCGATTTCCTTGAGCGGAGGGGCGCCATCTGCCACCTTGCCGCCCATGGTCTGGTTGAGCAGGGTGTTGATGCGGCCTGTGAGGTGATCGGCCAGGGCCCGGTATTCCTTTTCATCGAAGGCCTTGACTTCCCTTAGGGCCGAGCTGTTTTCATCGCCGCGCACCCGCGCCAGGTGGCGGAACTGCGGCACAGCGACGGGATGGTCCTCAACGGCCCGCGGGTCCTGGAGATGGATGGCGAAAAGGTGAACCTGGGCGTCGTCGTATTCCCGGCGCAGGTCAGTTTCATCCTTGCCGGTCTTGTTCTGGGGATGGCCTTTGGGATGGGAACTGGCGTCCCCCACCAGGATGACAAAGCGCAGGGCGCCGTCCCGCCACTTGGAACGCAAAGCGACATCGACACCGGCGAAGACTTCCTCCGCGTAATCGATACTGCCCACAGCGGTCGCGCCCCCGTCCTTCTCGAGAAGCTGCACCAACTGTTCACCGCTGACCAAATCCGGAGTCAGGTTGCGGGCCAGATAATCGAGTTGGGGGGCCGCCTCGAGGGAGTCGCGGTACACCACCAGGCCAAAGCGGAAACGGTCGGCGGTCTCGGCACTGAACTTTTTGGTCATCCCGGCCACCGCATCACGCGTCATGTCGATAAAAGGCTGCATGCTGCGGGTGGTGTCGATGACGAAAACGATATCGGTTTTCACGCTCTGCAGGGTGCCTCCGGCGGCGGTGCGGCCGACCTGGGCCTGCTCCCGGTAATCGCTGTTTTCGAGGGTATCGGCGCCGCGGCTGCGTGGCACGGCGGCCGCCAGTTGCAGCAGGCGCACATCATCGCCGTCAATCTGGGTCTGGGACCACTGGAGAATGGGAAGGACATAGAACTGACGGGTGATATCGACGAAGCGCTGCGGCTCCATGCTGACCAGGTTTTCGGGGAAATTCCCTTTGCCGATCCCCTCATAGAGGGTCTTGGCCTTGCCGGCCATATCCAGGTCGTTGACAATGCTTTGCAGGGATGCCTGGTCGCGGAACATCAGTACCGGGTTCCGGCCCTCGAGGGGGTTGCCCGGATGCGTGTAGGAAACCAGCAGCGCCTGCCGCCATTCGAGAAGGTCCTTGGCCTGCATCCAGCCTTCGGGGGCGGTACGGGAACGGCCGATCTGATACCATCCCTTTGCTTCCTCCGGCCGACTCAGGTCCAGGTTCCAGCGGTTGAATACGTAGAGGGGACGGAAGGAAGGGACGTTGGCCACAACCACATCTGCTACGACCTCCGCCTCCTTGTACAGGTTGGAAAAGGGGCGGGGCAGAACGCGCAGCGGAAGCTGCGTCGCCGTTTCCAGGCAGGGCCCTTGGCCATCACAGACAATGCCGTCGTTGAGCGGGGGCGCCACGGCAGCCGGCGCGGCTGCCGCGCCGGCGTGACCCGCCGTTCCTTCCAGTGCCGACAATTTATCCGCGGGGGCGTGTCCCTGGGTTCCTTCTAAATCCGCTGGCGCGGCCACGCTGATTTCAGGAGCGGCGGTCAGAAACAAAACGGCGACCGCGCCGAAGCAAAACATCCTCCAGACCCATCCAAACTGACTGAACATGCAGCCTCCTCAAAGATTTAAAGGCAAAAAGGCTTCCGGAGCGTTTTATTCGCCCCGTCAAAAGCGCTCACTTGAAAACGCACCTGCCGGTTATCGGACGGGGATGCCTTCCCGCCGGTAATGGTTGCCGTCAATGGCCAGGTATTCGATGGCGTCGGCTTTGAATATCGCTCGCGGAGCGATGTTTTCATGGACCCGTTCCTCCCCGCCCCAGACGCTGATATGAAATTTTTTCTCCTTATCCCTGTGGAAATAGACCAGATGTCTGCTGTCGGGGCTGAACTGGGGCGGATCGTCGGCGTAGATCTCGCCCACGGTCGGCCCCTCCTGGCCATCCAGCCACATCTTCCAGCTCTTCTTGTCGGCGCTTCGTTCGACCCAGGCGAACCTTTGGCTGTCGGGACTGAAACCGATCTTGCGGGGGGTTCCTGAACGACGGGCTATTTCCTTGCCGTCGACCAGAAGCACATACTCGCCGCTCGGGAGTCCAAAACCGGCGGCCCAGCGTTGTCCGTTCGGGCTGAAGGTCAAACCCAGAATGCTTTTGATCTCCCCGTAATTATGTTTGAACTCCTCTTCGTTCACTACCAGACAGGCATTCTTGTCCCGGTAGCCCACATAGGCATAGCGGGACCCGTCCTCATTGAACAGGGCGGGGTATGAGATTCTGGTAAAATCGAGCCCGATCTTGCCGTTCATGACCATGCATTTGATGTCGGGTCCGCAGGGAGTGACATACGCGTAATAGGCGCTGTCCGGCGTGACGGAAAACTTGTAGCTGCTCCCCATGCTGGTGGAAAGCACTTCACCGTTGCGCACCAGATAACGCTGACCATCCTCTTTCTCGGCAATGTAGTAGAAATGGATCGGCCCGGCGGTAAAGCGAGGCCTTTCAACAATCGATTTATAGACCGGGCTTTCATGGCCGGCAGACGTAAAGGCTTTGGCTGTTTTGGCCTGGCGGTCGGTCTCGATCCAGATGGCGGTACCGTCGTTGGCGATATCCGCATCCCAATCCAGATCGGCATCGGTCTCTCGGATCTGGGTTCCATCGACAAAGACCCGCTTTTTGCCGTTCGCACTTCCCAAAACCAGAGTGTGGGCACCGTTTTCGCTGATCGTCACAGAACCCAGATCCTCCAGGGGCGGTCCCTCGACGCCGTTGCAGACGGGAATCTCTTTCCCTCCCATCAGGGCTTCGAAACAAAAGCTCTCCCCGTTGCGGGAAAACATCATCCGGTAGCCGGGCACCTCATGGTACCATTTCCCCGGCATGCCGTTCAGCACCACCCGCTGACGCCCTTCCTCTCCCTCGACCCAGGCGGCATGGCGCATATCCTCGGACAAACGCAATTCCTTCTTTTTGATCACGCTCGTCGGCAATTGAAAATCGAATTTTTCCGCCGGCGGCACCGGCCAGGTCCAGTTGGGCGCGGAGCCGGCGCCTGCCACCGGCGCCTTCTGCCCAACGGCATAGAGGGCTTTGCCGTCGCCGTACAGGTCGCCCGGCATGGCCACCACGACCCAGCCGATGCGGTGATAGGTGAGGCGCAACACCCCCAGGACAGTCTTGCCGACCGTCTTCTGCACCCGGTAGGCCATGTAAATGCCGACGGCTCGCGTTCCCACCGGCAGATTCGTTTTGGCGTCCAGGCGCGGCGTCCAGGTGATGGTGCCGTCCCGATTTTCGGTGTAGTCGGTTTTGGTATCGCCGCGGGCCTCATCCGTTTTCAGGAAAAGAAAGTCCTTGCCGACCACCTTGTAGGATGCGCCCCCCTTTTTTTGCTTTTCGCTCACAAGAATCGGTGGCTGCTCCGGGGCCTCGACGCGGACGGTAATCGACTGGCCGATCCGGGCCATGCCGAGATACAGGTCGTAACCACCACCGCCGGCGGAAAATTTTTCCTTCCAGGGGAGCGTGTCCCCTCTCAGTGTGAAAAGGTCGGCTTCCTTTTTCTGAACCTTAGGGTTCTCCGGCAGGACCTGGGGAAGCATCACCTGGAAGTAACCCTCGTCCTCTTTTTTGACCCTCTGAACGCCGTCGACTGCCACTTTGGCGCGGAACGTGCCGCCAATCTGGTCGTTGATGGGAAACTCAAATCCTTCCCCGCCATCAATGGCCGCCGTTTCAACTGGTGGCGCTGTTTCGGCCGTTGTGGCAGTTTCGGTCGCTGGGGCAGTTTCAGTCGGTACCGGCGATATGGCGGGTGCTGCCGCGGCCACAGCGGGGGATTCCTGCTGAGGTTCGGGGACTGCCGGCGCAGGGGCTTCCGGCGGTGGCCCGGAGGTCGCCGGGACAGCCTCTTTGTCCGCATTCAACGGAGTTGCCGCTTCGGCCGCCTGAACCCACCGCTTGCCTCCCTGACGCACCAGGGCCCCCGCTGGAATCGGTTGGTCGGCGGCGGGCGCCGACCATTCGAGATGCGTTCCTTCTTGCATGTAAGCCGCCAACTCGCGCAAGCCTTCCTTGGCCCCCGCCAAAGCGGGGTTTTCCTGGGCAAGCCAGCCTTGGATCTTCTCCAGATCGGCCCCCAAAAGATCGAGTTTGGCATCCTGACGCAGCTGTTGAGCCAATTTGATGTATTTGTCAGGAAGCCGACCCCAAGCCCGCAGGGCGCGGACGGTGATTTTTCCCTGCTGCTCCAATTCCAGCAACCCCTGGGGGCCGGTGGCTATTTCCGTGGCAGGCGACGCAACTTCCGGGGCGGAAAAGGCAACCGTCGCCCCGCACCCGAGCATCAAAACCGCCAGCCATACCGACACAAAACGCATTGGACCCTCCTTTTGGACGATAAAATTCCTGACTGAAAATGTTCAATCCCCAAGATAAGCAAAAATCATACTACCTTGGAATTTCTTCCACGATTTTTCTATGACAGCCGACAGAAAAGTCTCAAAGAAGTCCAGGTCCAACTTCAGAACGCATCCATCGCCCCAGCGATAAAAAAAGCCGGAGCTCACGGCATGCGCGTGAAGGAGTCGATGGAAGAGACGACCGGATTCAGTTTTCCGCTGCATTGGCTGTAGTCGGTTTTCCACCCCTGACATTTCCCATTTGTTCTCGTGGGACAGTAGTGCACCACGCCGTTGGAAGACCATTGTCCCGCCGCCTTGTGCCCGAAAAAGATTCCATGATTGAATTTCCCGCCCCCCTTGAAACGGGCCGAGGCATCAACCTGTTGGTAAGCTTCGTCATTTTTCTCTTTCCAGTAGTAAGCGTAGGTGTATGAACCCTCGACCTTCACTTCCTTGTCGCGAAAGGTGCCCCGGCCGTTGACGGTGAGGTTGACCATTGATTCCTCGCCATAGGAATCCGTCCATTGCCTGCTGAAAGCGAAGCCGCCATCCGTTCCGACATGGACGGTAAAGGATTGGTTCGTGAAGCCATGAAAAAAAATGTCCGGGACCGTTTTATCCTTGGAATGTTCATCGCATTGGTCTGGCTTAGAGACCGAATTGAGGGAGAGTTCCATGCGGTAGTTGCCAGCGTTGCCTCCTCCCGTGATGTCGGACCGGGGGCTTTCCAGGTACACCGTCTTGCCGTCGTCGCCCTGGCCGATGATGAGAGCGGAAACCATGGCCACGGGAGGCGTTTCGGCGCCGGACCAGAAGGGTGCATCCTCCGGGGCGATGGCGGCTTCCAGTAGTGGACCGCTGCCGGTGACCGTCAAGGGGCCCACCCGGTTTTTCTCGATATAGGCGAAATAGGCCATCTCCTTCGCCACCTTTTTGGCGGCGGCGGGAGCCTGCCACTTGAGCCGGAGTTTGCCGTTTTCCATCTTGCTTTCGATGTTCGCCGGCGGCTCCAGAAGAACGATGCGCGCCGGCTGGTAGTCGTAGACCCATCCCGACCCGGTCTGGCCGCTGTCGACAATGTAGAGAAAGGCATCCTCGTTCAGGGAAAGGGACGCCCAGGCCGAGGGGCTTCCCTGGGGCGCTTCGTCATCGAATTCGGCCACATCGGTTTCCTTGGCACCCTCGCGGGAAAAGACGCTCCGCTTGCTACCTTCCGCGGGGAACCACTCCCTCGGGATTTCCACGGCAGCGACGGCCTGGCCGCCCGGCACTCCCTGAATCTTCAGAAACTGGATCGACCAGGGGCGGATGAAGTCGTCGTCGATCTGGTGAACCGGGTTTTTGGAAAGATCCACCGTGGCGTCGGGCAGCCCCTGGGACACGAAGCCGGCGCCGTAGGGGGAATCGCTCAGCGGGCAGGCGTTGTACCGACCGCCATAGGGGGAACGGCTGCCGCATTTGTCCACCGGCCCCTTGAGAACGAAGTTTTCGGCGAAATCCGCCAGGGCCTTGGCCAGGGATTGGTCATCCCCTCCCGCCGCCCAGGCGAGGGCCTTGTGAATGGCGTTGTATTTGTTGGCCCCCCAGGTGCTCAGCAGGGCGGCATGGAAATCCTCCGCCTTTTTCTTCTCTCTTTTCACCCAATGTTCGTCGCGCAGGTATTCCAGAAACCAGGTGAGACCGTAACCGAAGGTGCGGACGGTGGTTTCCTCCCACTGGGCGGGGCCGTCGAGGCCGTGGCGGAAGACAGCAAACTGGGCCAGGGCAAGGCCTTCCGTTTCATTGTAGAGTATGGGCGGTTGCGCATTCCGGTAATGGGGGAGGGCTTCCCGCTCCATAAGCAGGGCCGAGGCTTCCATCAGCGGGAGATGACCCTTCCGATCAATCCACACGTAACCGGTCTGGTAATGGTGGAAGAGCTCGTGAAGTACCGTCGTGTATATGGTGCGCTCGTCCAGTGTGGACGAGAGGATCATGTAGCGGCGACCTGACCAGGGGTTGTGGATGTGCCCGGAATTTTCCTTGAGGCTGGGCACGATGTAGACGGGAAGGGTCAGCAGGGGCTTTTTGATGTTGCGGGTTTTAAGGTAGCGCTGGGCGATCTTCAGGGCCTCCTCCACTTTGCGCACGGACTCCGGCATCAGGTATTGCCGGTTCAATTCCCTGATCTTAAATCCCAGCCGGATATTCGTGGTCAGGTCTGTTTCCTTGCCTTGGTAGGGCTCAAGGAGTTTTTCCAGCGCCTGAAGATATCCCTTCTCGTCCCGGAAGCCCGTTTGGGGGTTGGCTCCCGGCACCTTTTTGCTCCAGTAGATTTCAAAACCCTCGGGCTGCTCGTCCCAATTAAAGCTGATGAAAGGAGCATGCTCGTTGTAGCGGCTGGGGAATTCGTCCACCCGGTCATAGACCAGGTAGGTCAGGGCGGCGACGGGAAGGGCCACGGCGGTGGCTCCGGCAAGGCCAAAAAGGGAGACATCGAGGGTGAGGATGAGGATCGGGCTGCAATGGCGGGTTTCAAAAACGAGGTTGTTTCCCCGGCGCTCGGCAGGCAGACGCGTCCAGGTGCGGCCGTCGGTGGAGATGGCCGGAGCCAGAAGGGGATAGCGCTCCGTCGGGTAGGCGCTCACATCCACAGACAGCTCCAGCGCTTCCGGCAGCAGGCCCGTTTCCGGTCCCAGATCGACATCCCAGGACTGAAGAACCTCCAGGGGCGCCGTCTGCCCGCCGATGACACCGGCGGAAATGGACGGAGGCGGGACGCGGGCGGCGTGGATGACTATCTGCCGGTCATGGTCCAAGGCGCCGGGGGGGACCCTCAGGTTCAGGCCGTCGCCGGAATCAATGACACCCCCGGCCGCGGCGGTGATTTTTGCTTCGGCCAATTGGCGCTGCCGCTCGATGGCCAGGACGGGAAGGGCTGGAAAATCGGGGTCAGGAATGAAAACAGGGGCGGGCGCGGCGACTTTTTCCGGTCCTGGGGCCGTCAATTCGCCTTGATCGTCCCCGGTGGCCGCTTTCCTTGCCGAGGCTGGATCTGCAGAAGAGGTAGGGCCGGGCGGTGTTGACGCGGCGGCAAGCCCCGCTGCCATAACGGCGTCTTCGGGCTGGATCCAGCGCTTGCCTCCCCGGCGCGCCACCGTGCCCGCCGCAAGGCGACCATCCCCGGACATCTGTGACCAGTCGAGATAGTCCCCCTTTTCCAAAAACGCCGCCAGTTTCCTAAGGGCCTCTTTGATCGGCGCCGGTAACGGTTCCGGGCGGACGATCCATTCCTGGATCCGTTGGAGATTCGCGCCCAGCAGATCGAGGCTGGTTTCTTCACGCATCCGCTGCGCCAACCGGAGGTATTCGGCGGGAAGCCGTTCCCAGGCGTGAAGGGCGCGGACCGTTACCTTCTCCTGCCGTTCCAATTCCAAAAGCCCGTCGGGACCGGTGGCGATTTCCACCGCTTCCGATGAACTTTCCGCAACCGGCAACGCCGCCGATTCGCCCCCTGCGATCAGAACCAACAACAGCAAAAGCGAAACAACGCGCATGGGGCCTCCCGCCGGAAAATGACCTTTTATGGATGTGTGTTTTGCCATATTAAAAAAGCAAATCAGTTAAGTCCACAGATAATAAAAAGGGAATGATTATATTTCCCATGGACAGGTTTGGTTCCTTTTTACGCTGAACTCCGTTTGTGGTTGGTTCTTCACGGGCCTCGAGTCTCGTGGTAGAAACCAGTCACCTGGGGACGAGTTGGACGGGACTTTTTTCCAAAGCCAGGCTGTCGGAAATTCATAGGA
>JAAZDE010000084.1 GCA_012512925.1 Desulfuromonadaceae bacterium
TATGGCGGGCCAGCTGAAAATAAAAATAAAAATCCTCACAAGCTTTAAGCGATGGTTCAAAACCCGGTACAAAATCCAGAAGATTTCTGGCGATCATAAAAGAACCGGAAATTCCAAAATTCTCCTTAGCCAGGTATAAACATGCCTGATCGAGAACCAGTTGATCAGAGTTCTTGAGACAAGTCCACAGGTTGGGACATGTTTGGAAATGTGTTTTTGAAAAAATTCCATCACTAGTGAAGTTCCGATAGTCGCTGAAAACCAGACCGACATCGGGATGTTTATTCATGAAGTCAACCTGATGTTCAATCCGGTTAGGAACCATGATATCGTCGGCATCGATGAAACAGAGAAATTCTCCTGTGCTTTTTTTTATGCCCGTATTCCGCGGCACCGAGGCTCCGCCGCTATTATCCTGAATAATATAAAAAACCCGTGATCCGTAACTTTCAACAATTTGCGCCGTATGGTCGGTCGAGCCATCATCTACTACGATAACTTCCAGGTTCGGATAGGTTTGCGCCAGAATGCTGTCAAGGGTTTCTTGAATGTAATCCTGAGCATTAAAAGCGGGAACAATAACGGAAACAAGAGGCGCTGTAGTCACTTAATTTTATCTCCCGGGGACATCGATTCAATAAGGCGAACCAGTTCTCCCCATTTTTCCCTGGCACTGAAATGGCGAATCACATGCTCACGGGCGGAAGCGCCCATCTGTTGAAGCTTTTGAGAATCACTTTCCAGCGCAAGTCCCATGGAGGCCATCAAAGCATCTTCATCCCCCATGGGAATCAGCCAACCCAATTGCGGATCATTCAGAATTTCGGGCACCCCTCCAACGGCGGAAGCAATCGCCGGGCATCCGCAGGACATCGCCTCGAGCAAGGCAATGCCCAACGACTCCCCGGTAGTGCTGGGGAAACAAAAGACATCAAAGCCCGGGAGAATTTTTTGGGGAGCGGCGGAGAAACCTGCAAAAACGATCCGGTCCCCTGCGCTACTTGATTTGGAGAGAGCCTCTAAAGAGGTCCGTTGCGGACCCTCGCCGACAATGACCAGCCAGAGGTCATCTCTGTCCGTTGTTCGGCAAAGCCTGGAAAAGGCGCCGATCAACTGCCCATGATTCTTCATGGGGCTGAGGCGACCAACCGTTCCGAACACAAATCCTTTGTGAGGGATTCCCCAAGCCTCCCGCGCAAGATCCCGCGCCACCGGATCGGAGACAAAAAGATCGGTGTCGACGCCGCTGTGCGCCACCGCCAATTTTGCCTGAGGATAGTGGTAATCCTGCTCCAGGGTTGATGCCAAAGCCTTGCTCACGCAAATTACCTTGTTGGGGAAAAGGGAGCGCAGATATCCGGAAAATTTCTGACGATACCACCAGAGGTTGAAACTCGGCACCAGACCCTTGAAATGAATACCTTTTGTTATTTTTTGAAGGGGAGCATGGAGATGCTCTATGACCAGAAAGCGGGGAAAACAAAGTCTGGCGGCGGCTTCCATGGCCAAGCTGCCGAACTTGAAAGTTCCCTTGACCGAAATGGCAAGGTCGGTCTGTATCTGTTTGAAAATCCGCCGCCAATCACTGAACGACAGGGAGTCAAGCGTAACCTCTCGTCGGGACCCGAAGCCAAGATCCAATTGATTCACAGGACAGGGTAAAGGCAAAGGTATTCCTGTATAACCCTGCCGGCCAAGCTCGAAAATGGTTACTTGATGTCCCTTTTGTTTAAGAGCGGAGGCAAGTTGAATTGTATGAACTTCGACACCGCTCCATGATGCTGCCGCCGTAAGAAGGGCTATGCGCATCGTCCCTCTTTTACTGTTTAAGGAATCATTGGGCAGCCTGTCTGGAGGCATATTTTCACTGTCCTTTATAAGCCGAGCGTTTCATAACAAATAAATTTCATTTTTACTGAAAACATGTACGGCAATCTTTCTAAACGGTCTTTCTCAACCCTAACAAATACCTCCTGAAATTTCTTAAACCGGAAATGACGGAATACGGCAAAAGGGTAAGAGCCGCGTATTGATAGCAGTTCAGAAATAAACAATTATATTTTATTGATTTTCTAAAATAAAATCCTGCTTCTTTATATTTGTTTTTTTCATAGTAATAATATCCAATGATAAAAAAATATGATGCTATTTTTTCTGTAATTTTTTTTCTGCAATATAGCGGCAATGTAGGATTTTGTTCAAGGTATTTAACTAAAACCGTATTTGTTGAATTGTAATAATTTGGAATATTTTTAGTGATTCCACCATCGTGAACAAAATACGTGGCGGTGGAAGATGACAAAAAGACAATTTCATATTTTTTTGCAATACGAAGCCATAGATCTATATCTTCCGCAATTCTTAATTCTTCATTGAAAAAACCCACATTTGCAAAAACATTCTTTGGAACCACTACAGTTCCGGTCCATATCATTCGCCGCAACAATAAAGGATCATAATAAATTTCCTTATTGAAAAGGTGAATATCGCCATCTTTTATTTTAACAAACTCGCTGAATTCATTTTTAATTATTTTTCGGCGGGAAAATTCTGTACTTTGAATTATAGCATTATCTTTCCCCAAAAAGGTTTCCCTGAAATCGCTGCAAAGGAGTCCAATCTGAGGATATTTTTCATATACTGACACTCTGTCTTTAATGCTGTTTACCTCAAAAGTATCATCGGCATCAAGAAAACATATATAATTACCCTTGGCGCGCTTTATCCCCAAATTCCTTGCCGCCGCCGGCCCCCTGTTTTGTTGTTTTATAAAAAACAAGACGCCTTTTTCAATATAATCGCTAAGCTTATCCTCTGTATCGTCATTCGATCCGTCATCCACGACAATTATTTCAAATTTTATCCCGGTCTGCCTGATTACGGAATCAACTGCCTTCAGAATAAAATCGGACCTATTGAAGGTTGGAATAACAACACTTACAAGTGTATCCACATTCATATAAAAATTTATCTCTCCTGGTCATTTGATGTTTTTAAAGACAATGCTTCCATGGTTTTTTGAATTGTACCGTTCCACGAAAACCACTCTTCAGCCAAGTTCAAAACACCACTGCTCAGGCGGGAGCGAAGATCGGGGTTTTCCAGGAGAGCAAGGATTCCGGCGGCCAAGGCTTCAGGTTCTTTGGGCGGGCACAGAAAAACGTTCTGACAGTGGGAAAACTGGGGATCCGACTCGCCGGAATTTGTCGTGATAACAGGCAGTCCATGGGCCGCTACCGCGGCGAAAGAACTGTTGTTTAAACGAATCCCCTTGTCAAAGGGAAGAACACATAGATCGGCAGCACGAAGATAGCAGGTTACCTGCTCCTGCTGGGCATGACCGATCCAGGTTACCTTGTCGGCAACACCCAGAGAATCCTGTAAAGCAAAGATAGTATCGGAATACTTTTTGGTCTCCGCACCAAAGTCTTTAGCGAAGAAATGATCTACAAATCCTCCAACAATTACCAATCTGATTTTGATTTCATGCACAGACACTATTTTTAACGCTTTTAAAAGCGTTTCCAATCCCTTCCCAGTATAAATGTAACCGAAATAGACAAGAAGAAAATCACTCGGATCGGCACCGATCAAGGCTCGTCCCTGGGCTCGTGATTTGCTATTGGCCTCAGATATCTCCATAAAAGGAGGGGGAGGGGCAAGAAAACCCTTTTCATCTATCTGTGGATAAAGTTCTTCCAGCAGCTTTCTATGTGCCCCGCATAAAAAAATGATCTTCCTGCTATCATGGAGCAATGTGCCGAAGGTGTAATCCGCACCTTTCCTCGCCAAAACCTGGACGGCAAGCTTGCGAAACAATTTCCCGAAAAAGGTTTTTTCCCATGCGGGTGAAGCGGGATTCTCAAATTGGACCACAAAGGGCGGGGAGTGAAGCACACCTTTCGAAATAGTGGGTGAAAAGGTAATCATCGGATGAAAATCATACATGGCGCCCAAGTACAACAGGAGAATGGCATCCGGCCGGCAGCGCCGCAAAAAAGCAATAAAACGCGGCACTTCCCACCAGGACCAGCTCCGCATGAGAGGGTGCACCGTAAAATCCGGGTGGGTGTTCACCTCAGCGACAGCGGAGGTGAGAACATGCACCTCCACCCCGCGTCGGGCAAGGTTCAAGGCAAGATGAAAGGCATGAGCCGCCTCGCCGGATCTCGCAGGGGGAAAATCGCCGCTGATCAGAAGAACCCTCATCCCTTTGTCACCCTGGCCGCTCTTTGAAACATTCTTAAAATCGATCAAACGTTGGAAAACTGGCCGCGAGGGAGGATCTGATAACCCTTGACAAGTTCATCGATGCCATCGTCCAGACTGAACGCAGTTTTAAAGCCGGTAGACTCGATGCGTTCGTTGCTGACTATGTAATTGCGCTTGTCCGGGTCCTGCCCCAATTCACTGATCATAACGGCAAGATCCGGAACATGTTGCTTGATCCGCTCGCATAGTTCCCATTTGCTGAGATTGGCATCGCTGAGACCGACATTGTAGGGACGCCCTTTCATCCGCTCGAAATGGTTCAGGCCGTGTAAAAAAACGCCGGCGGCATCCCTCACATGGAGGTAGTTCCGTTTAAAATGGGGTTCGAACAATACGAGGTAGCGATCCGTCACCGCGCGATAAGTAAAATCATTGACCAGCAGATCGAGGCGCATTCTTGGGCTTACTCCAAAAAGAGTGGCAAACCGGAAAGTGAGACAATTGCAATTGTTCAACAGGAACGACTCAATTTCCACCTTGAGGCGCCCATATACCGAAACCGGCCGCAGAGGGCTGTCCTCGTCGCAATGGATATGGGCCTGGCCGATTCCATATCCGCTGTTGGTGCAAGGAAAAATAATCATCTGCTTCGGGCCCATGAGTTCGGCGACTGCCTTGACCGCATCGAAATTGACCGCCTTTGCCGCCTCCGGATCACGGGCACAGATGGGAGCACCCGTCAGACATGCCAAAGGAAGAACCGCATCCGCTTTGGACACGTGCTCACCCAAAAGTTTCCTGTCACGAACATCGCCGCGGACAACCTTCAGCTTTTTGTCATGACAGCAATCCATAAGAGGGACCTGCTGGTACATAAAATTATCGATGACGGTAACGTTGTGCCCTTCCGCTAAAAGAGCCGGTACAAGAACCGCCCCGATATACCCCGCTCCACCAGTTACCAACACGTTCATTTTTCACCTCCAACGGGAATTTCTTCACCGGATTTGTGTGTAATTTCCTGAAAAGGGTCATCCGCCGCCGACGAATGCCTGAGTTCTTCAAAGGGCTTGATCGTCTGATTCGCTCGTTCCCTCTCTTCAGCCAGGTAATCTTCCTCGTCATCGTAAAAAATAATCTGGGAGCCTGAAAATTCGAATTTAAAAGGC
The DNA here is from genome assembly GCA_012512925.1 of Desulfuromonadaceae bacterium. Lineage (GTDB taxonomy): Bacteria > Desulfobacterota > Desulfuromonadia > Desulfuromonadales > JAAYDE01 > JAAYDE01. The sequence goes on from JAAZDE010000084.1 coordinate 5,382, forward strand.
ACATGAATGAGTTTGTTCAGCCGTTCCCTGACTGTTTTCTGTTTGTCGGGAGGAACAAACAGCAACAGAAACCCTCCGCCCCCGGCGCCTGTGAGTTTTCCGCCCAAGGCTCCGGCCGCCAGGGCCTCTTCATAAAGACCATCCACCTGGGAATTGGAAACTTCCGCACTCAAACTGCGCTTGAACTGCCAGGCTTCGTTCATCAATTCACCAAATCCGCGGATGTCCTGACCGCTGCTCAGTATGTTGATACCCTCATCGACAAAATCCTTTAAAATTCTCAACTGGCGATTCCTGGCCTCGATATTGTCGACATAGCTCACGGCGATGTTGGAAGCAGTCCGTTTGATACCGGAATAAAAAAGCATCAGATGCGAATTGAGTTCCCTCATCCGCTCCCGGGTTATGGTGACCGGCCTGACAGAAATATCGCCATTCGACAGAAAAGAGATGTGGTTGAATCCGCCGTACGCCGCCAGCACCTGATCCTGTGAACCGACGGTTTCCTTGAGTATCTCCTGTTCGACATGAATACTGTCCAGAGCCAACTGCCTCTTGCTGACCATCTGCCCCTTCAAGGCATACAAAGCATGCAGCAGCCCTACTGAAAAGGAGGAACTGGAACCCATGCCGCTCCGCGCGGGAAGGTCTCCATCATGATGGATCTCCAGGCCGCGATCATAATTCAGAAAGCGGATGACTTCACGAACCGCCGGATGGGTTATTTCATCAAGAGTCTGACGATACTCCATTTTCGAATAGATGATGCAGTATCTATGTTCAAAGAAAGGAGGCAGATTGCGGCAGGTAATATAACAGTACTTGTCTATCGTAGTCGCCAGAACAGCACCGCCATGTTTTCGATACCAGGCAGGATAGTCCGTACCGCCGCCGAAAAATGAAATGCGGAAAGGAGTTCGACTGATAATCATTGTATTATCCTCCAATTACTTCAGAAGTATTACAAACTAAGTCCTAAGGGAATGGATAATAAATTTATTATTTTCATTTTTACTTATTCTGAATTTCAAACAGGCTGCGCTCCACCAGGAAACAAAGTATATGTTCTATGGTCAGGTGAGCTTCCTGAATATATTGAGTATCATCGCTTGGCACTGAAATCAAAACATCCGCAATTTCATTGAGACGATTGCTGTTTCCGGTGAGAACAATCGTTTTCATCTCCCCTTTTTTTGCCGCTTTTAAAGCGCGAATCACATTTGTTGAGCTGCCGCTGGTGCTGATCCCGACCAATGTATCGCCCGGCTTTCCCAATACCTCGACCTGACGCTCGAATATGCCGTCAAAACCACAATCGTTGGTAAACGCGGTCAGGAAAGAGGTGTCGGTGGTCAACGCGATGGCCGGCAATCCCGGCCGCTCGAAATCCTTGGTGAGCCGGCTCAGAAACTCGGTTGCCATGTGCTGACAATCCGCGGCGCTGCCGCCATTGCCACACAACAACACTTTGGCGCCGGAACGAAAAGTGTCGCTGATCAGGTTCGCGGCCCTGACGATCGGTTCGATGTGTTGCTCCGCCATTTGAATTTTTATTCCGGAGCTCTCCAGGAAATGTTTTCTGATCTTCTCCCGAAAATCAAATCCCATCAGATAGTCCTCTCTTGTCTAGCGTCAATCAGCTGCCCGATTATCCGGGCCGCCGCGGGCAGATCATCCACGACATAATCGGCTCTGACCGCCCCTTCCTCGGCAATCTGGGCTCCATAACCCGTTCGCACCAGGAATGTCGTGGCACCCACCTTCCGCCCCAGCTCGATATCACAAATCTTGTCCCCGATGACAAAAGCAGCCTGCGGATCAAAATCCAGATCCTTTGCCGCCAACTCCAGCAACCCCGGCCGCGGCTTGCGGCATCCGCAGTTGTCTTCCGGCTTGTGGGGACAAAAATAAATTCCCTGCAGATGTATCCCTTTCTCCTGAAGCAGTTCACGAAACCGCCGATGAATACCTTCAAGATCGGAAAAATCAAAAAACCCCCTGCCGATTCCCGATTGGTTTGTCACCACAAGCAGCCCGAGTCCCAGCGCCATCAGTTGACGTAAACCCCTGGCCGCCCCCGGCAAAAGTTCAATCTGATCAGGATCGGAAAGATAATTGCGTTCCACAATAATCGTACCATCACGATCCAAGACCGCAAAAAGACGTTTCGGCATCCCGTTATCCCTCATGAAAAAACCTGGATGCACTTTGATAAGACTGTGGTGTGCCAATATCCAGGAATCTCGCTTTGCTTTGAAAACCGAACAATCCCTTCCTCAGGAAAGCCGGAAAAACGTCACGCTCCAAGGAAACATTTTGTTTTTCGGGCAGCTTTTCCAATAATCGTCTCCTGATCAGATAAATCCCGGCGTTAATCCAACCGGGAGCACCTTCCTCGTTTTTTTCTTCAAATCGAATAACCCGGCCTTCGTTGTCGACTGAAACCCGGCCGTAACGTCTCGTATCGGGAACCTCAACCAAAAGCATGGACGCATCGGCTTCCCGCCCGCGATGCCACTCCCAAAAACCCCGAAGGTCTGCATCACAGAAGGAATCCCCATTCACGACGAGAGCAGATTCGGATTTTAATAATGGCAGGGCCAAACGCAACGCTCCGGCGGTTCCCAGGGGAGAGGCTTCCTGCGAATAAA
>JAAZDE010000085.1 GCA_012512925.1 Desulfuromonadaceae bacterium
CCCTTCTCCACCGAGGTGTAGCCGAGAGCAAAGGAACTGACCAAGGCCCCGAGCAAACCGATGATTTCATAGGTGCCGGGGATGGAGCTTTTGAACAGCCGCAGCACCACGTCGAGGGTGGTGAGTAACATCATGACCAGAATGGCCAGGGCGGACACCCAATTGACAGTGATGGCGAAACTGTTGATCTGTTTCTCTATCCGGTGCATGGCGGTTTTGTCGATCCTGCCGGGGGATGATGGCGGGCTGAGGATCGGGGCCGGTCATGGACCGGCCCCGATCGCGCCCCGTCGGGTTATTTCTTGTGTTCCTGAAGCAGTCGTTTAATTTCGGTGACGGCCTTGTCGCCGGGAAGCCCTTTGGCATTGGCCGCCTGGCGGTAATCATCGATGATCGGCGCCACGGCCGCAACCCATTTTTTGTTCTCTTCCTCGCTCAGGGGGAAGATCTGGTTGTTTCTGCCCAGGGAGTATTCCTTCCCTTCCTGATCGAGGCGGTCCCACTCCTGGCCATGCTTTTGAATCCATTCCCCGTTCAGATCCTCGAGGATTTTTTTGATGTCTTCGGGCAGGGCGTCCCATCTGTCGCGGTTCATGACGACGAACATGGCGGTGGTGTAGCCGATATCGGGGCAATCGGTGGTGCATTTGATCACCTCGGCCTGTTTCCATCCTTTCAGGGTTTCGATGGGCGTGAAGGTGCCGCCGACCACCCCTTTCTGCAAGGCTTCATAGGTCTCGCCCTGGGGCATGGCCACCGGGATGGCGCCGAGAGCTTCCGTCACCTTGGCGCTGAAACCGGTGGAGCGGATCTTCATCCCTTTCATATCCTCCATTTTGTGGACGGGGGTTTTGGTATGCAGCAGTCCCGGCCCGTGGGCATGGATGTAGAGCACCTTCACGTCGCTGAGTTCTTTCGGCTTCATGGCGGCGTAGAATTCGTTGGCCACCTGTGTCGCCACGACGCCGGAGGGATAGCCCATCGGCAGATCGAGGGCCTCCATGATCGGGAAGCGTCCCCGCGTGTAGGCGAAGCAGGACATGCCGATGTCGGAGATGCCGTTGACGACGCCGGCGTAGCAGTCCTGGGCGGGGGTCAGGGTGCCGCCGGGGAAGGTGTCGACAACCAGGCGGCCTCCCGTCCTTTTCTCCACTTCCTTGGCCCACTCCATGGCGGTAACCGCCTGGCCGTGGGCCGGGGGGAAGAAGATGCTGTAGGTCAGGCGGAGCGGTTTTTCGGCGGAGGCCGGGTTGGTGAAGGGAGACAACAGGGCGATGGCGGCCGGGAGGACAAGGAAAGTGACCCACTTTTTCATGACGCACCTCTTTCGTTTTTTTAAGCTTGGATAAATTCCGAGGACAGTGCCGTTTCAGGGTTCCTGGGCAGATTTTTCCAGTAAAAAATTTGTTGATTTTACGTCACGAAGACCAGGATTGCAAGGGCCATATGTGTCCGGTCAGGATTGATGAAATGGCCCGCGGCTGATTAAAAACGGTGTTTTATTTATTTTGGGAAGGTTTCACCGGTGGCGGAAGTTGAGGAGGGGCGGCGCCTGGCCGGCATCGGCGGCCGGCCAAAGGCAACCGTTGTTTTCAAAGCGGCGAGGCGCAGGGAAAAGGGATGATTTTTAGTTTTTGGGCCTGAGCACACCGGGTTTTGAGGATTTTTCCGAGGCCAGATCGCCGGCCAGGCTGCCGAGGGTGGCGATGACCGTTTCCATTTTTTCCGAATAGAAGCCGGCGTTGAGGCGTACGAAGTTGCGGTATTTTCCGCTGGCGGAAAAGAGAGGCCCCGGCGCGATGCTGATTCCCTGGCGATGGGCGAGATCGAACAGGCGGATCGAATCGACTTGTTCCGGCATCTCCAGCCACAGCACGAAGCCCCCTTTGGGGCGCGTCACCCGGGTTCCTTCCGGAAAATAGCGTCCGATCACATCGGCCATCTGGGCCACTTTGCGGGCATAGACCCGGCGGATGCTGCGCAGGTGATGATCATAACCGCCGTTGGCCAGGAATTCGGCGATGGCCAGTTGCGGCGGTGTCGAGGTGGCGATGTTGGTCAGCATCTTGCCCCGTTCGATGGTCTCCTGGAACCGTCCCGGCGCGATCCAGCCGACACGGTAGCCCGGCGCCAGGGTTTTGGAAAAGGAGGAACAGAGCAGGACGTTGCCGGTAGTGTCATAGGCTTTGGCCACCGTCGGCCGCTGGTCGCTGAAGGAGAGATCGCCGTAGATGTCGTCCTCGATCAGCGGAATGCCCTGCCGGTCGAGGATGGCGACCAGGCGGCGCTTGTCGTTGTCGCTCATGGTACCGCCGCAGGGATTGTTGAAATTGGTCAGTACCAGGCACGCCTTGACCTCGCCCCGGTGGTTGTCGAGGGCATATTCCAGGGCGTCGAGACTCATGCCGCTGAGGGGGGAGGTCGGGATTTCGAGGATTTTCAGTTCCAGATCCTCCATCACCTGGAGGAAATTGAAGTAGACGGGGGACTGGATCGCCACCGTATCGCCGGGTCGGCAGAGGGCGCGCAGGGACAGGACCACCGCTTCCACACAGCCGGAGGTGATGATGATCTGGTCGGGACGCAGGGTGCAGCCGGTCACCAGCATGCGCTGGGCGATCTGTTTGCGCAGCCGCTCGCTGCCCGGCGGGATTTCATAGGCGATGGAGGGGATGCGGAACCGTCGGGTTTCCGTGGCAAGCATCCGGTTCAGCCTGTCGATCGGCAGCAGGTCGGGGTTGGGAAAGGCGATGCCGAGCTGGGCCAGTTTCGGATCGAGGAGATCGTCCATCACCATGCGGAAGATGCGGCTGATGCTGACCTCGGTGGGGTTGATGGCGGGGGGGTTGACCAGCGGCTCCTCCGGGGTTTCCGGAAGGCGGGCGCAGACGTAATAGCCCGACTGGGGGCGGGCCTCTATGAGGCGGCGGTCCTCGAGCAGGGCGTAGGCCTCCTTGACGGTGTTGAGGCTGACCCGGAACTGACGGCTCAGGTCGCGGATCGAGGGAACCCGGTCGCCGGGGCGAAAGGTGCCTTTTTCCACCAGAGCGGCCACCTGCCCGGCGATCTGTTCGTATAGGGGGAGGTCGGGTGATTTTCTGTGGTTGATTGCGCGCATGACAGGATCGTATACCCTGGAAAAAGAAAGAAACAGGTACAGTTGAAGGGGGGATTGATGGTTACAGTTGAATAAAAGATAAACTGTACCAGGTACAAAATCAAGTTTTTGTATCTGGTACTGAGCCTCTTTCAAGGGTAGTCTTTACACAAGACCAAAACCGAAGAGGAGGAGGCTATGGAAATTCTGCTGCGCAAGGATGAGATGCTGGCCCTCGACGGCGGCCGTTGCGGACGGTTGGTGCGGTGCGGAGAGGGGATTCTGTGGATCACTCAGGAGGGGGATTGGCGGGATTATCTGCTCCGCCGGGGGGAGAATTTTCAATCCGCCCTGCCTGGACGGATTGTCATCACCGCCATGGCGGACTGCCGCCTTAACCTGCCGCACAGCGTTCTGGCGGGGAACGCTCGCACCGGCCACTCTTTTCGCCTGAAATTTGCCGGTTAACCGTATTTTTCCCGTGGAGCAGTCGTCATGTCCCTTTCGTTGTTGTTAAAGAATATCACCTCCATCATCACTCTGTGGCGGGAAATCCGTCGCCAGCGCCAGGCGCTGCTGGCCCTCGATGATCACCTTCTGGACGACATCGGCATCAGTCGCGAGCAGGCGTGGCGTGAGGCTCACCGTCCGTCTCGAGAGATTTTCAGCTTCAGGAAAAAAATCCGCCCGGCCAAGTCCCTGGGCGTTGCTTCCTCCAATCCCCGTTTCTGCTGAGTCTCCGCCATACCTCCCTCATGACCATTTTCCAGGGCCGAATCCGTTCGGCCCTGGTTTTTTGGTCCCCGGCCATTGTGAATTTTGGTCATCCTAATCCTTGACGCCGCGTAAAAGGCTATTGTATACAGGGAAACCGGCTTTGGACCAGGGCCGGAACGCGGCGGGAGGGGTTGTCGGCGCGCCGCAGGTGCATTCCCCCGAGAGCAGCATCTTTCCATTGTTCGATTGCCCCCTCCCGCACCGATTCCCGTCAGTCAAGGAGGCAATTCCATGCCCTATACCCGCTTTTTGCGAACCGATCACGTGGTGACGGATCTGAAATCGCAGACCCTCGACGAGGCCGTCGTCGAAATTCTGCGGGAGATCGCCGGTAAAAACCCGGATCTTGATCTCCAGACGCTGACCGACAGCGTCCTTGCCCGCGAGCGGATGCGCAGCACCGCCCTCGACAACGGGGTAGCTCTGCCCCACGCCCAAACCGATGCCGCCCGCCGTCCCATGGTTCTGATCGGCCGTTCCAAAAGCGGCCTGGCCGTTTCCGATCCTCTGAAAAATCCGGTTCATCTGGTGTTCATGGTACTCAGC
>JAAZDE010000086.1 GCA_012512925.1 Desulfuromonadaceae bacterium
GAAAAATTTTCGGCTGTGACAATCCCCTTGCCGATGGCGGCGATTCGATCGGAAAGTTGATTCAGTGAGAGCCAGGAGACCCATCCCAGGGCAGTGGTCATCATCAAACCGGAAAGGATTCCAATCATTACCAAGCGGGATGGAAAGAGCGGTTTCGGCGACGGACAAGGCATCTGGAAATCCACCAGGGAAATGTTAAAAGTATATTAAAATTAAGTGGTTAGAAATTTCAACCTAAATCATAGCAGGTTTTGTGGGTTCTGCTATAAAACCTGGCCGACGCGGCCAAATGACCTTGATCCGGGGATGACCGAAAATCCTTGCCAAACAGCGCGACTGGACACCGCCATTGTCACCCGGCCACAAAGAGAAAGCCGGAGATGCGCTGATGTCTGGTTCTGTAAGGCGTCGATTATCGCGGAAGACGGTTTTAACAGGCGGCGGATTGTGCCATAATTCTGGTAAATATTTACGGAAAAAGGTGAGAGATGGACGATTCGCTGCGTCAGGAGATGTGCGGAATTCTCCGGGGAACCCGGACTTTGTTACAAGAGTTTCAGGAGATGGGAGTGGAGGGCATTCCGCTTTCGGCGGCACCCGTCGCCAAGGCTGCGCCGGAAAGGGAACCTATCGGTTCTGGTGTCGAAAGCAGGGAGACGCTGGACGAGATCCGCGCCGACCTGGGGGAATGCCGGCGCTGCCCACTGGCGGAGAAACGGCAGAAGATCGTCTTTGGTCATGGCAATCCCCAGGCCCGTCTCGTTTTCGTCGGCGAGGCGCCGGGGCGGGAGGAGGATATTCAGGGGCTCCCCTTCGTCGGCGAAGCCGGGCAGCTCCTCGACCGGATTCTCTTCGCCATGGGGCTTGGCCGGGAGGATGTCTATATCTGCAATGTGGGCAAATGCCGACCCCCCGGGAATCGCGATCCCCTGCCGGAAGAAGTGGCCGCCTGCGAGCCTTTTTTGAAACGTCAGCTGGCCGCCATCCGTCCGCGTCTGCTGGTCGCCCTGGGGCGCTGCGCCGCCCAGACCCTGCTGCGTGACCGTACTCCCATCAGCCGCCTGCGCGGACAGTGGCGGGAGTACCAGGGAATCCCCCTGATGCCCACCTACCATCCGGCTTATCTGCTGCGCAACCCCAACGGCAAGAAAGATGTCTGGGAGGACATGAAGAAGGTCATGCGCCGGCTGCGGGAGGAAGCTTCTGAATGATGGAAGTGCTGCGCGCCGAGGGAATTTTCAAGAGCCGAACCGATTCCCGCAAGGGGCTGACCAAGGAGATTCTCAAAGGAATCGACCTCAGCCTGGGGAAGGGAGAGTTGTGGGCCCTGATCGGTCCCTCGGGAGGGGGCAAGACGACCCTGATCCGGCTTTTCAACCGGCTGGAAGAGCCGAGCGCCGGACGCATTCTTTTTCATGGGCAGGATATCCGCGATGGGAACCCCCTCGAGCTGCGCCGCCGCGTCATGCTCATCCAGCAGAAGGCCTTCATGTTTTCCGGAACCGTGCTGGACAACCTGCAGCGCTCCTTTGTCCTTGGCGGAGAAGCACCCCCGCCGGCAGACGACCGCCGCATCCGCCGGGCCGTGGACCTGTGCTGTCTGCCGGCAAATCTGATCGGCGAGGAGGCCCGGGCCCTCTCCGCCGGACAGCAGCAGCGCGTCCATCTGGCCCGCGGGCTTCTCTGCCGCCCGGAGATTCTCATCCTCGACGAGGGAACCAGCGCCCTCGACCGTCCCACCGCCGAGGAACTGATCTCCAACTTCAGGAATTTGTGCCGGGAAGAGGGGTTGACCATCCTCATGGTCAGTCATGATCTCCCCCTGATGGAAAGGGCCGCCGACAAGGGGCTCTATCTGGAGGGAGGAAAAATTCTCGAGCAAGGGGCGGCGCCCGATTTCTTCCGCAAGCCCGAAAGTCCCCAAATGATCCGGTTTATGGCGGAAATGCCCGCCAGGGGAGAGTGAACAGGATGGAAGAGAAAACGATCATCGATCTGGCTTACAGCGATCTGGCCGTGGTTTATGGCGTGATCCTTTTTCTGGTCGGCCTGAGTCGCTGGCAGCAGATCGGCCAGGAGCGCGCCCTGCTGATCGCCGCGGCGCGCATGGGGGTGCAGCTGTTGGCGGCGGGCTACCTGCTGCACCTGATTTTCGCCCTTCAGAGCCCCTGGCCGGTTATGCTGATCCTCGTGGTGATGGGGGTTTTTGCAATCCAGACGGTGGCATCCCGGGTCAAGACCCGAATACCCCGCTTCTATACCATCGTCACTTCCTCCATTTTCATCGGCTGCGGGGTGATGACCTTCTTCTTCTGCCAGATCGTCATCGGTCTGGAGCCGTGGTACGATCCCCGCTATCTGATCCCCCTGACCGGCATGATCATCGGCAACTCGATGACCGGCGCCAGCCTGGCGGCGGAGCGCCTCGCCTCGGAGATGAAGGAGCGACGGGATGAGATCGAGACGGCGCTGTGCCTCGGGGCCTCCTCCCGCATGGCCGCCTTCGATGTGGTGCGCAGCGCCTTCCGGGCGGCGCTGATCCCCTCGATCAACTCCATGGCGGCGATGGGGATCGTTTTCCTCCCCGGCATGATGACCGGCCAGATTCTCTCCGGAACCGAACCGATGATCGCCGTCAAATACCAGATCGCCATCATGTGCGCCATTACCGGCAGTGTCGCCGTCACCTCCCTGCTGATCCTCATCCAGGGGCGAAGAGCCTATTTTACAGGGGCTCATCAACTGATCGATCGCTAGACGGGTATTAACAAGCGTCGCTTTGGCGGCCATGCGGCGTTGCTCGTTTTTTCCGAAGGGCACATCCTGTTGACCATGCTCGGTCTGTCGCAACCCGCCGCCTTGTCCGGGAAGCAGAGGATGGTTTCCCAGCACGCCGCCGGCAGGATGGAGGAAAATTTTCGGGGGAAAAAAGAAAAAAAATCCACAAGAAAAAAACTTGTTTTCAGTTATTTCCCATGATATGTTTCCCATGAATCAGGAAGATTGTGCAAGTTTCAGATGTATGACACGGTGTCAAAAAACTCAATCAGCCGAAAATGAGCCGCACGGACCTCTGTGATCCGTGTGGCTTTCTTTTTTTGGGGATGGGCTGAAATGCGCACAACCGACAAAACCCCCGCAGGGGAAAAAAGGAGAAAAAAGCATGGCAGAAGGCACAGTAAAGTGGTTTAACGACGCAAAAGGTTATGGTTTCATTAAACAGGATAATGGACCCGATGTGTTCGTTCATTTTTCCGCCATTCAAGGGGACGGCTTCAAATCACTTGCGGAGGGTGATCGCGTGCGGTTTGATGTGGTCCAGGGACAAAAAGGACCTCAATCGACCAACGTGACAAAAATTTAAAAAATTCTGAAAAAATTATTGAACTGAAACAAAAAAAGCCCCGCGGATGACCGCGGGGTTTTTTGCGTCAGGGAACGCTGTACTTTCCCTTATTCTCCGCGCCGGGTGATCTCGATGAGGTGATAGCCGAACTGGGTCTTCACCGGGCCGTGAACCTTCCCGACCTCTTCCTTGAAAACTACCTGGTCGAATTCCCGGACCATCTGCCCCTGGGTGAATTCCCCCAGATCGCCGCCCCTTTTTCCCGAGGGACATTTTGAATACTGTTTGGCCATGGCGGCGAAATCGGCGCCGTTTTCGATCTTTTGTTTCAGGTCTTGGCATTCCTGCTGGGTTTGGACCAGGATGTGGCGGGCGGCTGCTTTGATCATAAATAATCTCCGTTGTCTGTGGTTGGAATTGGTTTCAGTCGATTGGCCTGGTGGGTCAAAAGGGAAGAAGGCACCTGAAACATGGGCGCCTGTCATGTTTCCTTCAATGTCATGGATTTTCCGGGAATCCGGCGCAGGTCCCCTTCATCTGCTCGTGCATCGCCTCCAGCATCCGGCTTTCGTCGTCCAGACCGGCCGCGGCGCGGGTGTTGATGGCCAGAGGGAGCAGCCCCATCAGCAGGCTGCGCAGGTTGCCGCAGCCTGCCGGGCCCCCCAGGACTTCCCCCACCCGGCGGTTGATCCCCTTGGCGATCTGCATCCCTTTCAGCGTCTGCAGACGTTTTTCGACATCGTGGCAGAAAGGGGAGGGGACCGAGCGAAAGGAAGAGCGGATGTCGACGATTTTCAGCGAGGCGCTGTCGACCAGCACCTCGATCTCGATATCGTGGTAGCGGTCCCTGAGCGTCCCCAAAAGTGAGATGCTGTCGTTTCCCGCCATGCTTACATGGTAGCTGATGTCGCGATGAAAACTGTCGAGGACGTTTGTTTGCCGCATATCGTTTCCGGATAGTTGACGCTTTTCGGGACAGGATGGTCTCCCTGGTCAGCGGAGTATACCTGTTTTTGTTCTCCATGTCGATGATGAGCTGCCGCTGACTGCACTCCGCTGCAGCGGCCGGCCGGGAACAATTCAGGTCCCTTCCGGCTGATCTGTTGACAACCTGAGGCATTGAACGTACAAATCACTGACGGTGCCGGGAACTTTTTTATGGTGTAAAAAATTCTTTGCTGGGTTGCCATGCTTCGCTTCTTCGAATACGACGAGCCGGTATTCCGCCCTCCCGCCGAGGCCGATTCCCTGATTGTGCAGGCGACGATCGGCTGTTCCCACAACCTCTGCGGCTTTTGCGGAATGTACAGGACCAAGCGATTCCGTATCCGGCCGCCGGCGGAATTGCTGGCCGAGATCGCTTCCGTTCCTCTTTGGCGCCGGGAATCCGTTCAGCGCATCTTCATCGGCGATGGTGATGGCCTGATCTATCCGCAAGGCGACCTGGTGATGCTCCTCGATGTCCTCGCCGCGACCTTTCCCAAACTGGCCCGAGTGGCCGCCTACGCCTCGCCGAACAGCCTGAACACCAAGAGCGGAGTGGAACTGCAACAGCTCCGCGAAAGAAAACTGCGCCTTCTCTACTTCGGTCTGGAAAGCGGCGATGAAGAAACCCTCCGGTCGGCAAGAAAGGGGTTTACCGCCGAAGCAATGCTGGACCAGTGCCGCATGGCCCACCAGGCCGGAATGAAGCTCTCGGTCACCGCCATCCTCGGCCTGGCCGGGAAGGCGCGCACCGCCGAGCATGCCGGTGCCACGGCGGAATGGATCAGTCTCCTCTCGCCCCGCTATTTTTCCCTGCTGACCCTGATGCGCGGCGGCAACGACGATTACCTGCATTCGATCAGAGCTTTGACCAACGGAGAAATTCTGGAGGAGGCGCTGAATGTCGTGAAGAGCCTCAATCCGCGGGGAACGATCCTGCGTTCGGACCATGTGTCCAATCTGCTCCACCTCTCCGGCACCTACCCAAAGGATCGGCGCGCCATCATCCTCCAGGCGGAGGCGGCCCTGGAGGAAGGGCGCCGGCATTCGAACTGGTTTCATCGGGTTCCTGACGAACTGCCGGAGTGGTATTAAAAGGAGGGTGTTTACATGACCGGTTCAGCGGAGGGGCAGGAGATTCTGCCCCTCATTCAGACCATTTTCGATGACAGAATCCCCTTCAACAGGATGCTGGGGCTGAAGGTTGAATCTCTCGACCTCCAGAATCCCCGGGTTCGCTTTGAGATGCGGGATGAATTGGTGGGCAACTATCAGCGCGGCACTCTCCATGGCGGAGTTATCTCCACCGTCATCGATGTCACCGGCGGATTGGTGGCCTTTATCGGCTCACAGAAGCACCTGGCGGGAGAGCCGCTGGAAAAGAAGCTGCAGCTGTTCGGGAAACTGGGCACCATCGATCTGCGGGTCGATTATCTGCGCCCCGGCCTGGGAAAGTGGTTTGTCGCCACCGGTCATATTCTGAGGATCGGGCGGAAGGTAGCGGTCAGCCGGGTCGAACTGCACAATGATCGGGGCAGCCTGGTCGCCGTGGGGACGGGCGCCTACGTCATCGCCTGAAAGGCGCTGGGGAACCAAGGGCATTGCTTTTAGCGTTTGGTTTTCGGGGCCAGCCTCACGACCGTCTCCACGTGGGAGGTCTGGGGAAACATGTCCACCGGCTGTGCGGTGACGGCACGGAAGCCGAGGTCGTCGAGCGAGGCCAGATCGCGACCCAGGGTATCCGGGTCGCAGGAGACATAGATCATCGCCCGCGGCGCCATTTTCGCCGCCGCTTCCAGTACCTTCCCGTCGCAGCCGCTGCGGGGGGGATTCAGGGTCAGCACGCTGCCGGGGGGCATTTCTTCGGCCAGTTCCTCCATCAGCAAAGCGGCATCCCCGGCTCGGAAGGAACAGTTTCCGAGGCCGTTCATGGCAGCGTTGTCGCGGGCGTTGCGCACCGCTTCCTCGACGCTTTCGATGCCGATGACGAAGCCGGCGTCACGGGCCAGATTGAGGGCGATGCCGCCGATTCCGCAGTAGAGATCGACGGCGTTCTCGCCCTTGGTCAGGGCCGCCCAGCGCCTGACCAGAGCATAGATGGCCGCCGCCTGATCGGGGTTGACCTGGAAGAAGGAGGTGGGGGAGATGCGCAGGCGGATATCCCCCACCGTGGTGATCAGATCGCTGTGGCCGAACAGCTTCTGAGTCTCCCGTCCGACAATGACGTTGCCCGCCTTGGCATTGATGTTCTGGTGAACCGAGATCACCTCCGGCACCTTGCGTTGCAGCCATTTTCCCAGATGGATGAGTTCCCGGAAATTACGCTCGGCGGTGACGAAGGTGACCATCGCCCTGGAGCTTTCCGGCGCCACTCGGATCAGCAGATAGCGCAGCAGTCCCCGCCCCTTGTTCTCATCGTAAACGAAGATGTTCTGCCGCTCCACCTCTTCCCTTACCACCCGGACCACCCGATTGAGCAGGGGGTGATGAAGGGGACAGTCGCCGATGTCGATCACATCGTGGCTGCCCCGTCGGTAGAGGCCAAGGGAAACCTTGCCGCGCTGCTTGGCGAAGACCAGTTTGGCGCTGCTGCGGTAGCCCAGGGGATGGGGAGCGGCCAGGATCGGTTCGATGCGGAGGTGTTGCAGGGCCGGATGTTTGTTCAGGGACTCGCCAACCCTCTCCTCCTTGAAGCGCAGTTGGGCGGGATAGGGGAGGACGATCAGCGGGCACCCCTGACAGAAACGGGCGTGGCGGCAGGGGGAGGGAATCCGCTCCGGATGGGGATTCAAAACCTTCTTCAAACTGCCGACCAGGCGCCTTTGCCCCTGATGTTCGATGGCGAACTGGACCTTTTCCCCCGGCAGGGCTCCGCTTATCCACACCTCGCGGGGTCCCTGGCGGCCGATGCCGATCCCTTCCTCGTTGAGGGCGAGGATGTCGATTTCCGGCAAGGGGGGACGGGGCGCCGAAGGTTTTTGGTTGGGCTTTTTTCCGCTGGAGCGATCCATAAAGCGGTCTCTTTCATTTCCTGTTGAAGGGATTGGTGGCTACGACGATGCCGGCGATAATGCAGACCCCGCTGTAGAAGTGGGCGGCGGTGACCGGCTCGCCGAGAATCAGCAGGGCTTCGACGCCGCTGAAGAGGGGCAGGGAGTAATAGATGAATCCCGACCGCGCCGGGCCGATCAGGAGGACGGCGCGGTTCCACAGCAGAAAGGAGATCAGCGAGGCGCCGATGCCGATGTAGAGGATGGCGCTGATCGCCTGAGGAGTGAAGATGGCGGTCTCGCCGTACAGGACTTCCCATAAGGCCCAGGGGGAGAGAAACAACAGCCCCAGGATGAAGATGGTGGTGAGAAAAGCGGTCTGCCCCAGTTCCCGCGGTTTTTTCCCGACCAGGATACTGTAGCCGGCAAACAGTCCGGAGGCCAGCAGCATGCCCAGGTCGCCGATGTTGAGGTCGAGGCCCGCGAGGCGGCTGAAGTCCCCTTTGGTGACCAGGGACACCACCCCGAAAACGGCGATGGCGATGCCGACCGTTTTGCGCAGGGTGATCGGTTCCTTGAGAAAGATTCTCGACAGCAGCAGCAGGAAGATCGGCGTGGCGGTGGCGATCAGCGCCAGGTTCAGGGCTGTGGTGTAGCGGCCGGCGATGTAGATGAGGGTGTTGAAGACGGTGATGCCGATCAGCGCGGTCAGGCTCAGAAACCCGAGGTTGTCGGTGATCCGTTGCCGTTCCCGGAGAAGATCGCGGTAACCGAAAGGGAGCAGGATCGCCGTCGCCGTCAGCCAACGGAACCAGGCCAGCTGCACCGGCGGGAAATGGCCGCCGAGGCCGCGGGCGATAATGAAGTTGCCCGACCAGATGATGGTCGCTCCCAGGGCGCAGAGAACCCCCAGAAAAAAAAAGGAAGGAACTTTGGGTTTTGCCAATTTGTGTCCTTCTTCAGAATCGAAGGTGTTGTTAATTCGACCAGGTGACATCTGTCCGGGTCATGAAAACAATGATCGGTTTTTTTCGCAGGGTGTTGCCTGCCTTCCCCAAAAAAAGCTGGGGCACGGCAGGCCGTGCCCCAGCATATTCCTTGTTGGAGGATAAAATCAATCGCCGAGCAGTTCGTTGACCTTGGCCATCACCTGAAAAGCGTCGGCCACGTAGAGCACATCCGCCTTGCCGATGGCCCAGCCGCAGCTTCCGTCGAGGTTGACGGCGCGGCGTTCGTTGATGAAGCGCCAGCCGACGGTGTGGGGTTCCTCGCCGTGGCAGCAGGTAGCCAGCCCTTTGGGATGGCGGGGGGTGGCTCCGGTCTGTCCCACCTGGTTGAGGTGACTGAGCAAGGAGATGACCTCACCTCCCTCACAGGTTTGATCGACCAGCGATTTGCTGCTGCCCAGGGAGGCCTTGGCTTTGGTGATGAAATCATGGATCAGCTTTTCCGCTTCCTTGACGTGGGGTTGGCCGTCGGCCTGTTTCTTGGTCCAACCGGCACCGGCCACAAACAGCAGTTCGGCCTCGGGGCGGATGGTCTGGGCGTCGGCGGCCGGCGCTTCGAAACCGACAAAGCGCGTGCGGCGGGCGTTTTCCGGCAGGGCGACCGTCACCTTGTCAACCGTGGCCTGCCCTTGTTGACCCTCCCAGGGCTTGAAGACCCCCGGGTCGATGAGCAGAAACCAGGGGCGCTGGCTGCGGGTCAGGGTGGCGATCATGCGCTGGCGGTAATACCAGCGCTGGATACTGAGGGAATCCCCACCTGGGTCGAGGGCGCAGACATGGGTTTCGATGCGGCCGTCGAGGCGCAGGGCGGCCCCCGGCAGGGATCTGGCGAAGCGGCTGACGGAAGGGGCCAGCACCAGGGTGGCGCCGGCCCGGCGGGCCAGGGCTTCGGCGGCGGCGGCGTCGGAGGCGTAGCGGGAGGAGGCGAAATCCGGTCCCTCCACAGCGAAAAATTCTTGGGCGCCGCAGCCGGCGATGGCGTCGGCGGCGGCCTGCACATTGTCGCCGATCAGGCCCAACGACAGGGGGGCCTGGAGCTTTGACGCCAGATCGATCGCCGCGTTCAGGGTTTCCAGGGCGGCCTTGGGCAGGAGGCCGTCGTCCTGGGTGTAGGCCAGAAAGAGAATTTTCTCCATTTATCAATATCCTGTGGTTATCGGCGAAGCCGTCATTCCTTGATCCAGGCCACGATTTCCTTGGCGATTTCCTCCACCGGGACATCCTTGACGACCCGGGTCTGCCGCTGCTGGGCGGGGAGAGTGACGGAGGCGAAGGTCACGCCGGGGGCGGCCACGGGCGCCGGCTGGGCCTTCTGCAGGGCCGGCATGATGACGCGCATGTTCTGCATTCCGATCTGAGGGTTGTTGGGCGGCTCCGGCAGGTTGCCGGTGGCCCAGGCCAGCACCGCCGGAGGCCCGGCGCAGGCGGAAACCTGATACTGTCCCCCTTCGATGCGTTCGAGAATGCGCAGGGAGCCATCCTCCTGCAGCTTCAGTTCGTCCACGGCCAGAAACTGGTCGAGGATGCCGAGCCGCTCGCCGACCATCTGCAGCGTTACCCCGGCATCCCGGGAGGCCGAAGCGCAGCCGCCGAACAGCAGCAACCGGGAACGGTCGAGGTTGGCGAGTTTGTCGATGGCGGCGGCGAGAGCGGCGGCCACCTCGAAGGAATCGGTGAAACCGCTCGCCGGTCCGTCCAGGGGCACCAGTTCAAAGGCCACCTTCTGGGCGATGGTCATCATCAGCTGCTGCAGTTTGGCCTTGTTCCCCAGGCTGACCAGCCAGATTTTGCTCCCTGGCATCTTTTTTGCCAGATTGGCCGCCTCGTAGAGGGAATGTGCGGCAAAGGGATCGAGAACGGCCGGCAGCATCAGCTCGTTCTTTAGACCCGGTCCGTTTGCTCCCTGAACGGGGTTCAAGGTCTGTAACGGATCGGGGACCAGGCTCCCGCAGACGACGATGTGAAATCCTGTGCTCATGATCTTCGCTGTCTCCTTATGTGGTGGTGACTGGTGACTGGAGACCGGTTTTTTTTACCAGCCACTAATCACCAGTCACCGGTCACTGATTTTTTGATGTCAGTTCTCCGCGGAATGGAGCCCGCCCGACCCGGCCCGAAAGTCGATGTTGCCCCGTTCCGGATCGTCGCTTCGCCCGCGGGTGCAGTTCCAGATGCAGGCGCCGCAGTGAACGCATTTGTCGCGGTCGAACTGGGGAACCCCGCCTCCCTCTCCCGGCGTGATCGCCTGGCCGGAGCAGATTTCGGCGCAGAGCTGAGGATAGCAGTCGCGGCAGATTTTCGGATCGAGAAAGGCGACATGGTCGGCAAAACCAGGCGCGGCCTGCACCTTTCCCCCCATCAACAGGACATCCTGGTGAGAAACCAGCAGTTTGCCGTCGAAGGGAACCTTGGGCCAGCCGAGGCGGTCCATGATGGCGTCGAAGACCGGCACCCCCTTGGCCCGGGCCTCCTCGCGAAGGGTGGCCAGTTCGGCCGGTTTGATCCGGTCGCGGCAGAAATCCTCGAGAGTTTTGATCTGCTCCCGGGGACGACGGATTTGTGCCGGGATGTTCACATGACCGCGGCTCAAGCCCGTCAGGCCCATGCCGATGACGCCGGGAATGAAGCCGCGCTGGAAGCCGTCACGGGCCTTTTTGGCGATGGCGCACTCCTTCTCGACCCAGCTGCCGCGGCGTCGCTGGACGTAGGCCCGCTCCAGATTTTCGCGGCTGAAGGGGAGCCCGGCCTTGGCCAGTTCGATCACCCCTTCGGCCAGTTGCACGCCGCTGGTCCAGGCCTCGTCCACGCCCGAGCCGGTCAGCACATTGGTACAGCCTGACCCCTCGCCGATGCGGGCGTAACCCTCCCCGACCAGGAAAGGCTCGCCCCGCTTGCCTGACTCCTGCAGGGTCTTGGCCCCCCAGGAGACCAGCCTGCCGCCGTCGAGGTACTGCCAGATGGCGGGATGCATCATCCAGTGCTGCAGGTAGCGGTAGCTGGTCCGGCAGGGGCTGTCGAACCAGGAAGGGACGAATATCCCCAGGGAGGCCGTGCGGTTGGGGAGGACGTAGAAGAAGCCGAAGATCTCCGGCTCGGGGTAGCCGAGGGTATGGATGACGGTTCCGGTAGGAAGGGTGCAGCTTTCCGGCAGTTCCACCACCGCTTTCATGCCGACGGCCCATTCCCGCTGGTGGTTTCCTTCGGGGAAGCCGAAACGCCGGTCGAGAATCTGACCGACGGCGCCGACCGGACCGTCCCCCACCACCGTCAGTGCGGCGCGGATGTGCATGCCGGGAAGATAGTTGGGCCCGGGAGTGCCGTCCTTTTCAACGCCCTGGTCGGCGAGTTTGATGCCGATCACCTTGTCTCCCTCGAAGAGCGGCTCGGATACCGGCGTGCCGGGCCAGATCTGGACCAGGCCGGTGGCCATCAGCTGGGAGCCCACCCACTGATTGAACTGCCCCACCGACATCACCAGGCCATTCTTTTTATGCAGAAAGGGAGGAATGTAGGGAAGTTCGAAAGCGTCGTCCCAGACCGGCAGAATCCCTTTCCCCGCCTTGAGAATCCGGTCGGCGATCTTCAGCGCCGGGGAACGGCGGCTGGCGCCGACGGGATCGAGCAGATAGAGGACTTTTTCCTGGCGGACGGGCGCGGCCAGAGGGATCTCCTCCGGATTCAGGTCGGGGAAGGCTTCCCGGATGCCGCGGGCCTGGGTGACCACGCCGGAGACTCCGAAGCCGATGTCGTCGGCCCGTTCATAGCAGAGAATCTGCATCGGCATGCCGGGCATGACGGTGCTTGGCAACAGGGTTTCGCCGAACTCGTCGGCCACGGCGCGGGAGAGAGTGGTGAGAAATCCGGCCATGGCGGGTCCGAACCCGACACAGGCGACATCGACTTCCATAATCTGATTTTCCATAGGTACATCCCTGTTTACTTGAATTTTTTCGGTGCCATCATCGGTTGATATCGTTGCAAGCGCGGCTTCCCGCGGTCATATCGGGTAATCGAGAATTTCCGGGATGGTGATTTTGGTCAGCGCCTCGGCGGCCCGGTCCTTGGCCAGGCGTGATCCGGCAAGGCTCAGATCGAGTTGCTGGCGGAGCCGGGAAAATTCCTCCTGTTCTGGCACCTGCTCTCCCTCGCGGCCGAAGCCGTAAACCAGTTCGGCGCAGATCCGCGCCGTCTCTCCGGCGGCCCGTCCCGCCTGGGTTGCGGCCAGGTCGCTGAAAAAGGTGACAAAACCGGCCAGCCCTTCGGCGAGGACCGGATTTTCCGGTCCCTTTTGTTCCAGTTCGAGCACATCGAGAATCTGGTAGCGGCAGGCCAGCAGCCAGCAGAGGGCATCGGCGAGGGGGAATACCACGCCGTGGCGCTGGCTGTGAAAGAGCGGCTTGCCGTCGGCATCCTTACTCTTGCGGATGAATTCGAGGGTTGAAAGCCACAGCTCCATGGCGGTGGCCACCGCGCCGGCCCCGATTCCGGGATGGGTGGCGGCGACGCCGCGAAGTTCCTGAAGCCATTGGCGGAACTGGGCCAGAAAGAGTTCATTGGTCATGGTGATGCTCAGCTGGCGGCGCTGAACCGCTTCCGGACCTTCATAGGTGGCCTCGAGCTGGGCGTCGGTCCATTTCTGGAAGAGGAAGCCGGGGCAGTCCTCGGTGATCCCATAACCGCCCATGAGGCTGACCGCCTCGCGCATCATGGTGGCTCCCTGGCCGGTGTTCCAGAGCTTGCAGCCGGGACAGAGGACGTTGGCCTGGGCCTCCAGAACCAAAAAACGGATCAGCGGGTTGCCCGCCAGTTCCTGAAGGCGCGGATTCTCCCGCCCAGCTTCGTTGTGGGCGGCCAGTTCCAGGTATTCCAGGGCTTCCTGTTCCAGTTTTTTGAACAGTTTCATCTGGGCGCGAGCTCCGGCCACCCCCTGTTCGGCGAGGAGCCTTTCCTTCTCCCGCTCGACGGGGTCGAATTCGTCGAGCAGGCGCAGGGCGGCGAAACCGAGGGAAGAGCCCGCTTCACCGCTGGCCCAGACTTCGGCCAGGCGCTGCACGGCATCCTCTTTCTGCTGCAGCCCCAGATCGTGGCGCGGGCTGCCCGGGGATCCGGCGGCCCCGCCCCGGAAGCGGCTCCGCTGGTAGCGGATGATCGGCTCGACGGCGGAGACAAGCTTGGCCGAGGTCATCAGGCCGACGGGAACGCGGGTACGGCGGAATACCGATTCGATTACCTCGCCGTGGTTGTAATTGGGGATGATGACCCCGTCCTTGACGGTGTAGCCGCCGATGATGCGGGAGGCGGGGACCCTGAGGCTGAGAACCGGATCGCGGGTCGAGGAGAGCTGATGGACCATCTTGAGGGTGGGGGCGCCGCGGTCGAAAAGGCCGGGGTCGTCCTCCTCGAGAATGATCATGCAGCTTCCCTTGATCCGCTCGTCGTCTGAATCGACCGCGGCGGTGACGAAGTTGGCGAAATCCATGTTGGTGATGAAGCGGCCCCGCTTGTCGATGTGCAGAATCGGCTCGCCGCCTTCGGGCCATTCGGCGATGCGCATCTTGCCGGAAACGACTCCGGTATCGACGCCGACATAGGGGAGGGGCTCGGTGAGGGCGAAGGCCCCCCGCCAGATCTTGCGTTCCTCTCCCGGTTGGGGAGGAACGCAGCGGCTCATGTAGAAGAGCTTCTGTTCCGGCGTTCCCTTTTCATGGATCGGCGATAGGGCCAGGTTGCTGGCCAGGGAGCAGGTCGCGGCGCCGCCGTCCACCCAGGAGAGTTCGAAGGCGACCAGCCCCAGGGCCAGATTCTTGGGGCCTTCGATGAAGCCGCCCTCCTCGGGGTCCATGAAGATGGTGGTCAAGCCGGTTTCGTCGAAGGCGGTGAGCAGTTCCTCCTTGCGCGGATTCCATTCGTGGGTGTTCCTCTGGCCGTCGGCCACCAGCCGGGCGATCAGTCCGCGGGCCAGCCCCCGGGCCGATTGCACGGCCATCTGAATGTCGAAGCGGTCGGCATAACGCCACATGATCTGGCGGACGTCGTCACCGGGAAGGGTGCTCGGGAATTCCCTTTCCATCTTTTCACGGCAGGTGGCATCCATCGAAAATCTCCTTGTTATTTTTATTTGTTGTATACTTTTTCAGTCTGATGCAAGCGCCTGGATGGCGCTTCCGCGACCGCTGGGGAAGAGCGGCCGGGCCGATGAGATCCTGACCGGGCCAGTTCTGGAAATGTCCGAAACCCTGCCGGCGCATGGTAAATGCTTTGAATTCTAATCGCTGCCATCGGGTGAAGCAAGTTCAATTTCCGTCCCTTGCCGGTAAAGGCTCCTCCCCGGCAGAAAGAATGATGAAATCTCCATGGAAAATTTCAAACTGGTGTTGCCCGAGAATCTCAATCACTACGGATTTCTTTTCGGCGGCTACATGCTGAAGTGGGTGGATGAAGCGGTCTACATCGCCGTTCGCATGGACTACCCCGTCTCCGATTTCGTCACCATTGCCTTCAAGGAGGTGGAGTTCCGCCGCCGGGTGGAGCAGGGCGAGATTCTGCGTTTTCTTGTGGAGCGCTCGCGGATCGGCAACAGTTCGGTGGATTACCAGGTAAGAGTTTACAAAAACGGCGTTGTCGAAGAGGTGATCTTTTCCACCGTGGTCACCATGGTCTGTGTCGATCGTGAGGGGCGCAAGCAGGCTCTCCCCAAGGATTGCTGAGCGGGGAGGACCCGGAGTGAAAAATCGGGTCTGTCAACCGGTCGCCGGCAAATTGAGGGCCGCCGCGAAATCGACCAATTGCCGCGGCAGGGGGGAGTCGATGGCCAGCGGCGCGGCGCTGAAGGGATCGATAAAGGCCAGCCGCCGGCAGTGGAGAAAAAGGCGCGACAGGCCGGGGATGCAGGGGCCGCCGTAACGGAGGTCGCCAAACAGGGGATGGCCGATGTCCGCCAGTTGACGGCGGATCTGGTGCCGCCGCCCGGTCAGCAGACGCAATTCCAGGAGGGTGGCGGCATCGCTTGCGGCCAGGGAGCGGAAGGCTGTCTGCGCCTGTTTTTCCTTCCCCTTGGCGGGAACGGTCCCTACGAGCGTCCCCTGGCCGTCGATCCTTCCTTTGACCAGAGCCAGGTAAAGTTTCTCCACCTTTTGGTCCATGAACAGTTTGCCCAGTTCGCCGCAGGCCTTTTTCCCCTTGCCGAAAAGCACCGGTCCCGAAGTTTCGAGATCGAGGCGGTGGATCGGGGCGATGCGGAACTTTTCTCCCCGGCGCCGGGCCATCTCCTCCACCCGGCGGGTGAGGTTGTCCTCTTCATGCCCTGCTGCGGCGTGGACGGCGAGTCCGGCGCTTTTGTCCACCACCAGAATCTCCCGGCTTTCGTAAAGGATCTCCACCGGGGAACCAAGGTCGCCCATGGCGAGCATCTCCAGCAGGCGGCCGGCGGCCGGAAGCAGGAGGATGTCTTCCGCCGCCACCGGATCCTCCGCCCGAAGAGGTTTGGCAGCGGTTCTGATCTTTCCTTTTTTCAGCAGCTGCCGCAGGTAGGCGGAAGGGGCCGCCGGGATGCGGCGACACAAAAACTCGAGAACGGTCAGGTCCTTTTCCTTGGTTGCGACGGTGAGATGGGGCATGATTGGAGGATAGCCTTTCGTCGGCGAGGTAACAACCACAAGATGAACTTTTTGCCCAAGCGTTTTCTTTATATGGGGTCGCCCTTCTGGTATAGTGCCGGAAATGTCCCTTGAAAATACGAGAAATTCCGACGAAGCCTCCATGACCGATATCGCCACCTACGACCCTGCCCTCGATCCCCCCGGGGAGCCCCGCATCATTTGCCGCGATCATCATCGCATTTCCCGCAGCATGATCGACGAGGATGTCCTCAAAATTCTCTACCGGTTGAGCCGTAACGGCCATCTCGCCTATCTGGTGGGTGGCAGTGTGCGGGACCTTCTGCTGGGGCGGACCCCGAAGGATTTCGACATCGGCACCGACGCCACCCCCTCGCGGATCAAGCGGCTGTTCCGCAACTGTTTTCTGATCGGCAGACGTTTCCGGCTGGCCCATATCCGTTTCCGCGACAACAAGGTGGTCGAGGTGGCCACCTTCCGCCGCTGCCCCGCTCCCGACGAGTTTCCCGAAGATCCCGGCGATCACCTGCATTTCGCCGAGAACGTCTTCGGCTCGCCGCGGCAGGATGCCTTCCGCCGCGATTTTACCATCAACGCCCTCTTCTACGACATCGCCACCTTTTCCGTCATCGATCATGTGGGGGGACTTGAGGATCTGCAGGCTCGCCGTCTGCGGGTCATCGGCGATCCGGGGACCCGCTTCCGGGAGGATCCGGTGCGCATGCTGCGGGCCCTGGAAATGGCCGCCCGCCTTGATTTCACCCTGGACGCCGAACTTACGGAGGGCCTGCGCAGTTGCGCTCCGTTGATCGCCGCAGCCTCCCCCTCCCGCCTCCGCGACGAGGTGATGGAACTGTTCCGCCACGGCGTGGCGGCAAAGGTTCTTCCCCAGGCGCAGGATTTTGGTATCCTGCCCCATCTCCTCGCCGACTATTTCGGGGATCGCGAGAGCTTCGCTTTACTGCGCCGCCTGGATGAACGGACCGCCGACGGCCGGCCGGTCGATGAATCCCTGGCCATCGCCACCCTGTTCCTGTGCCCCTTTTTGGCCGCTTTTCCCCCGAGCCGCGAAAGTCATGTCGTTGAAGCTCTGCACCAGGCCAACGAAACCATCCTCCCCCACTGTCGCCATTTCAGCATCGCCCAGGGGATCCGGCAGCAGGCGCGGGAAATTCTGGCAGGTTGTTTCCGCCTGGCCAGGGGCCCGGGACTGCGCGGTGAGGCTCGTTTCCTGCGCCACCCGCTGACCTCTCTTTCTCTGGAACTTTTCTCGCTCTACGCTCTGGATCATCCGGAGATGGCCGAGCTGGTCCTATCCTGGCAGCGTCTGATGGGTCAGACCCACTCTCCGGCGACCATCCCCGAAAAAGAGAAGCGGCCGCGCCGCCGCCCTCGCCGGCCCCGTTCCCGCCGTCCGCGGACGGCGCCCGGAGCGGAAAATAAAGAGCCGTAAAGGTGGCGGGAAACCCCGGCAAAACATGGCATAATTCATTTCGGATCGACCATCTTCTCAGGAAGGGAACTCTTCTATGAAAGCCTACCAGCTCACCATTCCGGCGAAAAACCAGCCCGGCGTCCTGGCCAGGGTCACTTCCATCCTGGCCCGGGAGAAGATCAATATCCGGGCGACCACCATCTCCTCCTTCGGCGACTACGGTTTTTTCAATCTTATCGTCGATGATGTGGAGGGGGGGGAAAAGATCCTCAAAAAGGAGGGGATCGAGGTTGAACTCAAAGAGGTGATCGCGGTGCTGATGAAGGACCAGCCCGGCGGTCTCGACAAACTGATGAAGATCCTGGCCGCGGCCGGGGTCAACATCGAGAACGCCTACGGTTTCGTTATCGAAAGTCATGTCGAC
>JAAZDE010000087.1 GCA_012512925.1 Desulfuromonadaceae bacterium
GCCGCGATTATGACCTGGCTGGCGGAATCATAATCACCGATCGCCGGTCACCGGCCATTGACCGCAAGCCAACACCAGCCACCCCTCTCTGCCCTACCGCTGGATACTGACACCGCGGCGGCCGAGCAGACTCCCTTCGGCCAGATACAGCCTGACCAGGGCGATCCGGTAATTGACGATGGTTTCAACCTCGGCGATCTGGATCTGCAGCAGATCCCGCTGGGCCTGGGCCACTTCCAGGGCCGTGCTGGTCCCGACATCGAAACGCTCCTTTTCCGCCGCCAGCGTCTGTTCCTGGAAAATACGGGTTTCTCTGGTGGCCCCGATCTGCTGCCGGGTACGCTCGACCTCGTTGACACCAAGGCGCACATCGAGATGAACGAGCTGCCGCAGGTTGTCGATGGCCGCGGCGGCCTGCTGGCGGGAAGCCTGGGCCGCCAAATCCTTCGCCTTGGCGGCCCGATTACCCAGGATGTGGCTCAGGCGCACTCCCACGGTGAAGTCATAGGTGTTGGCGTCCAGTTCCCGAAAGGCGTCGGAAAAGGTATCAGCGTAACCGGTTTTACCGAGAGCGATGAAAAAATCGAGACGCGGCAACAACCCGTTGCGGGTGAAAATCGTCTCCAGACGGTTCTGTTGCAGACGCAGCCGCGCCTCACTCAGATCGGGGCGGGATTTTTCCGCCAACAGCAGACGATCCTGCAGATCTTCCACCGGCTTCAATTCCAGGCGCGGTTCGCTGACGGCCTCAAAGCGCTGATCGAGATCGCCGTTGGCGCTCGGACTGATCAGGCGCAGCAGGCGTAGGCGGCGGTCTTCCAACTGACTGCGGGCGTCGATCAGCGCCTGCACCCGCAAGGCCTCTTCGGCCCTGGCCGCCGCCACCTCGATCTCGGGAAGGACTCCCACCTCGATACGCAGTTCGATTTCCTCCCGCTGTTTTCTGGCCACCCGCAGCGATTCCTCGAAAATGGCGATCTTTTCCCCGGCAAGAACGTAATTCCAGTAGGCGGTTTCGGTCTCGGCCAGCAGTGCTTCGGTGAAGCCCCTCAGTTCATCCATGCTGGCCAGCGTTTCCAGTTCGGCCTGACGGACAGCCACCAGATTGACCCCCGGCCCCAGCCCCTGCAAAAGGGATTGGGTGACGGTCAGACCAGCCCTCGTCATCTGCAGTTCCGGTTCCCGGTCGGAGATGGTCCGCTCATGGGAGAGACCGGCCTCGACGGTGGTGCCGGTCGGCAAGAACTGGCGCAGGCCGGTGGTGGCCAGGGTTTCTTTGCCGGCAACCTGGTAGAGACCGCCGCTGGAACGGGAGGTTTCGGAAGCTTTTTCCCTGAAATATTGCGCTTCTCCGAAAAGCTCCGGATCGAAAACCCCTCGTTCGATCCGCTCGAAGGTTCCGGCAATCACCGGCGTCAGTTGCCGTGCCTGGAGATCCCGATTGTTCTTGAGTACCAGCAGGACAGCCTGTTCGATGGAAAGTTGCAGGGGCTCTTCGGCATCGGCGGGAGAGGACACGGGCGGAACCGAGTTCTCCGGCAGCCGAAAGGTCACCGGAGTAACTTTCTCAAAGGGCTTTTCGACATGACTCTGCCGGTCGAGACTTTCTGGCAGCGGTGGCCAGTTTGCCAGGGGGAGACAACCGGCAGCGAGAACCAGGGCCGCAAACCCGAAAAGATGCAAAACGGTGAACGGTTTCACGAAGCATTCCCCTTCGGTTCAGGGTGGAACAGGGAATAGACCGCGGGAATCAGCACCAGGGTGATCAGGGTCGAAGCGGTCAACCCCCCCAGCACCGCTCGGGCCAGGGGAGCCTGCTGGTCGGCCCCCTCGCCGATCCCCAAAGCCAGCGGCAGCAGCGCCAGAATGGTGGTCAGCGTGGTCATCAGAATCGGCCGCAGACGGCGCCTTCCGGCCTCGGCCACCGCGTCCCGCACCGGCATGCCGTCGCTCACCAGTTGCCCGGCCTGATCCACCAGCAGAATGGCGTTGTTGACGACAATACCGCCGAGCATGATGCAGCCGATAAAGGACTGCAGGTTCAATGTGGTCCCGGTCAGGAAAAGGACAACCAGCACCCCGACGGCGGCCACCGGCACCGAGGCCATGACCACGACCGGATCCCGCAGCGACTCGTACTGGCAGGCCAGAACCATGTAAACCAGAACCAGGGCCAGCAGCAGCGACACAAACAACTCGCCAAAAGCCTTCTGCTGTTCTTCGAAACTACCGGCCACGGAAAGTTCATAACCCACCGGCCGGGGTATCCCGTCAAGCATGGCCTGCACCTCGCCGGCCACCGAGCCGATATCCCGCCCCTCCACATTGGCCTTGACCGTCACCAACCGCTGCTGGTCCTTGCGGTCGATCAGAATCGGGCCGTAGCTGGCCTCGCTGGTGACCAGGTTGCGCAGCATCACCTGCTCCCCGCCGCCAGCGGCCAGGGTCAGATCGAGGATTTCATCGAGGGTGCGCTTTTCGACATCCTGAAGCTGGACAAAAATCCGGTAGGAATTGCCCTGGGAGCGGAATTCTCCAGCCTTGGAGCCCGCCACCGCTGTCTCCAGCACCTTGGTCACATCCCGCACACTCAAATTGAGATCGGCTACCTTGTCCCGGGCGACCCGGATCTCCTGCTGGGGAATACCCGATTTCTGGCTGGTTTCGATGTCGGTGACCCCGGGAATAGCCGCGATCATCCCAGAAACCTGCCTGCCGAGAGCCTCCAGGGTCGGCAGATCGAAACCACGGATCTCCACCGTCAGTCCTTCGTCGCCGCCCAGGACCCGCTCCAGCAAAAACTGCCCCTGAGGAGCGCGTGTGCGGATCTCCATACCGGGAATTTTGCCCCTGAGACGCTGGCGCAGGTCGTTGGCGATTTCGATATTGGAACGCCGGCGCTGGGAAACCGGGACCAGGGAGAGACTGATCTCGGTTTTGGAGGCATCGCTGGGACGCCAACTGGAGGAGCCGACGCTGATCACCGAGGAGACCTTTTCCGGCACGGAAGGGTAGACGATCTCCTCCATCTTCCGGGCCTGCTCATCGAGCAGATCGAGCCGGGTGCCGATCTCCATCTCGCCGGTAATCCGGACCTCCCCTTCGTCGCTCGGCGGCAGAAACTCGGTACCGATGAAAGGGAGCAGCAGCAGACTGGCGGCCAGAAGTCCTGCCGCCGCGCCGACCGTCATCAGCCGGTGGTTCAGAACCGCCCGCAGCAGATCCCGGTAGCCGTTGTCCAGTTTTTTGAAAAGAAGACCGGCCCAGGCGATCAGCCGCTCAACCTGGGGACTGCGGGGAGATTGAAGGTGATCGGGAGTTTCTATCAGCCGCGATGCCAGCATCGGCAACAAACTCAGCGATACCAGCAGGGAGCAGACCAGAGAGAAGATGATGACGTAGGAGAGTTCCTGAAAGAGGATCCCCGCCACGCCGCGCACGAAGACGAGGGGGAGGAAGATCACCAGGGTGGTGATGGTGCTGGCGACGATGGCGCCGCCGACCTCGCGGGCGCCTTCCACCGCCGCGACCTTGGGCTGCTCAAGATTTTCATCCCGGCGGCGGAAGATGTTTTCCAGCACCACCACCGAACTGTCGACCATCATCCCCACCCCGAGCGCCAGGCCGCCCAGCGTCATCAGGTTGAGGGTGAAGCCGCCGAAATAGATGAGCGCGAAGGTGGCGATGACCGAGATGGGGATGGCCAGGGAGATCACCAGGGTGGAGCGGATGTTGCGCAGGAAGAAGAGCAGAACCAGGACCGACAGGCCGCCGCCGTAGAGCACCGACTGGGCGACGTTGGCGATGGAACGCTCGATGAAATTCCCCTGGTTGATGACCGGCACGATGCGTATCTGGGGATAGGCCTTGTTGACCGCGTCGATCTCGCGGAGAATCCCCTTGGCCACCTCGACGGTATTGGCGTCCGCCTGCTTGCGCAGGGCGATGCGGATTCCCCGTTCGCCGTTGACGCGGACGATGCGGGTCGGTTTTTCATAGATATCCCGCACCCGCGCCACCTGGCCGAGGCTCACCGCCGCGCCTTCGCGCTTAAAAATCACCGTGTTGCGGATCTGATCAAGGTTGGCGAATTCCGCCGGGGCGCGCAGGGTGACCTCAAAGCTCCCCTGTTCGATCTTTCCGGCGGGGAGGTCGAGGTTGGCATTGCGGATCGCTTCCAGAACCTGGTTGAGGGGAAGCCCCAGCGCCTTGACCCGTTCGGGATCGAGTTCGACCCGCACCTCCCTCTTGAACTCCCCCCACATATCGGCCTGGGCCACTCCAGGCAGACGGGCGAAACGGTAGCGGACATGATCCTCGATCAACTGGGTCAAATCCACCGGGTCAAGGCTGCTGGAGATCCCCAGCACCACCACCGGATAACTGGCCACGTCGAACTTGTTGATGCGCGGGCGGACGATATCCTCGGGAAGTTCGCTGATCTCGTCCTGTATTTTGGATTGGACATCGATAGCCGCAGTATCGATGTCCGTTCCCCAGCCGAAGGTGACCCGCACGATGCTCGCCCCCTCGGAGGACTGGGAGGTCATCTCCTCGACGCCGGGAACGGTGCCCACGATCTCCTCGATGATCTGAGTCACCAACCGCTCCATGACCTCCGGGCTGGCACCCTCGTATTCGGTGCGCACCGTCACTGTCGGCAGTTCGATGTTGGGAAGCAGATCGATCTGCAAACGGGTCAGGGAAAAGGCGCCGAGGATCACCACGATCAGTGTGACCATGGTGGTGAAAACCGGCCGGCGGACGCTGAAATCAGGAAGCTTCATGGGCCTGCCGTCTTCTTGCCGTTCCCCGCCCCTGAAGTCCGCTCGGTGGGGATGATGATTGCCGAACCGTCCTTGAGCAACTGCTGTCCCAGAGTGACTACCCGTCCGGAGAGCCCCTCCCCTTCGATCTGCACCCGGCTGCCGTCGCGGATGCCGACGGTCACCTCACGCCAGGCGACGGAGCGCCCGTCGGCATTGACAAGAAAAACCCCATGGCGATTCTCCCTTCGGGCAAGGGCCTCTTCAGGCACAATAACAGCGTCGGGAATCCGGTCAAAAGTCACGGTGGCGCGGATGAACATCCCCGGTTTGAGACGTTGACGGGAATTGTCGACCACCAGTTCCACCCTCGCCTGGCGGGTAGCCTGTTTGAAGACCGGAGCGATGCGCTCGATGCGTCCCGGAAACTCCCGGTCGGGGAAGGCATCGGTGGTGAGGATGACCGGCTGGCCGGGACGCAGGCGGGAATAGTCCCGCTCGGCGACATGGATCACCCCCATGAGGGGATCGAGTTCGACGATGCGCAACAACGGCGCATTGGCCGCCACCATCCCCCCTTCATCCACAAAGCGCTCGGCCACCACCCGCAGATCGCTGCCGCCGCTCCAGGAAGCCGTAATGCGGGTATAGCCCAACCTGATGCGGGCCGTTTCCAGTGCCGAATCGGCCCGCGCCACCTGGGCCTGGGCCACCTCGAATTCCGCCTGTTTGGCCACCTGATCGGCCCTGGCGGCATCGAGCTGCGACTCCGAGGCCACCCCCCGTCCACGCAGGGTCCTGACCCGTTCGAAATCACGGCCGGCAATCGCCAGAGCGCCGCGGGCCTGGGCCAGATTGGCTTTGGCCACCGCCAGTTCGGCCTGGGCCTGGGCCACTTCCTGAACATATTCGTCATTGTCCAGTTCGCCGACCGCCTGACCGCGTTGTACCGGATCGGCGATGTTGACCAGGAGTCGCTCCACCCGCCCGCCGACCTTGGGAGCGACGACGAATTCGGCCCTGGCCTCCAATGCCCCGCTGAAGGTCCGGCGCAGCACGATGGGGCCTTGCTCGATCTCAACAACCTCCACCGGAACCGGGCGCATGCCCCTGCCGCTCTCCTTTTCATCCCCCTTCAGCCAAAGGGAACCGAGGCTCCACAGCAGCCCCAGGAGCAAACCGGCCACAACAACCGTCAGAATGAGATTTTTTCTTCCGCCAGGTTTCATCACTTTTGATCAACCCTTTTCAGTGCCCTGTCAAGTCGGAGATCCAATCCCAACCCGCCCTGGAAAATAGCGAAGCAGCAAAGCCGCCAGACCTCTTGAGAAAAGCAAAATATCATAATTTTCAAACCGATAGGCATATATCTGATCATTTTTCCATCCGTTCTCAAGCTCCGGATGGGCAAAGGAGTTTTAACCCTCTGACCGAAGCGCCCGTGGATCTCTGAATGGTTTGAAAAAAACCGCTTTCCGCAGGACACTATTTTCCTTTTCCGTGCGGCGGATACTGGGCCAAAATCTGTTCCACCATTTCCCGGATCTCGCGGGTGGCCCGCTCAGGATCGGAATGGGCCGATGCGCGCCTGCGGCCGGTCCCCTGCCAGATCAGGGTGCCGCTGTCATGATCCAGAAAATCAAGGGTCAGCAGCGCTTCGTCATAATCATTCCCGTACCCTCCCAGGCCGATGCCTATGCCGCCGAAGGTGCCCCGGCTTCCCGTCCCCAGCCCGATGCCGGTGGAGACCCCGCCGGGCTCGTAGGTACGTTCAATCCGGTAGCGGTAATCGATCTCGATTTCCGGTTTGCCCCAAGAAGCCGGCTGGAAACCTTTCTCCGCCAGAACCTGCTCCACAGCGGTGCGGATCCGTCCCGCCACCAGCGCGTTCGCCCCGGCCCCTTTCCCGCCCGCTCCGGCGCGCCAGGAAAAAGTCCGCAACCGGGAGAAGTCGACATCGGGAACATAATCCTGGGAAACCTTGACGGCGCCGCCGGCGCATCCCATCAGCAAGAGCGCCGCAGTCGACAGCGTCCATCCGATCCATCTTCGCATAACCTTGCCTCCTTGGTTTGCCTATCGTTAAAGACCCTTTCGCGGCTGCGGGAGGGCGGATCTTGTCACGGAATAGCTCTTATTCCGGCCCGGCCCTTCCCTTTCCACCGAAGGATTCCCGCAGCAGCACACTGGCTGTCAGGGAGATCAGGGCAGCAGCGAAAAAAATCTGGAAGGCGCCGCCGTAGGCGGCGGCGAAATCGGCTCCCGCGGCAACCCGCGTCTGCAGCAGATAGCCGACCAACGGCTGCATGAGCGCTCCCCCGAGAAAGGGGAAGAGATTGACCAGCCCCACCGCCGTACCGGCCAGTTCCGCCGGAAAGAGTTCCTTGGTCATGGTGAAGGCCACGGCCACGACACTGCTGCCCGAAAGGCTCAGGAGAAAAACCAGAGGATAGAGGAGCGTCCGGGAAAGCAACTCGGGAAAAAAGGCGAGGGGAACGGTCAGCAGAAGCAGCAGCAAGGAGCTGAACACCAGGATGACTTTGCGGGAGCGGAAGCGTTCCGAGGCCAGGCTCAACAGGGGACTGCCGATGATTATGCCATAGGCGAGCAGATCCATGACCCGGCCGGCTTCCATTTTGGTCATGCCGTAGACCTGCATCAGATAGGGCGCCCCCCAGAGCCCGGCGAAGGAAAAAAACACCCCGCAGGTGAAAAAGAACCAGATGGCCAGGGGCCAGAAGGCGCGGCTGGAGATGACCGTGCCGATGCCGGCCAGACAACCGCCGCTCCGGCATCCCCCGTCGGCCGCGGCGACTGCCGTCTCCAGGGGTGGAAAGCCCTTGTCCTGGGGAGTGTCGCGGACGAAGCTCCAGATCAATGCAGCTACCAGCAAAGTCGCGACACCGATGGCAATAAAGCTCCCTCGCCAGCCGATCCGGCTGCTGAGATAGGCCAGCGGGGTAGCGGCGATCAGCACCCCCACCCCTCCCAAGGCCACCAGAAGGCCGGTGACGCGGGAAAACTCGGCGGGTTTGAACCAGTTGGTCAAAATCTTCAGGGTGGCCACGAAAAGCATCGACACGCCGACGCCAACCAGCACCCTGGCGGCGATCGCCCAACCCACGGAAGTGACCGCGCCAAGCAGAATCGAGGCGCCCCCGGCCAGAATAAAACTGAAGGTGACGGTGCGCCGCGGACCGAAAAAGTCGGCCAGCAGCCCCGAGGGAAGTTGCATGAAGGCGTAGGGATAGAAATATCCGGAAGCGAGCAGGCCGACCAGCGAGCCGCTGATCTGAAGGTCGGCCATCATGTCGAGGGCCACCACGTTGGTGCTGAGACGATGAAAAAAAACCAGGATATAGCCGCAGGCGAGGAGTCCGAAGACCAGCCAGCGGTAGGAAAGGGCGGCACGCTCCCCTTCAGTTTTCATGATTCTCCTTTTCTGGCCGCTACCCCCGGCGCAGATTTCCCCGCGCCAGGGAAAACCCGATACCCACCCCGCAGATGGCGGAAAAAATTCCGAAACAGGTCTTCAAAGCCTCAGGCAGGGCCGGGTGACTTCCTCCTCTCACCCCTTCTTCTCCCAGGACCAGGGAGAAGACCACCAGGGCAATGGCCATGCTGCACATCTGGCCGATGAGGCGCATGGCGCCGACGGCGCCCGAGGCGACGCCGAAGTGGCTCGGCGCCACGCTCCCCATGATGGCGTTCATATTGGGCGAGGAGAAAAGGGCGAACCCGGTGCCGAGACAGATCAGGCAGAGAATAACATAGGGGATGGAGCCATTCCTCCCTAAAAAAGTCAACAGGAACAATCCCAGGGCACTCAACCCCATTCCCAGGGAGGCGATCAGGCGGGGTTCGGTCCGGTCGGAAAGACGTCCGGCCACAGGGGAGAGAAGAGCCATCATCACCGGCTGCCAGAGCAGAATGGTACCGGCCCTTTCCGGGCCCAGGCCGAGTACATGCTGCAGGTAGAGACTGAGCAGAAAGGAGACGGCGAAGGTGGCGCCGTAGTTGATCAGCGCCGCCACGGAGGAAAAGGCGAAAACCCGGTTGTCGCGAAACAGCCGCATTTCGAAGAGCGGAAAGGGGGTGCGCATTTCGTGGCGGGTGAAGAGGAAAAAGCCGACCAGCCCGAGAACCAGAACGGACAGGCCGTAAGGGGAGGGAAGCAGCGACAGACCCGCCATGAAGGCAATCAGGGAAAAGGCGTAAAGCAGCGCGCCGACACCGTCAAAGCGCCCCTTCTCCCCATCGGCCCATTCACCGGGAACCATCAGCACC
>JAAZDE010000088.1 GCA_012512925.1 Desulfuromonadaceae bacterium
CGGGAACCGGAAACTGGCATAGTCCTTCTCCGCCGGATCCAGCCCCCGCTGGTACATGTCGTAGAACCAGTTCCGTCCCTTCGGCGTGCTCACAAACACCGCCCAGCCCAGCGTCTGTGAGAGGGTCGGACGCAGCACATAGTTCCAGACCTCCTCCGGGACCGACGCCGCCTCGTCAATCACCAGCCCCTGAAACCCGTAGCCGCGGATGGCGTCCGGGTTGTCGGCCGATAGAAACCAGATCCGGGTCGGCCCGAGCTTGTTCCACCCCTGGTACTCGATCCGGCACGGCGCCCGGCCCATCACCCTGGCGAAGTCCGGCGCGATCAGACGGAAGGCATCCACCCCACGCTCCGCCACATTGTAGGTCGGCGCCACCCAGCCATAATCCCCTCCGCGTTCACCCCCGCCGCGGTCAAACAACTCCCCAGCCATGCAGATGGTCTTCCCGAACCGTCTGCCCGTGCAGACAGTCCTGAATCTTACATTCCGCGCCGCATGGATAGCCTGTTGCGCCACATGCCCCCGGTAACTGCAATAGACTCCCATGTCTCTCCTCTGCGCCTCTGCGCCTCTGCGTTATATTTCCGTCTCCCATCCGCGCGATCCGCGCGATCCGTAGCCTCTCCTCTGCGTCTCTGCGTCTCTGCGTTAAATTCCCGTCCCCCGTCTCCCGTCCCCCGTCTCCCGTCTCCCCATCAACCATCAACCATCAACCACTCAGCTCCCCACCCGACTCCCTGAACATCCTCAGGCGCTCCTGCCAGTCCGCCGGTTCCGGTGCCGGGCTCGGCCCCGCCTCGATCAGGCTCTGCCACCTGACGATCCCGCCCGCGACATCCACCCGCGACTCCTTCGGCAGCAGCGGCATGACGACGTTTTTGAAGAACCGCACCGGATCAGCCTGGAACTCCTTCTCCAGTTCATTCGCCAGCAGCTTGGCGTTCTCATTCCGGCCCAGGATCCTGTCCAGTTCGATGATCGCCCGCGCCCGTCCGCCGAGCGACCCCTTCGGCCTTCCCGCCGGATTCCCCGATTTCCCTTTTACAAACATGTCCAGCACCTCCACCACACCCCAAAAATCAACATCCCCGTACCCAGCCCCCGGCAGTTCCGGCAGCCCCGGCAGTACCGTCAGTCCCCGGCGCCGCGAGCGCCAGCGCAGCAAGCCCTTTCATCCTCCTCCCCCCGAATCATCGCACCATCATCACAACCACCACCACTTCGGAACCCGCACCGGGTGAGCAAAGTGACGTGGAAAGAAGAGCCCCGAGCCCCTGACATAGCCATATACATTGCCATACATTCGTATTGCTTTCCGGCGCCTGAAACGCTACAATACACGCCATGGACAAGACACCGTTCGAGTGGGATGCTGCCAAGGACCGGCAGAATCGGCAGAAGCACGGCGTGGACTTCGCCACCGCTCAGTATGCTTTTGCCGACCCCCAGCGTGTGATCCTGGCCGATGAGGAGCACAGCACCGATGAGAGACGATACTACTGTGTCGGGCGCGTTGGCGCCGGTATTCTGACGGTGCGTTTTACGTACAGGAACAACGTCATCCGGATCTTCGGCGCCGGATACTGGCGGAAAGGAAAGAGACTCTATGAAGAGCAGAATCACTTACACGGATGAGCCCATGGGCAAGGTTCGAGTGGTGACGGATTTTCTCCCGTCACCGGAGCAACTCGCCTTTAGGGAGGAAAACGTCAAGGTCACGATTTCGTTGAGCCGGACCAGCCTCGATTTCTTCAAGGAGCAGGCGGGTTTGCACAAAACTGCCTACCAGAAGATGATTCGGAGTCTGTTGAATGCGTATGCGGTTCAACACATGAAATGAAGAGCCCCGCCAGCCAGCGGCCAGCGTTGCGCTGGCCGCTGGCTGGCGGGACCCATAAACACTGTAGATTCCTCATCATATCAACCC
>JAAZDE010000089.1 GCA_012512925.1 Desulfuromonadaceae bacterium
CGCCCGCCACCGTTGCGGAAGCCGTGCCATAGTTACGGATGACCTGAAAATAGGGGTCGCGGACCTCGAGCCGGCTGCCGTCATAGATAAAGGTCAGCCCGACCAGCTGATCGGCGGGGGGCGCCGGGGCGGCGGGACGGAAACGCTGGTCGGCGGCGTATTCCCCCCACTCGAGATGGGGAAGGGAGGTTTTCAACTCGGCGAAAAGCCCCTCGCCGCGCCCGGAATAGTCCCAGAAGCGGGCCGGCAGGTTCTGGTAGCGGCGCACCACGTCCCCGGCCTCGATTTTGGCGCCGTCGATCATTCCCACCACCCTGGCGTAGGAGTAGCCCGACTGGACCCGGGTCACCTGGAGATAGGCCTTGGCCCCTTCAACGGCGCCGACCACCTTCTTGGTGACAGGATGGACGATTTTTTCTCCCGCTCGAATGACGGCGAAAAGATCCCCGGCCGCCACCCCCTGGGAGGCGTCGAGATCGATCAGAAATTCCCCCTGCATCGGGGAGACCACGTAGCCGGACAAGGGCTGGAAGTCCTTGCTCACCTCGGCCCCCTTGATGGCCAAAAGTGGGGAACAGAGGGCGAGGAGGAGAATGATCGTCAGCAACAGTGTTCGTTTCACGGGTAAAACCTCCCTAAAACAAGATGGATGGCATGACCGGAGGCCGATCGGCCGGGGGGACGCGGGTGGGGCCGAACGCCATGATTCGTCCCGGCGCGAAAAAACGATAAAAAAAGCCGGGCCAAAGGCCCGGCTGATTATACAACAACCGTGATCAGACAACAATCTTAGAACTTGTAGCGGAACATGGAGATGACTTTCCACAGATCGTCGCCTTCGCCGTCTGCAGCCAGACTATCCCAGGCGTCGTCGCCGATCAGATAACCAGCGGCCAGGCCGGCGCTGAGGTTCCTCGTGATTTTGTAGTTGACTTCGCCGTTGATCTCATAGCCGAGATTCCGCTCGCCGTCGACTTTCTCGTCGGCGTTATACCAGAGGCCCCCGAGGCGGACATCGGTCTTGTCATTGATTTCATAACCGACATGGGCATAGAGGTGGCGGGCGCCGGCGCGGCCGAGCTGAGGACCGTAGAAGGCGTAATCACCGGTCGGATCCCAGAATTCGAACAGGGCCACGGAACCGATCATGGTGTTGTCGGTGTCGATGCCGAAGAAGTTCTCGACTTCGTCGTCAGCCTTGTCGTCCCCGCTCATGTAGAGGCCGCCGACCTTGAAGTAGGCTTTGTCGATATTGATGCCGAGTTCGGCATGAGCCATCCATGCTTTGATGTCGGCATCGCCATCGCCAACTTCATTGCTGTCGGCGGTGCCGCCCTGATAGGCGCCGGTGGCGTTGCCGAAGAAGTTACCGACTTCCATTTCGCCGGAGAGACCTACCCAGTAAACCTTGACTCTGTCAGTATTATCAAAGGATGTCGTTACTAAACCTAAAGAATCATTGGATGCCAACCCGTTATAGTTTTCACCGTCATCCATGTAGTAGGCGAAGGCAGCAATCTTGTTGCCTTCGTTGATGTTCCAGGCGATGTCGAAGGTGCCCAGGTCGCCATATTCAGATTTTTGGCTGCCGCCGAC
>JAAZDE010000090.1 GCA_012512925.1 Desulfuromonadaceae bacterium
AGCAGTGTCACGATCCTGCATCTCATCGGGGAACTGAATGCAACCCGGACGATTTTTCCCGGCACAGACCTCCGGCTGTTCTACGAATTGGTGTCGTGACAAAATCTCACGAGGTCAGGAGGTCTGAACATGAATCCCCCCTTTTTTAATTTTGTCGTTCTCCTAAAAAGCCACGAGACGTTTCTTGCTTCGTAACATGCTGTTTTTGCGACGCGGAACTTTGCGGATTTTAACTTTTTAGGTGATGTCCCCATATCATTGACATAATGCCGGGTAGGTCAGCAACTCTGAAAAGGACCAGCGACGATCCACCACTTTTGCCGCCATGGCCGGGGTCCTCGGCCTAAAAATCCGGTCCTCGCCGCGACTAAGCGTTTCGTGGGGCCGGATCAAATTGTAGCAGGCCACACAGATCGCGAATTTGGCCTTCAACCACCGCATTGAACGGGCGACCGTCGGCGCCTTGCGCGCCAAGTGAGCATCCCACAGCCGCCAGTCCAGATTCGAACGTTCAACATAGGCGGTATTGATCGTCTTGCTGGGAGACTTCTCCAGGCGGGTCACAATGTCCAACTCGGTTCCGTAGACGACTTTGCGTTCCACCTTGACAACCTTGCCGCCCTCACGAGTCTTATGAACCGTGGCATAGTGCAAATCCTCATCAATTACCCGCGCAGGATTTCGGGGCCGCCCGGGTTGACCTGTTGGCTCAGGTGAGACTAACTGGTGAAACAATTCGCCCAGTACCGTACTGTAATGTGGTAGCTCATCAGATACGAACAGCGGCTTGCCCTGGCATCGAGCGGTCAAATCTTTCAGCATTTGCCGGGCATCATCCAATCCTCGCCCGCCAATATGGAACGTAATCAACAGCCGCGTGGAGGCATCGATTGCTGTCCAGATCCAGGTCCGCCCATACTCTTTTTCGAGGTCTTCGGCACTGCCAGAACTTTCCTTTTTTTTACAAATGTCCACAGTTCGTCAAGTTGCGCCTCGCTCAATTCCAGGGAGGCCAGCAGCTCAGAGAGAACGTTAGCGCAATGCTTGCCGGCACGCAGGATCACACGATTGACTGTATCCTTGTCCAATTCCAGCAGGCGTGCGGTAGCTCGAACACCAACTCCCTCGGCCGCATGGTGGATAATCTGCCGGATCGTCTCGGGCGGCAGGTGAAGACCAAACAGGGCGCTGGCCTGTGTGGCTCCAAAGCGTTTGCCGCAGGTGCGGCAGTAAAGCAGATCTCGGCTCTTGTCCTTGCCATACTTGCCGCGAATCGCGATGTTGCCCTGATGGCGTAGCCCAAAGTCTTTGCATTTTTCGTTGGGGCAGAAACATTGATCAAGCTCAGCCATCGATTGCCTCCTCATTCGAAATGAAATTCAATGAGGCAAGTGTAATGCAAGCCATGGCTTTGTGTCAACCAAATGGGGACATTACCGGGAAATGGTGGTCTTCAAAAATACCCGGGAGACAGGGGACTGGCCTGCAGCTGACGTGGGAGAAAATATCACGATGGAAATCGGTAACCTTGGCCTGAGTGATGCGGAGGTCGATGCTGTTGTTGCCTTTCTCATGACCCTCACCGATAATTGACGGCCCGGAGAACCACCGGAAACGGAAGAGGCGCCAAGCCCTTCAGCCCGTTGCGGGGCCTCCCGTG
>JAAZDE010000091.1 GCA_012512925.1 Desulfuromonadaceae bacterium
GAGTCGGGCACCGGCAAGGAGGTGGTGGCCCGCCATATCCACCGGGTCCGCCACAAAAAGGCCGAGCGTTTCGTGGCTCTCAACTGCGCCGCCATTCCTCCCAATCTTCTCGAAGCGGAGCTTTTCGGCCACGAAAGAGGCGCCTTCACCGGGGCTGAAAAGGCCCGCGCCGGCAAGTTCGAGTTCGCCGCCGCCGGCACCCTGTTCCTCGACGAGATCGGCGAGATGCCGTTGGACGCCCAGGTCAAGCTGCTGCGCGCCATCCAGGAAAAAAGCATCCAGCGGGTGGGCGGCAATCAGGATATCCCCATTTCCTGCCGTCTCGTCTGCGCCACCAACCGGGATCTCCTGAAGCGGGTGCGGGAAGGGGCCTTCCGTGAGGATCTCTACTACCGGCTGGCTGTTTTCCCCATCCATATTCCTCCCTTGCGGGAGCGCCGCGAGGATATCGCGCCGTTGGTCGGCCACTGCGTCGAGAGACTGGGCCGGCGCAGCGAGGGGGAAATTCTCACCGACGCCGCCCGCCGTCTGCTGGAGGAATACCCCTGGCCGGGCAACGTCCGCGAACTGTTCAACGCGGTGGAGCGGGCGCTGATTCTGAAAGAGGGGGATCTGCCCCTGAACAACGATGATTTCTCCGGGATAAAAACGGTTCCGGCGCCGCGGCCCGCCGCCGGGGAACTGTTCCGGCTTCCGCCCGAGGGGGTCGATTACGAGGAACTGCAGCGCAGCATCGTCCGCCAGGCTTTGCACCTCACCCAGGGCAACCAGAGTTCGGCGGCCCGCCTGCTGCAGGTCAGCCGCACCCGATTCCGCACCCTGCTGGGCCTTCTGGAGGACACCAAGAAAGAGGGGACGCGCTATATCTTCCTCCGCCGCAACCCCAAAGAGTAGGGGCGGTCCCCCGTGGCCGCCCAAGAGAAACCGATACGCCGCGGGGCGGCCCCCCGTGGCCGCCCATAAAATGTTTTTGACGGAGCTCATGAGGCCCATGCCATCCATAATGATCCTCCCGCAGCTGGTCTGCCTGGTTCTTCTTGCCTTCCTCTTCGTTTGCCCGGCCGCCGCCCAGGAATCCCCGGCCGTGGGCGAAGAAACCATGCTGATGTTTGTCGGCGAGGAGAAACCCGTGACCACCGTGGCCTCCCGCCGGCCCGAAGCGCCCACCACCGCGCCGGCCATGGTCACCGTCGTCGGCCGGGAGGAGATCCTCGGCGGCGGCTACCGGACCCTTTCCGAGCTGCTCCAATGGCAGGCGGGGTTCTTCATGGCCCCCGGCGGACGCGGCACCGCCCCCTATCTGCGCGGCCAGCGGGACGGCATCCTCTTCCTCTACGACGGCGTGCCCATGACCACCGACGTCACCAAGAGCTTCGCTCCCCTCGACCGGGAGATCTCCCTCGACGCCGTGGAGCGCGTCGAGATTGTCCGTGGCCCCGGCTCGGTACTGTGGGGGCCGGACGCCTTTACCGGCGTGGTCAACATCGTTCCCCTCGGCGGCGGCCGCAACCCCGGCCTCAAGGCCGGCCTTTCAGCGGCAACCGAGCGTCATCTGGGGGCCAACCTCCATTACGGGATCGACCGCGGCCGCTGGGACGCCTCCCTTTTCGCCGGCACCGCTGGCGAACGTTATCCCCTCCATGATTACACCGGTTACGACGGCTCCGGGAGAGACGGCGACGAAACCCTCGGTTCCTCCCGCTACCACGAAGGGGTGGCCACCTTCAGTTACGGCGACTGGTTCCGGCTGACCGGACGCTGGTCCGATTTCACCCGCCGCTACACCATGGGCAGCGCCGACGACAACCTGCGCTGGGAGGGCAACAAACAGGCGCCGGTCACCCTCATCAAGGCCACCTTCAGCAAGGTGGTCGGGCCGAGCCATTTTACCCTTTCCGGTTTTTACCAGGAAACCGACTACCAGGTGCGCGACGCCGATTTCGAACGCAGCCAGCGCAACCGCGTCGGCCATCTCGAGTTTCTCTATGACCGCCGTTTCCTCAAATACGGCCTGTTCACCGCCGGCGCCTCCTGGCGCCACAACGACGTCGACAACGCCGTGGTCCGCGACGGCTTCCTCCCCGATTTCCTCTCCCCCAAAGAGCCGCTTTTCATCCCCTCGCTGGATCAGGCCAGCTTCGACAACCGCCTGGCCTCGGTCTTCTCCCAGGTTCGCTACCAGTGGGGCAAAAGCCAGTGGTGGGCCGGGCTCCGTTACGACGATCACAGCCAGTACAAGGGCACCCTGAGCTACAGTCTCGGTCTCTACCGCCCCCTGGGCGCCGATTTCCATTTCAAGACCACCTTCGGCAACGCTTTCCGCAGCCCCTATTCGAGCCAGCTTTTCGACGACCAGGACTTCGATCCCGAGGCGATCCGCACCGTCAGCGCGCAACTGGCCTGGGAACCGGAGGGCGGCCACCGGGCCGAACTGACCCTCTTTCACAGCCATCTGGAAAACCACCGGGTGGAAGATGCCTACGGCGGGCTTTCCTCGACCGCCTCCCGCGACAGCTACGGCCTCGAACTGACAGGGCAGGCAACGGTGACTCCGCGCCTGCGTCTTTTCGGCGGCCTGTCTCTGCTAGGGGGGAACGACGGCGGGGAGGATTTCCGGGTTTTGCGCCATTCATTCCTTCGCCCCGACGGCACCGAGGTGCGGATTTACGATGAATGGACCCAACCCGTGGACCGCGGTCCCCGCTGGATGGCCAATCTGGGCGTCGAGGGGCGCTTCGGGCCGCGCCACACCCTGAGGATCGGCGCCCGCGCCGCCGGCAGCGTTCCTTAC
>JAAZDE010000092.1 GCA_012512925.1 Desulfuromonadaceae bacterium
TCAGAAATTTTACACCCGCATCCCAAACATTCTTACCGGAATATTTATTTTGGCGGGGTTGGGCCTGCAGTTCTGGACCTTCGGTGTTCCGGGCGTCACCACCGGTTTTCTGGGCGGATTGACAGGGCTTGCCCTGCTTCTCATCCCCTTCCTCATGGGGGGTATGGGGGCGGGCGACGTCAAGGCGCTGGCCGCCCTGGGCACGGTGACCGGCCCGGCAGGCATCTTTCAGGTCTTTCTTTACATGGGGGTTTTCGGAGGCGTCATGGCGATCATCCACTACATAGCCGCGGGGAAACTCCAGGAACGCCTTGCCTCCTTCTGGTCGGCGATATTGGTCTTCGCCGGAACAAAAGACAAAGATTCTTTTAACCCCGTGGCCACAGGGGAAAAACTCCGCTTCCCTTACGCCGCGGCCATCGCTTTGGGGTACTTCACCTATATTCAAATGGGGACTGTCTGGGGATAATTCCCCCGGTTTGATCTTTTCGGCCGTGGGATTGCATATCAATCACCACAAATTGCCAATGACATCGGTTCGGCCATGCCATATCGTTCCTCAAAAATTCCTTTCGCACATAACAGCCAGGAAACTCCCGGCTTTTCCGTCGGCGCCCGAATCCCGGCGCCCTCATGGATAGATTCCACCGATTCTCCGGAGCAGCGCTCCTGCGCACCCTGCCCCGGAGAATCCAAAAAATATAATTCCACATTGAATTTCAGTAAGTTTTGTTTACACTAGAAACAGTTTTTTAAGTTTCGGGTTTTAAGTTTTAAGTTTCAGGTTTTAAGATTTCTGGTTCATGGTCTGCTTTGCTTAACACTTTAAACTTTAAACTTAAAACCCAACCCTTGACACCGCTTTTTACCACCAGC
This sequence comes from Desulfuromonadaceae bacterium, assembly GCA_012512925.1. Lineage (GTDB taxonomy): Bacteria > Desulfobacterota > Desulfuromonadia > Desulfuromonadales > JAAYDE01 > JAAYDE01. Next base: position 877 of record JAAZDE010000092.1, read on the forward strand.
CACGAGCCACAAGCCACGAGCTGATTTTTACCGTCACTTGTCACTAGCTTTTACCACGAGCCACGAGCCACGAGCCACAAGCTGGTTTTATCAGTCACTATTTACTGTTTTTTGAATTTTTACTAGTCACCAGTCACCAGTTACTAGTCACCGTTCTTATGGAGGGTCCTCATGAAGAAAAACGCCGGGCTGGTCGCGCTCGCTTTGGCCGTGGTCTTCGGCATCCTGGCCGTCTTTCTGGTCAACCGCTGGATGTCGGCGCGGACCGGACAGGTGCCAGTTGTCACGCAAGACACCGTTCCCCTGACCAAGGTTGTGGTCGCCGCCAAGGATCTCGACATCGGCACGCCCCTGACAGCCCAGACCCTGACCCTGGTCGACTGGCCCAGGAACGCCGTCCCCCAAGGCGCCTTCAACGACATCAAACAGGTGGAAGGCCGGGTCGCCGTGACCCGCCTTTTCACCGGCTCGCCGGTCCTGGCCGCCGAACTGGCCGCTCCCGGCTCGGGCGCGGGGATGGTTGCTCTGATCCCACAAGGAAAACGGGCCATGGCCCTGCGGGTCGATGAGGTGACCGGCGTCGGCGGTTTCGTCCTGCCCAACACCTATGTCGATATCATCAGCGTCGAGACAGAAAACAATGAGCGCAAGACGGTCAAGACCATCCTTCAGCGCATCAAGGTCCTGGCCATCGCCCAGGAGACCTTCACCGAAGAGGGCAAGGCCAAGATCGTCCGCACCGTCACCCTGGAAATGGCCCCCGAGGAAGTGGAAAAACTGGCCCTGCAGACCCACAAGGGGGCCATCCATCTCGCCCTCAGGAACCCCCTCGACGAAGATCAGCGGATCGAAGCGGACCCCGAAGTCAAGGCGCCGGTGGTCCGCCAGGGCAAGCGGCGGGCCTATCGCCCGGTGTCCCGCAACGTTGAGGTGATCCGCGCCGGCGAGAGCCAGCAGGTGAAAGTCCCATTCTGAGATTCGAAACCATGAAATTTTTATTCGCTAAAGCCGATGCAATCGATAGGGAGGCCCAGATGCAAAGATGCCGGTTTTCAATGATTGGATTGGGGATGCTGGCGGCGGTAATGTTCGTCCCGTTCTCCACCATGTGCTTCGCCCAGACGGCGGATCAGCCGGTCCACAAAGTGAATGAACCGATCGAACTCAAGGTGGGCGGTTCCAAACTGATCCTCCCCACCCATTCCTTCAGCCGGGTGGCCGTGGCCAACCCGGCCATCGCCGATGTCACCCCTCTCTCCTCCAAGGAGTTCTACATCTTCGGCAAAAGCGTCGGCTACACCAGCGTCATGGCCTGGGGGGAGCGCGGCGGCAGGACCGAGTTCAACGTCATCGTCAACCTCGACCTCAGCGCCCTGAAACAGAAGCTCTTTGAACTCTACCCCCACCAGCAGATCGAGGTTTACGCCACGGAGACCGGCATTGTCCTTACCGGCACCGTCACCGGCGCGGAAATCGTCGAACAGGTGATCCGCCTGGCCCAATCCTACCTCCCCAAGCTGGCTGAAGAAGAGGGAGACGCCGAGCTTCAGGAAAAAGGCGAAACCGGCAAATCGGGCCAGGAGATGCGCATCACCAACCTGCTCAAGGTGGGTGGCATCCAGCAGGTGATGCTGGAGGTTAAATTCGCCGAGGTGGTCCGCACCTCCGATAAAAGGCTGCAGGCCGCGTTGGCCATCGATAAACTCCTCGGCAGCGATGTGATTGCTTCGGCGGGGGTTTTCGGCACTGCTTTCGCCGGCCCGCAATCCCTGCTGATCAACTGGGCGGACATGGCTGAAAACGTCTTTGTCCAGATTGACAACGTCACGGCGGCCCTGGACTTTCTGGAAAGCGAGGGTCTCGCCCGCACCCTGGCCGAGCCCCGCCTGGTGACCCAGAGCGGTCAGGAGGCGAGTTTCCTGGCCGGCGGCCAGTTCCCCGTACCGGTCGCCCAGGACAACAACACGATCACCATCGAGTACAAGGATTTCGGCGTCGGCCTGCGCTTCACCCCCATCGTCCTGAGCGACGGCAAGATCAGCCTGCGGGTGGCGCCCACGGTCAGTGAGATCGCCAGCACCAGCGCCATCCCGAGCGGCATCCAAGGTGCCGAATTCGTCGTCCCGAGCCTTTCCAGCCGAAGTCTTCAATCGACCGTAAATCTCTACGACGGCCAGACCCTGGCCCTTGCGGGTTTGTTGCAGGATAATCTCAGGGAGGTTGTTCGCAAAGTTCCCGGCCTCGGTGACATACCCGTCCTCGGGGCGCTGTTCCGCAGTTCCACCTACACCCAGAACAAAACCGACCTCCTGATTGCTGTAACACCGCATCTGGTCAAGCCCCTCAAAGAAGGGGAAATCATCATGCCCGGCCAGTACATGAAGGAGCCGAACTGGTTTGAATTCTACCTGGAAGGTCGCCTGGAGGGACGCCGTTACGGCAAATCCGCCCTCAGCGAACACGCCTTCAATGTAAACAAACCGGCCCCGCGAAAAACGGGCGGTCTCGAGGGGGAATTCGGCCATCAACCGGCGACAGCGCAATAGCCAAAAGGAGAGCGGATATGAAAAATCTGATTATACTGACGATAATGGCGATGTTTCTCGGCGGCTGCGCATCCTTCCAGGAGGCCTATCACCTCGACCGGGAGCATGGGCACAACGCCCAGATGGCCTGGGACAGGCAGGTGGCCTATCCCGATTACCGCCATGCCGGCAAGACCCCCGAAGTCCTCGAAGGGATAAACGCCGAGCATGTGATGGATGGCAATAACCGTACTTTCGGGTATGAACCCAAGCAGGAACCGATGACCATCAACTTTGGGGGTAAATAAGATTTTGCCTTTTAGATTTATGATTTGAAATCAAATCATAAAAATAATATTTTCAAAATTTTTTTGAGGCACCCCATGAAAAAAAAATTATTTTTGTTAAACGAAAAAGGCGCTGCGGCTGTGGAATTTGCCATTGTTCTGATACCGCTGTTAATGATAGTTTTTGGCGGTATTGAATTTGGCCTGCTTATGTACAACAAACAGGTAATTACAAATGCCAGCCGCGAAGGGGCAAGAGCGGGAATTGTAGCTCGTGAAAATTATTTGACAGTTGAACAAATTAAAGCTGTTGTCAATAATTATTGCAATAACTTTCTTATTTCTTTTGGATCAGATAACACCCTGGAAACTACAGTTACATACAGCGAACAAAAGTCTTTTGAACCAATTACTGTTCGCGTAACTTATGATTATCGTTTTCTTATATTGTCAAATTTTATACCGAGCCTATCTAAAA
>JAAZDE010000093.1 GCA_012512925.1 Desulfuromonadaceae bacterium
CTGCTTTTCTGCATCGGCACCAACATGACCGAGGCCCATCCGGTCGCCTCCTATTATGTGAAGCGGGCCGTTCAGAAGGGGGCCATGCTGATCGTGGCCGACCCCCGCAAGACCGAACTGGCCGACAAGGCCAAGATCTTCGCCCAGATCAAGGTCGGCTCCGACGTCGCCTTCCTCAACGGCCTCATGAACGTCCTCATCACCGAGGATCTCTACGACAAGGAATTTGTCGAGTCCAACTGCGAGAATTTCGAGGCTTTAAAGGCCAAGGTTCTGGAATATTCCCCGGAGCGGGCCGCCGAAATCTCCCGCGTCCCGGCCGACCAGATCCGCGAGATCGCCCGCACCCTGGCCGGCATCCGGCCCGGAGCGCTCTGCTACACCCTGGGGATCACCGAGCACACCTGCGGTAAGAACAATGTCATGTCGACGGCCAATCTGCAGATGCTGCTGGGCAACCTCGGCAAGGAAAACGCCGGCCTCAACCCGCTCAGGGGCCAGAACAACGTCCAGGGTGCCTGCGACATGGGCGCGCTGCCCAACGTCTTCCACGGCTATCAGGCGGTCACCGATCCCGCGGCGCGGGAGAAGTTCCAGAAGGCGTGGAACGTTCCCCAACTCCCCGACAAGCCGGGACTGATGATCCCCGACATGATGGCTGCCTTGCCTTCCAAGAAGGTCAGAGCGTTTTACATCTTCGGCGAGAACCTGGCCAACACCGACCCCAACATCGCCAACGTCGAGCATGAGCTCTCCTCGGCGGAATTTCTGGTCTGCAACGACATCTTCATGACCGAGACCACCCGCTTCGCCCATGTTATCTTCCCCGCCGCGGCCTGGAGCGAGGACGACGGCACCTTTGCCTGCAGCGAGAGGCGCGTCAGCCGAGTGCGCAAGATCAAGGAACCGCCCGGCCAGGCCAAGCCCAACTGGTGGATCTTCAAAGAGATCGCCAAACGCCTGGGGCAGGAATGGTCGTCCAACAGCGGCCAGGAGATCTGGGATAACGAGGTCTCCCCTCTGGCGGCCGCCTACACCGGGATCAAGTATTACCGCATCGAGCAGGACGGCCTGCAGTGGCCCTGTCCCACCGAGGCGCATCCCGGAACCAGCTTCCTTCATAAGGAAGGCAAGTTCACCCGCGGCAAGGGGCTTTTGCAGGCCATCGACTGGACGCCGCCGGCCGAGGTGGAAGACGAGGAATACCCGTTTGTGCTCTCCACCGGACGGCGCCTGTACCATTATCACTCCCGGACCCAGACGGGCCGCGCCGGCCTCAACAAGATGCTGGCCGAAGAGACCGCCGACATCTCCCCGGAAGACGCTGCCCGGCTGGGCATCGCCGACGGTGAATACATCCAGGTCAGCTCGCGCCGCGGCTCGATCCGGGTCAAGGCCAGGGTCACCAAGCAGGTTCCTCCCGGTCTCGTGTGGATGGCCTTCCACTTCCGGGAGGCCAATGCCAACTGGCTGACCAACAACGTCTATGATCCGCAGACCAAGACGGCCGAATATAAGGCCTGCTCCTGCAGAATTGAAAAGATCTCTGTCTAAATGCGTCATCTGATGGCGGCGGGGTTCCCCGATCGGGAGAGCCCCGCCGCTTTATTTCTCCCCACCTCTCCGCGGGAAGCCGGAAATGAAACTTAACCAACAGATTTTTGATTTGTTCAGGGACAGGGCCCAAGGGACTGTTGTGGAGCAGCTCTGTATGGGACTCGGTTATACGGCGGTGTCCACCTCCGACGGCGGTGTCGGCATCGCTTACACCTATTTCGATGCTAAAACCGGCTGCATGATGCACGAGGGATATGAAAATCCCGAAGGTAAGCCCGCCGTCTGCCTTCTCGAAAAGATTTTCAGCGACATTCCCCTGCAGCGGGCCATGGCCCTGGCCACCGTCAACGCTCTCAATTTCTCCTTTGCCAGCGACCTGCCGGAAGAGCGGGACAATAACTGTCTGGTGGAAGAAGTGGGTATCGGCAAGGGAACCCATGTTGCCATGGTCGGTCTCTTCAAACCCCTGATCCGTCTTTTTGAAAGTCGCGGCGCGCAGGTTGAAGTGCATGATATCGGCAAAGGAATCGGTGCCAAGGAAGGTTTTTATGAAAAGTTGAACCGCTGGGCCGATGTCGTGATCATGACCTCTACCACCCTGCTCAACAACACGACGGAGGAAATCCTGTCTCAGGTCGGCGAAAAAGTCCGTACGGTTCTCGTCGGTCCCGGCACGCCGATGATCCGGGAAGCCTTTCGTGGTCTGCCTGTCCACTTCCTGGCCGGGATGGTGCCGGTGGACAAGGGAGAGACTTTTCGCGCTGTCCGCCACGGTACCGGCACCCCCATCATCCAGAAATTTGGCCGCAAGGTACTGCTGAAACTGAAATGAGTTCCGGGCCTGTTTGGGGCTATGGGATAGAAACGAAGACCAATGCCGAAAGGGCCGTTTATGATCAATGACGTTCAGGTTGAAGCGCTGTTGCATGAAGACGTTCCCCACGGCGACTTGACCACGATGACCATGGGGATTGCCGACAGACCGGGAATCATGGCGTTCGTAACCCGAAACGATTCGGTTGTGGCAGGTGTCGAGGAGGCCGCCGCCGTTTTGCGGAGACTCGGTTTGGAGATGGATGTTTGCCATCGCTCCGGCGATGTTCTTTTACCGAAAACGCTGGTTTTGCAGGCCCGCGGCCCGGCCGGTCTTCTCCACTGCGGCTGGAAGGTGGCCCAGAATCTGCTGGAATACTGTTCCGGGATCGCCACACGCACCCAGGACATGGTTGTCAAAGGGCGCGCTGTCAATCCCCACCTGCAGATCGCCGCCACCCGCAAGAACTTTCCGGGCACCAAATCCCTCTCGGCCAAAGCCGTTCTGGCTGGAGGGGGGATTATTCACCGTTTGGGGCTGTCGGAAACCTTTCTGCTCTTCGACAACCACCACAACTTTTTCTCCTCCCCCTCCCAACTTTTTGCCGCCGTCACCGCGGCGCGCCGAAAACTGCCGGAAAAGAAGATCTGCGTCGAGGTCAAGAACATCGATGACGCTCTCCATTTCGCCCAGGCCGGAGCCCATGTCCTGCAGTTCGACAAGAACAGTCCCGAAGAACTGAAGGAATGGGTCCCCCGCATCCGGGAAAGACACCCCGCCATCGTCATCGCCGCCGCCGGCGGCGTCAACACTGACAATGTCGAAAATTACGCCCGAACCGGCATCGACCTGGTCGTCACCTCCTGGATCTACTTCGGCAAACCGGCGGATATCGCCGTGACCATTCATGCGAATTAAGGATTCTCTTTTTCAGGTTTTAAAGAAGAACCCATTTGACCTCAGGGCTACCATGACAAGAGAAGGTTTCCGTTCTTGATGGCTGACCCCCGCTTCCCGGACCAACAAGGTAATCAATCCCACCCCCCAGAGTGCTTTACTTAACACTGCGGCACGAACCTCACAAGCCCTTGAAGTTCCCCGGTTCTTTTCGAACCGGCCGGCCGAGGTTAGCGGGCCGATACGATGAGCAGCAGCAAAAGCTCGAATTTCCCCCAGCGTCGACTTTTTTAAAAAGTCAGCGGCGTGTCCAGCTTATATCGTGGCCACCGCAACCCTCGCCAGAGATCAGCGGCTTCCTCCAGGGCGTCAGCTTTTCCATGGTCCAGATTATCGAAGAAATCCGGATACTCATCATGGAAGTGAAGAGCCACGTGCGCCAGTTCATGCCCAAGGGTAAAC
>JAAZDE010000094.1 GCA_012512925.1 Desulfuromonadaceae bacterium
CTCCTTTCAACCGCAACCACCAGCGGACCATCTTCATGGGTATCCGTGATGCCGAAATGACCAAGTACACCGCCAACGCCATGCTCGCCACCAAGATCTCTTTCATGAACGAGATCTCCAACCTGTGCGATCTGCTCGGGGTTGATGTGGAGAATGTCCGCCTGGGGACTGGTTCTGACAGCCGCATCGGGTATTCCTTCATCTATCCCGGCTGTGGCTACGGCGGCAGCTGCTTCCCCAAAGATGTCAAGGCCCTGCTGGGGATGGCCCGTGAGATCGGCTTCGATTCAAAGGTGTTGCAGGCGGTGGAGGACCGCAACGAACTGCAGCGTCGGCTTCTGTTCAAAAAGATCACCAGCCGTTTCGGCGCTGATCTCAGCGGCCATACCATAGCGGTCTGGGGTTTGTCCTTCAAGCCGGGGACCGACGATCTGCGTGAAGCCAGCTCGAGGGTTCTGACCGAATCCCTGATCGGGGCCGGAGCCACGGTGCGCGCCTACGATCCGGTGGCGATGGACAACGTGCGCCGGGAATGGCCCGCGGAGTGGTTCGACAAGGGGCGGCTCATATTGACGGTTCATCAGTACGAGGCGCTGAAAAACGCCGACGCCATGGCCCTGGTCACCGAATGGAAACCGTTCCGCATTCCCGATTTCGAGGCCATGAAGCGGCTCATGAAACAACCTGTCATCTTTGATGGTCGCAACCAGTACGATCCGGAGGCGGTCAAGGCGGCCGGTTTCGAGTATCAGGGGATCGGCCGGAGATAGGCCCCATCCCTTCCGCAATCATTCCTTTGGCGTCATGGACCGGATCGTTTTCTTCGCCCGGGTCCATGGCGCCTTTAGGCCCTCCACCCTCTCCCTTTCGTTTCCTTTCCCTCCAATTCTCTCGACGGAGCCCATTCCTCTGATATGATGGAGCACATCGGCGCAACTTGGTTTACAATAGAAGCGGTCAGATGCCCATTAATTGGCAATCCGGGCCTGATCCGTCGGATTTTTCACCCTTTCACCCATGCTCCATGGGGTAGTACCGACCCACCCGAGGACAACAGCCATGTGGAATCCATTTTCGGGGAAGTTTGGTTTTCAGAGTTTTTTTCGGCGTCAGCGTCCTGCGGTGATCACCTCTAAAAGCGCTCTGGAACTCAGCGCGTTGCCATCGATCGAGCAGATTCTCGAGCAATCCGACAGTCTGCCCCAAGGGTGCGCCGGCTATTTTTTGCCGCGGCCCCTTCGGGATGAGGCTCTTCTGGTGGGCAGGGAAGGGGAACTGGAAGATCTGGAGGCGGCTTTCAGCGGTTGGCAGAACGGCCAGCCGGCCAGTGTTGTTGTCGTCGGCACTCAAGGTTGCGGGAAAACCAGTTTTATCAATTGCTTTCTGAACAGACGGTCACAAGATTGGAATATCCGGCGCTGTGAAATCGGCAGGAGGCTTCACCGGGAAGGAGAGGTTCTGGACTTTTACAATCGTCTTTTCGGGATAGATCCTGCCGCCGACACGGTCGATAAGGTGGTGGAATGGCTGTTGCAAGCCTCTCCCCGAATAATCGTAGTCGAGGGGATCCATAACCTTCTTCTGCGCGTCATCGGCGGCCGCAAGGCGTTAGAATCCTTTATGTATATAGTTCTCTGCACCCGCAAGAGGCATTTTTGGCTGCATACCTGCCGCCTTCTGCCGTGGGTCAATATGGATCGGCACGCCAAGATTTCACGCTTTTTCTCTCATATCATGAATCTGGAGCTGTTGTCGGAAGATGATCTGCGCAAGGTTCTGAAACTGAGGCTGGAAAAATGCGGTCTCGGGTTTTTTTTCTATCGCAGTCGTGAGGAGTATGAAAAGCAGCGGCAAACCGGCAGCGATGAACAGGATGAAAAAGAAAGCGCTTTTTACCGCGGAATTCTGGCCAACAGCGGCAGCAACTTTTTTTCCGCCCTTTATTTTATCCTGCTCTGCTGCCGCTACGAGATGAAAACCCAATCCCTTCTGCTCTATCCTCCCGATCATCTCGATTTGGCCTTTGTCAAGGAAATGGATAAAATGCACCTTCTGGCACTCGCCGAACTGGCCGGCCACGGGGTGCTTTCCGTCGCTGAGCACCAGCGGATCTTCCGGACCGATTTACTTCAGAGTCGAATTGTTTTCGAGTATCTGGAGCAGATGAAGCTGGTAGTGGCGGATTCGAATATCGATGATGGTGGCGAAAAGGTCTACGATCTGTCACCGATCATCCATCACTCGGTCAAAACGGCGCTGGAACAGATCAATCTTCTCTACTGACCTGGTCCCATCGGCGCCATGGCCCCAGGTTGCCGTGTCAACCTGGGGAATTTAACCACGATCGGTGCGCGACACAGGGGAGGGGCGGCATGACAGAAGATATCCTCAATTCGCTGATGGCCATCCTGAATCTTGAGATCATTATCGAAACCGCGCTGGTCGTTTTGATCACCAGCCTGTTCGTGTTCGGCCTCCATCGGCTTTTCGATTTCCTGGCCGTCAGATTTCCCCGGCACCGTGTGCAGATTTCCAGTACCTTTCCGATCTTGCGCCTGCTGGTCTGGTTCGGCATCATTCTCTTGATCGTGACCATGGTGATCCGGCCGGAAATGAACACCCTGGTGGCTCTCTCGGCGACTGTGGGCGTCGCCTTCGGTCTGGGGTCGCAGGAACTGGTCAAGAATGTTCTGGCCGGGGTGATGGTCCTGATCGACCGCCCCTTTCGGGTCGGCGACATGATCCGGGTGAACTCCTTTTATGGCGAGGTGGTCCAGATCGGTCTGGCCACCAGCCGGATTCATACCTTCGACGACAGCATCATCTCCATCCCCAACGGCCTTTTACTCAACACCCCCGTTTCCAACAGCAATTCCGGTGAGCTGACGGAACAGGTAGTGATCGAGTTTTCCCTGCCTGCCCATATCGATGTTGGCGAGATCAAGGAACTGATGGAGGAAGCGGCCCTCTGTTCCCCCTATGTCTATCGCAAGAAGCCGGTCGTGGTGCTGGTGGAGGACCGCTTCGATTATTGTTTCCTCAGCCATTTCAAGGTCAAGGCCTATGTCATGGATGTCCGTTTTGAGCGACTTATCGCCAGTGACATCACCGAGCGGATCAAGGCAGATATCCTTTCCCGCGACATTCTGCCGAAAAATTTCCCCATGCCCTGGGGAACATCAGTTTCAGGAAACACGGATTCGGTTCGCGCCCCGGTTTCCAATTGACCACCTTTCCGAAGAGATGATCCGATGTTCCGCATCCGCCGCATTTACGATACCGTTCTGCCGGTCAACCGGCAGGCGATCACCCAGGTTCAGCGGATTCTCCGGGCCCAGTTTGCGGCCCTGGACCGCAAGGATATCCGCAAGCTTCCCGAACAGCTGACCAACCCCCTCAAGTACCATTTCCGCTCCATCCTGTCGGTGGCCGAGGGGGAACGGGGGGATGTTCAGGGCTTCGCCCTGCTGCTTCATGCCCCGGACCTGAAGTTCTGCTACCTCGAATACATCTCCGCGGCGGAGAAGATGACCGGCCGCGGCATCGGCAGCGCCCTCTACGAACGGGTGCGCAGTGAAGCCCGTTCCCTGGGGGTGATCGGCATTTTCATGGAATGCCTGCCGGACGACCCGGCTCTTTGCCGCGACCCGAAAGTACTGGCCCAGAACAAGGCTCGCCTGAAATTCTACGAGCAGTACGGCGCCCGTCCGGTAGTCGGGACCGCCTACGAAACCCCGGTCACAGAGGGTGGAGACAATCCGCCCTATCTGGTCTTCGACGGCCTGGGCGAGACAGCGGAACTGCCGGCGGCCCGCGTTCGCCGCATCGTCCGGGCGATTCTGGAGCGCAAGTACAGCCATCTCTGTCCCAAGTCCTACATCGATCTGGTGGTCGATTCCTTTTGCGACGACCCGGTCCGGCTCCGCGAGTTCCGCTACCTGGAAAAGGAGGCGGCGCCGCCGGTTCCCCCCGGCCGGCATCCCGTCGAGCGGCAGATCGCTCTGGTGGTCAACGACCAGCATGACATCCACCATGTCCGGGAACGGGGCTATGTCGAGTCCCCGGTGCGGATCCGCTCCATCCTGCGCGAGATCGAACCCACCGGCCTCTTTTATCGCGTGCCGGTGCGGCGCTTCGCCGAACGTCATCTGAAGAGGATCCATGCCATCGATTTCGTCGACTACCTGAAAACCGTGTGTGCCGGCCTCCCCGAGGAGAAGGCCCTTTACCCTTATGTTTTCCCCATTCGCAACGTCGCCCGCCCCCCCAAGGACAAGGCGGTCAAGGCCGGCTATTACTGCATCGATACCTTCACCCCCCTGACTCATAACGCCTATCTCGCCGCCAAACGCGCCGCCGACTGCGCCCTGACCGCAGCCCGCCGCATTCTGGAGGGACAGCGCCTCGCCTATGCCCTGGTGCGTCCGCCGGGCCACCATGCCGAGCGCCGTTCCTTCGGCGGCTTCTGCTATTTCAACAATGCCGCGCTGGCTGCCGAAGAACTTTCCGAATACGGCAAAGTGGCGGTGCTCGATATCGACTACCACCATGGCAACGGAACCCAGGATATCTTTTACCGGCGGCGGGATGTGCTGACCGTTTCCCTTCACGGGCATCCCCGCTTCGCCTATCCCTATTTCAGCGGTTTCGAGGACGAGACGGGAGAGGGGGAGGGAGATAATTTCAATCTCAACATTCCCCTCCCCGAGCATCTCGACGGCGCCGGATACCGAGTGGCGCTGGATAAAGCGCTGAAACGCATCCGCCGTTTCAGGCCCTCGTTTCTGGTGGTGGCTCTCGGTCTCGATACCGCCAACGGCGATCCCACCGGCACCTGGAGTCTGAAAAAGCAGGATTTTTTCGAAAACGGGCGCCTGCTGTCACGAATGGGCCTGCCGATCATCGTGATCCAGGAGGGGGGCTACGACAGCCGGGTCCTCGGCGGCAACGCCCGCCAGTTTTTCAGGGGAATCTGGGAAGGGGCCTTCGACAGTTGATTTGTCGGGAAAATCGCGGCAGGATAAAATTTACCGCCGGGTTGCCCTGGTGTTAACCGTTATTTTGAAAGTAAAGGAAGCACCCGATGGAATGGAGGGTTCTCTACTGGCATTGGCTTGTACTGGGCATGATCCTGATGATCGCCGAGATTTTCATCCCCAGTTTCACCATCTTCTGGTTCGGATTGGGGGGGATCGTGGCCGCCGCCGTTCTCTGGCTGGCGCCGGACCTGTCCCTGAGCTGGCAGCTCCTGGTCTGGGTTGCCGCTTCCAGTGTTTTCGCTTTTTTATGGTTCCGATTTGTCAAGCCGCTGATGACCGACCGCACCAAGGCCGGCATCTCCCGCGAGGCGATCGTCGGCGAGTGCGGCATGGTGGTGAAAGCGCCGGAAAACGGCCGGCGCGGCATCTTGCGGTTTACCATCCCCATCCTCGGTTCCGACGAGTGGTCTTTCATCTGTGGCGAGCTGGTGTCGGTGGGAGAGCGGGTGCGGGTGCGGGATATTTCTGGCAATGACCTGATCGTCGACAAGATCGGTCAGGGTAAATAATCTTCGAGGAGGTGTGTCGCTATGGGTGGTCTGATCGTGGTCGGGGTGTTTGTCTTTCTGGTGTTCCTTACCATCGCCATGGGGGTGCGCATCGTCCCCCAGGGCTTCAAGTACGTGGTCCAGAGACTCGGGAAATATCACTCCACCCTCGGCCCCGGGCTCAACATCATCATCCCCTACATCGATACGGTGGCGTACAAGGTGACGACCAAGGATATCGTCCTCGATATTCCCTCCCAGGATGTCATCACCCGTGACAATGCGGTGATTATCGTCAATGCTGTGGCCTACATCAATATCGTCTCGCCGGAGAAGGCGGTTTACGGTGTTGAAAATTACTTCCTGGCCATCCAGAATCTGGTCCAGACCTCGCTCCGCTCCATTGTCGGCGAGTTGGATCTCGACGATGCCCTCTCCTCCCGCGATCGGATCAAAGCCAAGCTCAAGGAAGCGATTTCGGACGACATCGCCGACTGGGGGATCACCATGAAAACCGTGGAGATCCAGGATATCAATCCTTCCGCCACGATGCAGCGGGCCATGGAGGAGCAGGCGGCGGCGGAGCGGGCGCGGCGTGCCACGGTGACCCGCGCCGAAGGGGAGAAGGCGGCGGCCATTCTCGAGGCGGACGGACGTCTGGAGGCCTCCCGCCGGGATGCCGAAGCCAAGGTGGTGCTGGCCGAGGCCAGCCAGCAGGCCATCGAGAAGGTGACCGCCGCCATCGGTGAAAACGAGCTGCCGATGATGTTTTTGCTCGGCGAAAAGTATGTCGAGGCGATGAAGCATCTCGCCACTTCCCAGAACGCCAAAACCATCCTCCTGCCGGCGGACATTCCTGGGGCGATCCGTGGCCTGATGGGGGGAGGAAAGAGCCAATAACCGGCGATATCCCCACTAAAAGCGTATCGGTTTTGCCACCGAGAGGAGCCGTCGTGCTTGGTCCAATCCTGCCATGATGATTTTCCTGCGCCGTTCAGTTCTTATCCTGACCTTCCTCGGGGTGGCCCTGTTGATGGTTATGGATGTTGTGCTCCCCCGGTATCTGGAAAAGCGTCTGCCGGCCTGGGCGGCGGAAAGCGGTTTTCCGGGATTACACTGCGAGGTGCGCCGTGTCGGCTTGTCCGGTGCCGATCTTGGGCAGGTGGTTCTTGGCGAGGATTCGGATCGGCCGGTTTTGCGCTGTGCCTCGGTGCAGATTTCCTATACTCCTTCGGGGCTGCTGAACAAAACCGTGGAAAATGTCCATGTCGGCGGGCTTTCCCTGACCCTGTTTCGAAGCGAGGCGGGGTGGCAGGCTCAAGGGCTGCCTTTTGGCGCCGCTTCGAGCAACGGCCTCGCCGGAGAGAATTCCGACTTCCAGCTTCCCCTGCACGTAAAGGGTGTAACGTTGAGTGCCTCCGAAGTCATCTTCGTTGACAAGGCCTCGGTTTTTCGCCTTCCCGTCGAGCTTCAGGCGCGAATGCCCACCCAGGAAAGGATCGATGGGACCATGGTCCTTTCCCCCTTCGGGGACCCTGTCCGTCTGGCCGCGGCTGTCGATCTGGCGGAGAAGAGTGTGTCGGGGAGGGTAGGGGCGGCTCGTTTGCCTCTTCGCCATCTGGCGGCTCTTCTCGATTTTCCCTGTGATCTCCTTCCTTCCGGCAGGGCGGGATTCGAGGCTTCCTTCGATGTCGGTCTTGCCCCTTTCCGGGTGCGGGCAGGGGATGGCCGGTTCGTTCTCCACAACCCCCATTGGGAGAAGGCCGGACTGGCCTGGACGGGGGATGACCCCTTCGTGGTTCAGGCGGCTCTGGAGGGGGAAAAGGTCCGGATCAACATGACACCCATTACCTTTGAGGGGCCGGTTTCCGGAGTTCTGGATATGAAGGATGCCATGGTGGAGATCACTCCCCATCCCCGTTTTTCGGGTTTGTGGAGTCTC
>JAAZDE010000010.1 GCA_012512925.1 Desulfuromonadaceae bacterium
AGCTGCGGCACAGAAGGGGTCGATACCTCCTACACCTAGTGCCCATCGTTTACAGCGTGGACTACCAGGGTATCTAATCCTGTTTGCTCCCCACGCTTTCGCGTCTCAGCGTCAGTATCGGTCCAGGTAGCCGCCTTCGCCACCGGTGTTCCTCCGAATATCTACGGATTTCACCCCTACACTCGGAATTCCACTACCCTCTCCCGTACTCTAGTTGCCCAGTTTCCAATGCACTTCCCAAGTTAAGCCCGGGGCTTTCACATCAGACTTAAACAACCGCCTACACGCGCTTTACGCCCAATAATTCCGAACAACGCTCGCACCCTCCGTATTACCGCGGCTGCTGGCACGGAGTTAGCCGGTGCTTCCTTTGAGGGTACCGTCAGGCCTGGCGGGTATTAACCGCCAAGTTGTTCTTTCCCTCTGACAGAGCTTTACGACCCGAAGGCCTTCATCACTCACGCGGCGTTGCTGCGTCAGGCTCTCGCCCATTGCGCAAAATTCCCCACTGCTGCCTCCCGTAGGAGTCTGGACCGTGTCTCAGTTCCAGTGTGGCTGATCATCCTCTCAGACCAGCTACCCATCGTCGCCTTGGTAGGCCATTACCCCACCAACTAGCTAATGGGACGCGGACTCATCCGATGACGGTAGGCCCGAAGGTCCCCACCTTTTCCCGCATATCCCTAAGGATACGTGGGCTTATCCGGTATTAGCATTCCTTTCGGAATGTTATCCCCGATCGTCGGGCAGATTATCCACGTGTTACTCACCCGTGCGCCACTTTACTCAGGGCCGAAGCCCCTTTCGCGTACGACTTGCATGTGTTAGGCACGCCGCCAGCGTTCGTTCTGAGCCAGGATCAAACTCTCCAGTTGAATATCTTTATACTGAAGATTTGCTTATATTGACTCATGGACCGCAAGCATGTTTTTTCTTGCTGTTTAGTTTTCAAAGATCAAGCGTTTTAAAGAACAGACTCACTTTGTACTTTAATTCTAGCTCGGAGTCAATCTTTTTTTTGTTTCTGCGAACTTTTTTTTCCGCTGCCCCTTGAGGCGAGGGACGTTTTACAAAATCTGGTGAAAGTTGTCAACACATTATTTCAAACTTTTTTTCCTGAATCATTTCCCTTGCTTGTCCGCGGTTGCCAGAACCCCGGCAAGCCCCTGTTCCGGCAACGTTTTTCTTTTTTTCAGGAAGCAAAGACCACTCTGACAAATTTTCGTTTTCCCGCCTGGATCACTACCGAGCCTCGAGGCTCAACCGTATGTTCGTCGCTTTCCACCCGGCAGCCATCGATTTTGACTCCTCCCTGCTGAACCAATCGCCTCGCTTCTCCGTTGGATCGGGTTAAACCGATTTCTGTCAGCAGGCGGCAAATCCAGACGGCATCCGTTGCCGGTGAAGCAACTTCAGGTATGTCCTCAGGGATCTCCTTTTTCTTGAACTGGAGGATAAAATCCGCCTCGGCCTCAGTGGCCGCCTCCTTGCCATGAAAACGGGCCACCATCTCTCTGGCCAATGCCTTTTTGCTCTCCATCGGATGCCGCCCCAACGGATCACCTTCGACACCGGCCCGGATCTTTTGCAACTCAACCACTCCGACATCCGACAGAAGTTCATAGTAGCGGAGCATCAGGATGTCGGAAATACTCATCACCTTGCCGTAGATTTCCTTTGGAGGTTCGGTAATGCCGATGTAATTTTGAAGCGATTTGCTCATCTTGTTGACACCGTCAAGGCCCTCCAGCAACGGCATGGTCAGAATGGACTGGGGTTTTTGTCCGTAACCTTTCTGCAGCTCGCGTCCCACCAGAAGGTTGAACTTCTGATCGGTCCCCCCCAACTCCACATCGGCTTCCAGCGCCACAGAATCATACCCCTGGACCAGCGGATAAAGAAATTCGTGGATGGAGATCGGCTGCTGCATGCTGAACCGTTTGTGAAAGTCATCACGTTCCAGCATCCGGGCCACGGTATATTGGGCGGCCAGGCCGATGAGATCGGCGGCGTTCATCTTCTCCATCCAGGAACTGTTGAAAACAATCTGGGTTCGCCGGGGGTCGAGAATCTTGAAGATCTGATCCCTGTAGGTCGCCGCGTTGATCGCCACCTGTTCTCGGGTCAGCGCCTTGCGGGTTTCGTTTTTACCCGTGGGATCGCCGATCATGCCGGTAAAATCGCCGATCAGAAACAGGACCTGGTGACCCAGGTCCTGAAACTGTTTCATTTTCTGGATCAGAACGGTGTGTCCCAGATGCAGATCGGGAGCGGTGGGGTCAAAGCCGGTCTTGACCCTTAACGGCCGTCCCGAAGCAATGGCCTGGGCCAGCCGCTCCTCCAGTTCCGACTCCACCAGAATCTCCACGGCACCGCGGCGAATGATTTCCATTTGCTCAGCAAGGGGCTTCATTTTTGTCTCAGTCATCATTGTTCTCCGTCATCGGCCGCATCACCGGCCACCCTCTCAAAAATCCGTTCCACCTTCAGGGCGCGTCCGCTGACGGGATCGACTGTCGCCACCAACCCATTCACCACCGGCATTCTTCGGGCCGGCTCCAGCCGGACCGGCCGCTGGGTGAGAAAGCGCTGAATGGCCTGCTCCTTGCGAAAGCCAATGACGCCATCCAGGCTGCCCGTCATCCCCAGATCGGTGATATAAGCGGTGCCCCCCGGCAGGACCCTTGCATCGGCGGTCTGCACATGGGTGTGAGTTCCGGCCAGGACCGAAACCCGCCCATCCAGATAATACCCCAGGGCACCCTTTTCACTGGTCGTCTCGGCGTGAAAATCGATGATAATCAGCGGGGTTTCCCGGGCCAGCGCGGCTACCTCCCGGTCCGCGGCCAGGAAGGGGCAATCCAGATTGTTCATGAAGACCCTCCCTTCCAGATTGATCACGCCCACCTTGCAACCGTTGGCGGCGGTGAACAGACCAGAGCCTCGTCCCGGCACCTGACCGGGGTAATTGGCGGGACGCAGCAGCCGGGGTTCATCCTCCAGAAAGGATATGATTTCCCGTTTGCACCAGATGTGATTGCCGGTGGTGATGACGTCGACCCCGGCGTTGAACATATCGACGGCAATTTCCGCCGTGATTCCCATGCCGGCGGCGGCATTCTCGCCGTTGGCTACCACAAACGCCGCCTGATGACGCTGGATGAGCCCATCCAGACAGTTCCGCAACGCCATACGGCCGACCCGCCCGATGATGTCCCCCAACAGCAGGATATTGAAGCACTTGGCCGTCATCGGGCGTAATCCACAGCCCGGGTTTCACGGATCACATTGACCTTGATCTGTCCGGGATAGGTCATTTCCTTCTCGATCTTGCGGGCAATCTCTCTCGCCACCACCTGGGCCTGGGTATCGGAAACATCCTCGCTGTTGACCATGACGCGGATCTCGCGGCCGGCCTGGATGGCGAAACAGCTGCTGACTTCGGGGAAGGAGGTGCCAATACGCTCCAGATCTTCGAGCCGCTTGACATAGGTTTCCAGCATTTCCCGCCGGGCGCCCGGCCGGGCCCCGGAGAGGGCGTCGGCCGCCTGAACCAGGATCGCCAGAATCGTCTGCGGCGGCTCATCTTCGTGGTGAGCGGCCACGGCGTGGATAATGGCGGGATTTTCCCCATATTTTTTGAGGAGATCGGCACCGATAACAGCATGGGAGCCTTCAACTTCATGGTCAACGGCCTTGCCCAGGTCATGGAGCAGACCGGCCCATTTGGCCTGTTTGACATTGAGGCCCAGTTCGGCGGCCATAATGCCGCAGAGGAAGGCCACTTCAATGGAATGCTGCAGGGCGTTCTGGCCGAAGGACGTACGATACTTGAGACGGCCGATCAGCTTGATGATATCTGGATGGGCGTTGTGAACGCCGACATCGAAGGTGGCCTGCTCCCCGGCCTCCCGGATCGACTTGTCCACCTCCTCCGCCGCTTTCTTCACCATCTCTTCGATGCGCGCCGGATGGATTCTGCCGTCCGTGATCAGCCGTTCCAAAGCCATCCTGGCCACCTCCCGGCGCACCGGATTGAATCCGGAGAGGATAACCGCTTCGGGAGTATCGTCGATAATCAGATCGATGCCGGTGGCCGCCTCGATGGCGCGGATGTTGCGGCCCTCGCGGCCGATGATCCGCCCCTTCATCTCGTCAGAGGGAAGCGGCACCACGCTGACCGTCCTTTCCGCCACATAATCGCCGGCATAGCGCTGGATTGCCAGGGATATGATCTCCTTGGCCTTCTTGTCGGCAGTCTCCCGAGCCTCATCCTCCATCTGTTTGATCCGTTTGGCGCAGTCGAGCCGGGCAGATCCGACCATCTCGTCCATGATCTGCCTTTTGGCTTCATCAGCGCTGATGCCGGAGATCGTTTCCAGCCTCTGCCGCTGTTGGTGCAGGACCTGCTCGACCTCCTTTTCCCGGCCCAGGGCATGTTCTTCTCTCTCGGCCAGCGATTTTTCCCTGTTGCCGAGCTCTAATTCCCGGCCGTCCAGTTGATTCGACTTGCGGTCCAGGTTCTCCTCTTTCTGAAGCAGGCGCTTTTCCATGGCCTGGACTTCCCGCCGCTGCTCCTTGACCTCGTTTTCCCAATCCATCTTGGCCTGGAAAACAGCATCCTTGGCCTGGACCTTGGCCTCCTTGCGAATGGTTTCGGCCTCCATTTTGGCCGCCTCGATAATCTGGTCGGCTGCCAGCCTGGCATCGGCCATGCGGGACTCGGTCAATTTGTGGCGCAGCAGAAAACCCAAAGCTGCGCCTCCGGCCAGAGCCAATAAGACAATGACAATGACAGATTCTATTTCCAAGGGTCTTTCCTCCTCAAAGTGCCGCTTCCGGCTCTTCAGTAAATATTGTGCGTTTTTCGGTTACGATGACATCCATGAGAACATCGTGACTTTCCCGGGGGAGATGGGGCAGCAGCTGCATTTCGTAACAGAGACCGACCAGTCGCCCGCGGAAGGATCCGTCGCCGAGGACCCGATCATAAAAACCCTTCCCATAACCCAGACGCCCACCTTCCAGGTCGAAGGCAACCCCCGGCACGATCAACAGATCGAACTCGGCGATGGCGACGCGGCAACCCTTTTTCGGTTCCAGGATGCCGAAAACCCCCTTGTCGAGATCGTCAAGGGCCGATACCTCGATAAATTCCAGAGATGCGTCCCGCACTCTGGGATAGGCGACCCTCTTTCTCCGCGACGAGGCCTCCCGGAAGATATCGCCTGTCGGCACCTCGTTCCGCACCGGGCTGTAAAGCCCCATGACCCGGCTTTCGCGGAACAGGGCGGTTTCGAACAAACGGCATTGGATCGCCTGACCATAGAGCAGGCGTTCCGCTGAGGATAGGGCGCGGCGCTGGGCCAGCAGTTCTTTGCGGATCAACTTTTTGGGCATCGGCCAGAGGCAGCCATGGTGCGGTGACCGACCTCTGAAGAGAAGGGACGAAACAACCGGCGGGAGCGGGATATTCCGGCAACAAGGACGGGTTATCCCCGGCGAAACGGATGTCGGACTTGAGGTCCGCTGATCTTCAGCTTCTTATATCTTCCACCCCTGGTTTGATACAATCAAACCGGAAATACCGTTGCTGTATTTGAATCCGCTCGAAAGCAGCCATGGGAAGACATATATAGGCAAAAGTCTTTTTCCCCCGCGACGCCATGGCGGCGGGGCAATCACATCGTTTTGGCCATTCCACTGGTCTGCCGATCCTTACCGTTCAGACAGTCAGGCGCACAAATTTAGGTTCAGGATACAACAATTCGCTCGCCGGATAGCGTCATCAACCCCTGTCAGGGGAGATTCAGCCGACGGCATCCATCCTCGTCAGCAGTCTCGCCATTTCCGCTTCGCTACGCCTTTGATTCTCCCGCAGCTGCAGATATTCACTGGCCACATTGAGAAAAGCCAGCACCATGGCCTGCAGGGAATCCACCGTGGCGGTGGCGGTGACGACCTCTCTTATCTTGTCATTGACAAAAGCGGCCACTTTTTCCACTTCTTCAGGGGAAACATCGCTTTTTATGGCGTACTTCTGCCCGAGGATGGTGACATGAACGACATTTTTCAAGGCGATTCCCGATTCAGATTAGCCAGTTTGCCCAGAATCCTTTCAACCTCGGCGGACACCAGCGCCTTTTCCTCCGCCAGGGCGCTGTTTTCCTTGAGAAGCTCGCGGCATTTTTCCTCCAAAAGCCCGTTCTTCTCCAGAAGTTGATCGATTTTCATTTCCAGTTTCTCGAAAACATTCAGGTCCATGACAAAGACTCCAATTTATTATAAATATGGATAAAATAGTAGAATTCCCAAGATACAAAGTCAACCGCTTTCACGGATTTTCAAACAAAGCCTGCACAAAAGAATGGGGATCGAAGGGACGCAGGTCATTGACCTTCTCTCCGATACCGACATAGCGGACCGGAATTCCCAGTTCCCCACCAACCGCGATGATCATGCCTCCCCGCGCCGTGCCATCAAGTTTGGTCAAAACCAGACCGGAGACATCCACCGCTTCTTTGAAAAGCCGGGCCTGAATCAGGGAGTTCTGGCCGAGGGTTGCATCCAGCACCAGCAGCGTTTCATGGGGTGCGCCGGGAATTTCCCGATCTACAACCCGGCGGATTTTTTTGACCTCCTCCATCAGATTGACCTTGGTATGAAGGCGCCCCGCCGTATCGAGAATGACCACATCCGCCTGCCGGGCCAATGCCGCCTTGACGGTGTCAAAGGCGACCCCGGCCGGATCAGCCCCGGGGCCGTGGCTGACGATGCCGGCGCCGGCACGCTCGGCCCAGATCCCCAGCTGTTCCGCCGCCGCCGCCCGAAAGGTGTCGCAGGCTCCCAACAGCACCTTTTTCCCTTCGTTGTGTGCCAGTTGCCAGGCGAGCTTTCCGATGGTGGTGGTTTTGCCGACCCCGTTGACGCCGATCACCATCAGCACAAAGGGGGATGCGGCGCCCAGATCGAGAGGGACCTCGCAACATCGAAGCCGCGTCTCAATTTCCTCCATCAGGACACGCCGCAGAGCCGCCGGCCCCCGGATTTCACCTTGGGCAGAACGCTTCTGCAGCGCCTGCCGCAGGTCCAGAGAGGTCTTCATGCCGATATCGGCACCGATCAGAATTTCCTCCAGTTCCTCCCACAGGTCATCGTCAATTCCATCCCCCCCCCGCAACAAATCATCGAGGCGGCTGACAAAATTTCCGCGGGTTTTAGCGAGACCGGCCCGCATCCGGTCGATCATCGAGGGGGGCGGTGCTTCCGCCGCGGGAGGAACGACCTTCTCCTCCGGAACAGGCTCCTCTTCATGGGGAAGAATAACTTCCGGAGCCCCTCTTCCTTTCCTGCTGGCGGTAATTTTAACCGAAACAACGATCAGCAGCACCAGTATCAGCGCCGCCAACACGGGAAGACCGTAATAAAGATAAGGGGTCACGAGGGAACGCCGCCCCTCTTCGAGCGCCAGCAGGTCGAGCAAAAAAACAATCAATTCATCATAACGGGCCAACCAGTCCATCAGTAGAGCTCCTTTTTCAGCGCCTGAGCGCAACGAACAGCCGCCAACCGCCCCCGTTCAGAGTTTTTCAGATCCACGGCATGCAAAAAGACCAGGAAATAATCCTCATCGACCGGGCAGACCAGAACCTGAAAACCTTCGCTGCCGATCTTCATTTCCTGCAGAACCGACTCCTCCAGACCAACGAGCAGCCGCTGAAAATGCTGACAGAGAATGACGGCGTGGGCGGCGATGACC
Source organism: Desulfuromonadaceae bacterium (assembly GCA_012512925.1). GTDB lineage: Bacteria > Desulfobacterota > Desulfuromonadia > Desulfuromonadales > JAAYDE01 > JAAYDE01. Next base: position 7,760 of record JAAZDE010000010.1, read on the forward strand.
TTAAGCCGGTAAGGCTCCATACGCCCCGCCATATCGACGACCTCCCCTTCGGAATCCACAAGCAGGGCTCCGCACTCACCGGAAACCTGGTCCGTCAGGGGCACGAGAAATTTTTTAAAAGGCATCAGTTCACCTGAAATCGTTGATGCGCACGGAAACCACCTTGGAAACGCCCTGCTCTTCCATGGTGATCCCGTACAGGGCATCGCCGATCCCCATCGTCCTTTTGTTATGGGTAATGATAATAAACTGGGATTTTTCTGCCAATTCCTGAATCAGGCCGTTGTACCGGTCAGTGTTGGCGTCATCGAGGGGAGCATCGACCTCATCGAGAAGGCAGAATGGCGATGGTCGGACCATGAAGGTGGCAAAAACCAAGGCGATGGCGGTCAACGCTTTCTCCCCCCCCGACAGCAAGCCAAGTTCCTGAAGGCGCTTCCCCGGCGGCTGGGCGGCAATCTCCACTCCAGTCTCCAGCAGATTCCCTTCGTCGGTCAGCCGCAACTCCGCCTTGCCGCCCGAAAAAAGACGGGGGAAAACCTGCTGAAAGCGGGTGTTGATCTGGTCGAAGGCTTCCCGAAAGCGCCGGCAGGTGGTGCTGTTGATGCGGTTGATGGTGGTCTCCAGGTCGGACACCGAGGCAGTGAGATCTTTCTGCTGAGTGACAAGGAAGACGAGTCTTTCCTCCAGCGCCTGAAATTCCTCCAGCGCCGTCAGATTCACCTCACCGATGCTGTCCAGTTGACGCTGCAGTTCGAGGCGCCGCGCCTCCTGCCCTTCGTCGTCCCAATCATCCTCCTCATGTGCCGGGGAATGCTCCAGGTCACAACGAAAACGGTCCAAAGTGGCCCGTCGCAGATGCTCTTTCTCCAGGGACTTCTCCTGCAGCCGCAGCCGCAGACCATTGATTACCTCTCGTTCCCCGGCAACCGAGGCACGCAGGGACCGGAGATTCTCCTCGACCTCTCCCAGAATCCGGTGGTCTTCGGCGCCGGCGGCTTCCAGAGCGGCCAGCTTTCTTTCTTCCTCCTCGCGAAGAGGGGCCAGTTCCCGGCCGCGGGACTCTAGGGCCTCCCGCTCCGCCTCCAGCCGTTTCCTTTCCTTTTCGCCTTCCGCCAACCGTTCCCCAAGGTTCTGGAGACGCCCCGCCACATCGTCCCGAGTCTCACAGCAGGTTTCCAGACGTCTGACCATGGAGCGCCGGCGCTCCTGCTGGCTGGCCTGGCGGACTTTGTTCTGGGTGACAGCCTCGCGAATGCGCTCCACCTCGCGGCGAAAATCTTCAAAATCATCCTGCGCCGACTGCAACTCCGCCTGAAGACTGTTTTTTTCTCCCTCCCGAGAGACGCCTTCCTGCAGGCTGTGGACCGATTCCTGCCGCAACCGCTCACTTTCTTCCCGCAGCTGTTGCTGCTCGAGATCAACCACTTCCAGACGGTCGCGAACCCGTTTCCTGGCATTGTCGAGATCGGCCAGGCGACGCTCCGCGCGACCTCCGGAATCCAGTTCGCTGCTCAGAGAATCGGCCAGTTCACGGCGGCTTTTCTCCAGCGCCGCGGCCTCCTCTTCAAATACCTGGCGCTGCTGCTCGAGGCGGGTGCGGGCCAGCTCACACTCGCGCAGGGAACCCTCCAACTCGCGCCTCATCCTCTTCCGGGTCAACACGCCGTTTCCGCCGCCCGAAGAAGTGCCTGTGACCATTTCCCCTCGCCAGGAAAGCACCTCCCCCTCCCGGCTCACCAGCGTCACTCCTGGCGGAATCCGGCCACCCAGAAAGGGGTCGAGACTGTCCACCAGATAGGCCCCCTCCACAAGGTTTTCCAGCATCCGCCGGTCGTCCCCATCGGCAGCCAGTAACTCCCGCAAGGGAGCGCCACCCTCCCAGGAGTGGGGCCGACAGGCGACATCAAAAGAAAAACAGAGGCGATTCCTGGCGCCAAGTTTCCGGCTCCAGGCAAGAACCTCCTCCGGGGAAGCCTCCTTTTCCACGACCAGAGCATGGAGCCGTTCCCCCAAAAAGGACTCGAAAACGCGCTCCTCATCCTTGGGCACCATCAGGCAGTCGGCAACCCTTTTCCCCACTCCGGCCGGGAAGCTTTTATTTCCCTCCGTCCCTTCCCTGGTCCCACCGTCCATCTCCCGGAGGGCTTCCAGACGGGAACGAAACGCCGCATAATCCTCACGAAGGGCGGTCAGCGCCTCTCGGTTGGATGAAAAAAGCAGATTCACTTCCTTCTGCCGCTCGCTGAGGGCGGTTTCCTGCCGGGCCAGTTCCTCCCTTCGGGACTGGGCCGCCGCCAAGGATGCCGCCGCCGCATCGGCCTCGCGCTCCAGTTCCTCGGCCTTTTCCAGTTGCAGAACAGCATCCTCCCGGTTGCGCCGCAAACGTCCCTCCAGAATCTCCAGACGCCGCTCGGCCTCCTCGCGTTGATTGGCAAAACGGGAAATCTCATTGAGGCAGGAAAAAAGCTTCTCCCTGATGGCCGCCACCGACCGGAATTGACGCTGCTCCGCTTCCTGCAGGAAAGAGAGCTTATCGACGACGGATCGCAATTCCTTGTCTCCGATATCGATCTCTTCGTCAAGCAGTTGCAGATCGGCAGCCAGGGAGGCCTGCTCGTCATGGAGTTCCTTCTGCCGTTTCTCCAGTTCCTCCCGCTCCCGGGCGGTCCGCTCTCTGTCGTGAGTCAGACGCTCCACTTCGCGCCGGTTGAAATCGAGCCGCTGGCACCCCCGGTCGATATCGCCGACAAGTCGGAGCATGGCGCCGCGTGCCTGCTGGATCTCCTTATCCCTTTCCGACTGGCCGCTTTTCAGCGCCGCCAGCTCCTCTTCCCGACAGCGGATCTGCCGTTCCAGTTGCTCCAGGGCCGCCAGATACTGTTGTTCGGCGGCAAAAATCTCCCGCTCCTCCTCTTTGAGCCCCCGGAAGCGCCGTTGGGCGAAACCAATTTCGATCGCCTTCAACTCCCGGCGACACTCCCGGAAGCGTTCGGCTTTCTGGGCCTGGCGCTTGAGAACGGACGACTGGCGCCGCACCTCGGCGATGACATCCTCCAGTCGGCTGAGGTTGAGACGGGCGGCCTCGATCTTGCGCAGCGCCGCTTTCTTGCGCACCTTGAACTTCATCACCCCGGCGGCGTCCTCGATCAGGTTTCGGCGCTCCTCGGGCCGGTCCTTGAGGATCGTTTCGATATTGCCCTGTTCGATGATGGAGTAGGATTTTGCGCCCACCCCGGTATCGAGAAAGAGTTCCTGAATGTCGGTCCGGCGGCAACGGCTCTTGTTGATGTAGTATTCGCTTTCGCCGTCCCGGAACAGCCTGCGGGTGACCATGATCTCGCCGCAGTCCCGGTAGGGCTCCGGAGCAATCCCGTCCTCGGCGGAAAACACCAGGGAAACCTCGGCCATTCCCAGTCCTTTGCGCGCCGCGCTCCCTTTGAAGATGACATCCTCCATGGAGGAGCCACGCAGGCTTTTGGCGCTCTGCTCCCCCATGGCCCAGCGGATGGCGTCGAGAATGTTGCTCTTGCCGCAACCGTTGGGCCCGACGACGACATTGACCCCCTCCTGGAAAGGGAGAGAGACCTTGTCAACGAAGGATTTAAAGCCGATAATATCTACCTGTTTGATTCGCATCCGCGTCAGTCCGGCAGATTCCCCGCCAACCTTGATGGACCTTTTTTGACAAACTGCCGAAAACGGCAAACCGGGAGAGAACCGCCTGCTTTAGGCTATAATAAACAATCTTTCCCGCGCACTATAAAAAATTACGGCCACCAACCCCATGAAAAAAAGGTTTTCCTTTACCCGCTTGATGCTTTTTCTCCTGCTGCTGACGTTCGGCGCCGGTGCGGCGGCCTTCATTTATGTGTCCCGCGTCGACCTGCAACCTTACTTTCAGGAAGAACTGAGCAAGGCGCTGGGCCGCCCGGTAACCATAAACGAGGTCCGCCTCCGCTTTGTTCCCATGCCGGCCCTGGACTTCAAAGATATTGCCATCGAATCCCCCGGCGACCTGGTCGCCGCCATCCATGTCCCTCATCTTCACCTGCAACCGGCGATCCTGCCGTTGCTTCGGGGGCAGCTTCTTTTCAATAAAATCACCCTGCAATCCCCGTCACTGCGAATCGACCTGGCCAACCTCGGCCAAGGGGAAAAATCGGTCGACCCGGAAGGGAAAAACGCAACTGGCGCCATCCGACTGGAAATCCTCCGTCTCCGCCAGGGAAACGTCACTCTCGTCCACAGCGGCGACAACCGTTTTCCCACCCCCGTGATCTTCCCTAACGTCAACGGACGCCTGGTCATGAAGCGGGACCAGCCGCGAATATTGATGATAGACGGTGAAATCTCCAGGGAGGAATCACTGGTTCCCTTTTCCGGGGAGGTTTCGTGGGCCGACAACGACTCATGGCGCCAGGAAATGGTGACCGCACGCTTTCTTCTCAGCCGCCTTCCCGCTTCTGTTCTCACACGGCTGATTCCTCAAGGCGATCCCGGGCGCGCCACCGGGAATCTCGATCTCAGCCTCAAGGCCCGCGGCAGACCCGTGGACGGGGTCGAAGTCAGTTTGAAACTGACAGGAGAAAATGCCGCCATTTCTTCCGCCATATTAGAACCGAACCCGCTTCCGATCAAAGTTGCCACCTTACAGACACTGTGGACCAGCTCCAGCGAAAGGGAACTCTTTGCCGATCTCTCAATGCAATTCGAGGGCCCTGTTCTCACCGGTGCGGCGGAACTGGCCAAACGCCAGGAGGGGCTGTGGCTGAAGGCGGATCTGGCCTCTCCCCCGTTGACACTGGCCGAACTTCCCCTAGCGGCGGCAAAAACTTTGCCGATCCGCGGCAGGATGGAGCTGAAATCCTGCCAGTTCGATGGCCCGGCCGCCGCCTTGCAAACGCTCCTCCATGACTTTTCCCCGCTCCGGGCCGAATTGCAATTCAGCGAAATCGAGGGCCAACTGCCGGGTGCGGGAAAGCTGGAAAAAGGGACGGCGATACTTCGTTTGGAAGGAAACCGCCTTCGCCTCGAGGAAGGACGTTTTTTGCTGGATAATGACGCCGGTGAAATCTCCGCCGTCCTGGACGATCTTTTCCGGAAGGGACTGCCACTGAAACTGCAGGCAAGGGGAGCTCTTCCCCTCGCCCCCCTGTTATCCGCCATCCCCGCCGAAAGAAGAAAAGGGCTAGCCGCGAAAGGCTCATTCCCTTTCCACGCCCAAGGCGGCGGCAGCGGGGAATCTTTTAAAGTCCACCTGGACGGCGATCTCGCCGGACTGGTCAAACCCTTCTCCGACCTGGGAATCCTTGCCGCGGAGACCCCCGCGACCCTGGCCCTCACCTTTGACCTGAACCGGCAGGCCTGGCTTCTGGAAAAAGGCTCCGTAATCTGCGGGGCGGTGACCCTCCAGGCCAGCGGCGACGGCAAGATCAATGACCCACGGGACTTCCGGCTCCGCTTTAACGTTCCCGCCCTGCCCCTTGACAAACTCGCCGGCACTCTGCCCAAACTGCAGCGCTGGAAACTGCGCGGCCGAGCCTTTCTGACGGCTTCCCTCAGCGGTACAAGGGAGGGACCACCCCATTTCAACGGTGAACTGCGCCTTGCCGAAGCCGGCCTGCATATCATTCCGATGCTCGCCGACCTCAACGGCATCAACGGAAGTTTTTTGATCACCCCGCAAGGGATCACCACGGATAAGGTGACCGGTCTTCTCGGCCAATCACCGCTGCAAATCGTCGCGGCATCGCTGGAGGATTTTTCCAGCCCCGTTCTGACCCTCCACGTCCAGGGACAGAAGGTGCGCGCCGATGAGCTGATCTTTCCTTCAGACCAGGCCTTCCTGTACGATCTTGACGGAAGATTGAGAATCGACCGCCATGAACTCCGCTTCGAAAAAGTCGACGTCAGCCTCGCCCAAGGGACGAGGGCAACCGTGCGAGGCCATGTGCGCAACTTCAGGGAGCCGGAAACCTGGCTTCACATCACCTCCCGGGAAGCAGTGATCGATGAAGTCATCGCCCTCTGGCAACGCTCCGTTCCCAAGGCGAAGCAACCGCCCCGCCGCAAGGAAGTGGGGCTGCTCATCGATATGGAGGTGGCCAAAGGCGTCATCGACGGTTTCCATTTCAACAACGCCGTAGGACAGCTCCGCCTCAAGAACGGCAAAATCATCATTCACCCTCTCGACTTTCATGCCGGGCCGGGCTACGGCGTGGGTCAGGTCATTGTCGATCCACGTCCGGCGGGGCCCGCCCAGCTGAGAATTTCGGGACATGTCGAAAACCTGGACGCGGCAACCGTCAGCCGTCAGGTACTATCGGCAGAGAGTATCGCCACGGGCAGCTTAAGCGGTGACTTCTATTTGGAATGCCGGGCGGAAAAGGGGTTTCTCGCCTCCTCCCAAGGAAAATTCAACGGTGAGATCCGTAACGGAGTGTTAAAGGAATTCAAAACCCTGGCCAAGGTCTTCTCACTGCTCAACGTCTCCCAGCTCTTTTCCATGAAACTCCCCGACATGTCCCGCGAGGGAATGCCTTTCGACCGGATCAGCGCCACGGCCGACCTCAATCAGGGAATACTGACGTCGGAAAATCTGCTGGTGGACAGTACCTCGATGAAGCTCTCTCTGGTCGGAAATCTCGACCTGAAAAACGACCGGATCGACGCCGTCATGGGGATCAGACCGCTCGGCACCGTCGACACCGTGATGAGCCGCATCCCCATCGCCGGCTGGATTCTGGGCGGGGAAGAGAAGGCGCTGATAACGGCTCATTTCCAGTTCAGCGGGAACCGCGCCAATCCCACCGTCGATGCGATCCCGGTTTCCTCCCTGTCGGACAAAGCACTGGGAATCTTTCGCCGCATCCTCCAACTCCCCGGAAAGATGATCACCAATCCTCGGGAACTGATCGGCGGGCCGGAGAAAACCGGGCGTTGACCGTCTTCCCCGGCCCGTCACTTCCCCCGAAAACCGCAATGGATGGTGACGATGCCGAAGGTCAACGGTACCTGGACGATATTTTCCAGACCGGCCTCCTCCATGAGCAGGCGGAATCGATCGGCAGTCGGGAAATCGGCCACCGAGCGGGGCAGATAGTGATAAGCGGCGCGGCTGGAGAAAAAACCTGCCAGCCAGGGAAGAAAATTCTGAAAATAGAAATGATAGATTGGGCGGAAAAGCCGATTCGTCGGCGTCGAAAATTCCAGCACCAGCAGTCTGCCACCGGGACGGAGCACCCGGCACAGTTCCTCCAGCCCGCGCCGGCGGTCGGAGACGTTGCGAATGCCAAAAGCGATGATCGCGGCGTCGAACGCCCCGTCTGGAAAGGGAATCTCCTCGCAGGAAGCAATCACCGGACAGATCCGCTCCCGGTGGCCGGCGCGGTGAATCTTCTGCCGGGCAATTTTCAGCATTGCCGGGGAAAGGTCGGCGGCGACGATGACACCCCCCTCGGGATAGCGGCGAGCGGCCTGCAAAGCAATATCGGCGGTGCCGCTGGCCATGTCCAGAAGCCGTTCGCCAGGCTTGACATCCAGCCACAAAACAGCTTTCCTCCGCCACCAGCAGTCGATGCCGAAGGAAAGAAGACGATTGAGAAAATCGTAACGGGGGGCGATGCCGTCAAACATCCGCCGAATATCGTTGCCCTGGTTTTTATCCATTGATCCGAGACCGAAAAAGGATTTTACTATTCTGACTTTTGACCGGATGAAAGGGAAAACAGACCCGATGCAGCCCCTTATCGTCACCGCCGCCATACTGCGCAAGGATGGCCGGATTCTCATCACCCGCCGACCGGAAGGGAAGCCCCACGGGGGATTCTGGGAATTCCCCGGCGGCAAATTGGAAGAACACGAATCCCCTGAAGAGTGCCTGCAACGGGAAATCGTCGAAGAACTGTCTCTGGAAATCGATATCCGGGGAATTTTCGAGGTCGTCCATCACCGCTACGACTGGGGACCGGTGCTGATTCTGGCTTACGACTGCCTCCCCCGCGGCACCGCCATCCGCAACCTGGGGGTGGCCGAACACCGCTGGGTCTCTCTCGAGGAACTCCCCGGCTACCCGCTGCTTCCGGCCGACGTTCCGATCGTTAACAAGCTGACCGGCTGAGCCGAACATCATCTTTCAGCCCTCCTCCAGCCGCAGGGTTCCAGGCGGCGCCAGAAAAGCCCGGGCCGGAGCCGCCTCGCAGGCGCCGATCCTCAGCGGCAGACAGATCAGATCGTAGATTCCCGGCGGTGCATTTCTCAGATCGAGCCCCTCCAGAATCCAGACCCCCGCCGCCAGAAGGGTGGCATGGACATCCTGCTCGGGGCGTGGCGAGCCGATGGAGAGATAGTCGATCCCTACCAGCCGCACTCCCTCCCGGATGAGCCAATCGGCCCCGTCGGAGGTAAGAAAAGTGTAATCATAGCGGAACTTTCCCTCATCCCAGAAGACCGAGTTACGAGTTTTGAAAAGCAACCTGCGGCACTCCGGTGCCAGTTTCCCCTTCAGAATATCCGCGCCGATTTGAACAATGTCACCGACTTCAACAACCTGCGCCGGGCCATTGGCGACAGCACAGGAGAAAGACTCGATCCCTGCGGCGTCAGGGAGAAAATGGCTGGGGGCGTCCAGATGGGTACCGGTGTGGGCGCAGAAGCTCAAGGCCGACACATTCGCCTCATCCCCGGCGGCAAGTTCCGCCACCCGGCTGATGGCAAAAGAAGGATCTCCCGGCCAGGCCACCAGACCTGGATGGAGCGTCACCGAGATGTCGATCCAGGGAGGAAATTGTGTCATCTTCGATCCAGATGAAGGCGGCATGCCGCACCCCTTGCAATAGGCCCCTGATCCCCTTTTATCAGTCCTTTTTGTCGATCTTCGCCCAGGTGTCCTTCAGCGTCACGGTCCGGTTGAAGACCAGCCGCCCCGGTTTGCAATCCCAGCGGTCGGCGCAGAAATAGCCCAGCCGTTCGAACTGGTAGCGGTTTTCGGGAACGGCCTTGGCCAGGGAAGGCTCCACCAGACACCCGGTCAGCACCTCCAGGGAGTGGGGATTGAGATGGGTCTTGTAATCGACCGACTTGTCGGCACAGGGATCTTCCTTGACGAAAAGCCGGTCATAGAGACGCACTTCGGCGGCAACGGCGTGGCGGGCCGACACCCAGTGGATGATCCCTTTAACCTTGCGCCCGTCGGCCGGAGCTGAGCCCCTGGTCTCCGGATCGTAGACGCAGCGCAGTTCCACAATCTCGCCATGGGCGCCGCGGATCACCTCGGTGCATTTGATGATATAGGCATAACGCAGCCGAACTTCGCGCCCGGGCGCCAGCCGGAAAAATTTTTTCGGGGGATCCTCCATGAAATCGTCCCGCTCGATGAAAAGTTCCCGGCAGAAGGGGATGGTCCGCGTCCCCATGGCAGGATCGTTGGGATGGCATGGCGCCTCAAATTCCTCCACCTGATCCTCGGGGTAATTTTCGATGACCAGCTTCAGCGGCCGCAGCACCCCCATGGCGCGGGGAGCGGCCTGCTCCAGGTCCTCGCGGATGCAGAACTCCAGCAATCCCATGTCGACGCAGCTGTCGCGCTTGGCCACCCCGACCTTTTCACAGAAATTGCGGATCGAAACCGGGGTGTAGCCCCGCCGGCGGATGCCGCTCAAGGTCGGCATGCGCGGATCGTCCCAGCCGCTGACAAAGCCCCCGGTCACCAGTTCGATCAGGCGCCGCTTGCTCAGCACGGTGTAGTTGATATTGAGGCGGGCGAATTCGATCTGCTGGGGATGGCAGGGAACATCGAGCTGATCGAGAACCCAGTCGTAGAGAGGGCGATGGTCCTCGAACTCGAGGGTGCAGATGGAATGGGTGATGCGCTCCAGGGCGTCGGAGATGCAGTGGGTGTAGTCGTACATCGGATAGATGACCCACTGGTCGCCGGTGCGGTGGTGCTCCTCGTGGCGGATGCGGTAGATGACCGGGTCGCGCAGATTGAGGTTGGGGGAGGCCATATCGATCCTGGCCCGCAGCACATGGGTTCCGTCGGGAAACTCCCCTGCTTTCATCCGCTGGAAAAGATCGAGGTTCTCCTCCACGCTGCGGTCGCGGTAGGGGCTCTCCCTGCCCGGCTCCCTGAGGGTGCCACGATAGTCGCGCATCTGCTCGGCGCTCAGGGAACAGACGTAGGCTTTCCCCTGGCGGATCAGATCGAGAGCGTATTCGTAGAGCTGGGGAAAATAATCGGAGGCGTGAAAGAAGTTCTCTCCCCAGTCGAAGCCAAGCCATCGGACGTCGTTCTGTATCGACTCCTCATATTCGACTTCCTCTTTACATGGATTGGTATCATCGAAACGCAGGTGGCACTTGCCCCGGTAATCCCTGGCCAGGCCGAAATTGAGGCAGATCGACTTGGCGTGGCCGATGTGCAGATAGCCGTTCGGCTCTGGAGGAAAACGGGTCACCACCCGGCCGTCGTTCTTGCCGGCCTTCAGATCCTCGTCGATGATAGCGCGGATGAAGTTGCCGGGTCTGGACTCCCCGGCCTCAGAGCCGTTCTTTGTTTTCGGTTCTTCCATGATGTGCACTCCCTTTTCGGAAACGGATGCATTCGGCAGCTCAGACCTGACTTCGGATGGCCCAGGACTTTCAAAATGGCTTTACTATATACAACTCCCCGGGGAATTTTCCAGAGAATCATTGGAAACGGCCCGATTTAGCCGACTGCACCTCAGAGGTATCCGGCTTCGATGCAGCAAGCCACATGGATATGACCAGCAAAGGCCTTGTACCATCCAGAGTGCCACCGCCCCATTGCTGGAGAAGCGATTGACTTCGAAAAGGAGAAAAAGGGCCGTTTCCGAATGAGAATTAATGTATAATGCGCCAGGCGCATCCGCAAATCAAACAACCGAAGGACCTTTGGCAACATGATCCAAAGGGAAGAAATGACCGAAAACAACCTTCAAACCCTGTTGAAACAACTGCCGGCCGTGGATCGGCTTCTGGAAGAGCCGGCCATTATGACGTGCCTTTGCCAAGCTCCCCGCCAAGTGGTGACCGACGCCATCCGCGACACTCTGGCCGAGGCCCGCGAGGAAATCATGCGGACCGGTCATTCGGGAAAAGGGGACGAACTCCATCCCGCGACCCTGGCGCTGAAAGCCGTCCGCCTGGCGGAAATCCGCCTGCGCCCTTCCCTGCGCCGGGTGGTCAACGCCACCGGCACACTGATCCACACCAATCTGGGGCGGGCTCCCCTCAGCCGGGCGGCGCTGCAGGCCGTCGAGTCGGTAGCCATCTCCTACTCCAATCTGGAATACAATCTCGAAGCCGGTGAGCGGGGGAAACGCCACGCCCACGTCGAAGAACTGCTCTGCCGTCTGACCGGCGCCGAAGCCGCCACCGTGGTCAACAACAACGCCGGAGCGACCTTGCTGGCCCTGAGCGCCATGGCCCAGGGGAAGGAGGCCGTGGTCTCGCGGGGGGAACTGGTGGAGATCGGCGGCAGTTTCCGGATGCCGGAGGTAATGAACGCCGGCGGGGTAATCATGCGGGAGGTCGGCACCACCAACAAGACCCATCTGCGGGATTTCCGGCAGGCAATCGGACCGGAAACCGCCCTGCTCCTCAAGGTGCATACCAGCAATTACCGCATCGTCGGCTTCACCGAACAGGTCCCCTCCGTCGATCTGGTCCGGCTGGGGCGGGAGCATCATCTGCCGGTCATGGAGGACTTGGGAAGCGGCATGCTGCTCGATCTCTCCGTTTACGGCCTTCCCAGGGAACCGACCGTTCGCGAGACCGTCCAGGCCGGGATTGACATCCTCACCTTCAGCGGCGACAAACTGCTGGGAGGGCCGCAAGCCGGAATCATTCTGGGACGCGGTGAAGCCGTAGAGCGCATCCGCCGCCATCCTCTGGCCCGCGCCCTGCGCATCGACAAAATGACCCTGGCTGGACTGGAGGCCACCCTGCGCCACTACCTCAATCCCGAGGAGGCGCTGCGGGAAATCCCCGTGCTGCGGATGCTCGCCATATCGCCCGAGCAGACCCGGGGAAGATGTGAAAAGCTCCTTGCTATTCTCCGGCAAGAAGTGGCACAACCGCTTCATGCCAAAATCATCCCGGAAACCTCCCGGGTCGGCGGCGGCGCCCTGCCCCTCACCGAACTGCCCGGCTTCGCCATCGCCATCACCCCCCAGGGGATGAGCGCGGATCGCCTTGCCCAACGGCTCCGCGCCGCCGCGCCGCAGGTCATCGGCCGCATTCAGGAGGATCGCCTGCTGTTCAATCCGCGCACCCTGGCCGAAGGGGAGGAGGAACTGCTGGCGGCTTGTCTGAAGCAGGCCCTGCACCAGGAATAAACAGGAAAAGGTCGACATGACGCAAGACAAAACGCGCCTGACGCAACTCGCCAAAAGCGCCGGCTGAGCGGCCAAGCTGGGTCCCGAGACCCTGGCGCAGGTTCTGCGCCGACTGCCGAAATCAAAGGATCCCAACCTCCTTTCACAGGGGATACCTTTCGCCGACGCGGGGATCTACCGCCTCACGGAGGAGTGCGCCCTGGTCCAATCGGTCGATTTCTTCACCCCCATGGTGGACGACCCTTTCCTCTTCGGCCAGATCGCCGCGGCCAACGCCCTCTCCGACATCTACACCATCGGCGGCAAGCCGCTGACCGCCCTCAACCTGGTCTCCTTCCCCTCCTGCACGCTCGACAACGAGATTCTTGCCGCTATTTTGCTGGGCGGCGCCGAGAAGGTGGCCGAAGCCGGAGCGGTAATTGTCGGCGGCCATTCCATCGAGGACGCAGAACCCAAATACGGTCTGGCGGTCACCGGGGTCGTCCACCCGCAACGGATGGTAACCTCGGTCGGCGCCCGTCCCGGCGATTTTCTGGTGCTCACCAAGCCCCTTGGCGTCGGCATCCTGGCCACCGCCCTCAAGGGAGAACTTCTGACCGAAACCGAGATTGACACCGCCCTCAGAGGAATGGTGACCCTCAATGCCGCCGCCGCCCGGATCATGGTCGAGGTCGGCGTTCATGCCAGCACCGACGTCACCGGTTTCGGCCTCATCGGCCATGCTCTGGAGATGGCCGAGGCGAGCGGCGTCGGCCTGGCGATCGATGGCAACGATCCGCCGACCTATCCCCACACACTGGAGATGGCGGAGATGGGGATCATCCCCGGAGGCAGCCACCGCAACCGCCTCTTCTACCTCCCCCGGGTGGACGGCGCAGAGAAACTCAAACCTGAAATCCGCGATATTCTTTTCGATCCGCAGACTTCGGGTGGATTGCTGATGGCGGTTTCTCCGGCGCAACTGACGGAGTTGACGGACAAACTTCGGGCGGCCGGTGCCGGCGCCTTCGTCATCGGCGCCGTGGAGGAGAAACCGGTGGCCCGGTTGCGAATCGTCCAAACCCCTTTCGATAGAAACCGCTGACGGGTTTTTATCCAAAGAGGAACACTATGGCCGAGGGAAAACAGCTCTTCAGCAGATGGTCGGACATTTTTTCAAGGATGAAGATCCCGGGCTGACACGGAGAATCGAACTGGCAGAAATCGTCGAGAACTCGACGCCGAGGCGTTCCTGGTGCCAGAGGGGCCGAGCCCGCAGCCTGAGAAAAAATTTCCCCCGAGACCGGACGGGTTACTGAAAAACCGCGATTTGGCGTCACCGGAACGGTTTTTCAGCAACCTGCTACATGACCATTCCTCCCAGCCAATAGAGCAACATCCCCATCAGCACGGTCCCCCCCAGACTGCGGGTCTTCAGGGAAAAGAGCAGGGTCGGAATCGCCACCAGCAACTCGAGTTTGCCCAAAACAAGGCTGCGGGCCCCGGTATCGGTGAACAGGCTCGGCGCGAGCAGGGCGCTGAGGATCGCCACCGGTATCAGAGCCAGCCAGTCGATCAGCCACTGGGGCATCCTGCGATGAGCAAAGTAGAGCAGAGGGAAGGCGCGGGGAAGATAGGTCACCAGGCCCATGGTGCCGAACAGAAAAAGGTAGTCGGCAAAACTCATCTACTCCTCCTCCGCCGACGTTGCAACAGGAAACCGATGGTCGCTGCGCTCATGGAGGCGCCGACGATGTAGGAATCGCCGGGAATCAGCAGGTACCAGGCGGTGGCAATCGCCGCCGCCAGCAGACCGGTGATGACGTAGATGCGTCCCCGCAGTTGAAAAACCAGCAGGCAGATAAACATCCCGGTCAAGGCGTAGTCGATGCCGAGCGCTCCCGGCGGTAGGAATTGGCCGACCAGGGCGCCGCCGATGGTGGCGAGAACCCAGGTGGCATTGGCCAGATGGTTGACGGTCAGAGCCCGCCAGCGATCCCATCCCCCCTCCCGGAAACGGGTCAGATTGACGGCGAAGCTTTCATCGGTGACTCCGTATGAATAGAGGGCCAGGAAGCGGCGGCTCACCCCCTGAAGAAATACCGCCAGGGCCGAACTCATCAGCACATGGCGCAGGTTGACGACAAAGGTAGTCACGATGATGGCCGAAGCCGAGGCGCCGGCGCCGAGCATGGCCACGCAGATAAACTGGGCGCTGCCTGCGAAAACCAGAACCGACATCATGGCTACCGACCACCAGGGGATGCCGGCCTTTTGGGCCAGCACCCCGAGAGCGAGACCGATCGGCAGGTAACCGAGGCAGATAGGCCAGGCGGCGACGGCTCCCTGACGCAGGGTCTGAAGAACATTGACGGGCATTTTCATTGGCTGAAAGGCAACAAAGCAAGAGGGAGACAGGTACATACAAACCGCCCTGAATCATAAATAACCGGCCCATAAGGTCAAGGAAATCTTTCCATGATCTGCCGATGCCGGGCCAGTTCGACTTGATCCTGCTAACCACGGGAAAGATCAAAGTCGGACCTTCGGATGCAATAGACAGTCGTCCCGGCGGGCATGCTGCGTCCATAAAAAATGCCTGGCGCGCCGGCCTCAGCAACGGCTGGACAACGGCGAATGTTTCCCGTGCCCGAACCCGACGGAGACCGTATAACCCCGCCAGAGTACCAGTGAAGAAGAAGGAGAAACTTAAAAACCATCGGCTAACAGATAAAAAATTAGAGAAAATAGGTATTTGCGCCCACCGGAAGCGGATGTTTTTATTTTCAATAAATTGTATTGTGTACCGGAGCGCTTCCATGTTATGTTTGCATCACTAAAGCACGTTTGTGGAGATTTTTCACTCAATTGGTTGGCGCGGTGTCAACCTTGGACAAAACACACAAGCCGGTTTGGGTTGTGTGTTTTTCCGTTATTTAAGGGTTGTCAATCTTCACAAAAAAATTTCCAAAGGGAAACAAGGAGAAAAAAGTGGCAGAAGGTACTGTAAAATGGTTTAACGACAGCAAAGGATTTGGATTTATTCAACAGGACAACGGACCGGATGTGTTTGTTCATTTTTCCGCGATCCAAGGTGATGGATTTAAATCGCTGGCTGAAGGAGATCGTGTGACTTTTGATGTCACCAACGGCCCCAAAGGTCCGCAGTCGGCCAACGTTCGCAAAGCTTAATCCTACACACATTAAGCATCGAATTCAAAGAAGCCTCACGATGTTTCGTGGGGCTTCTTTCTTTGATTTTTTTTAAATATCCTTAAATAATTAATAGATTTTTGCGATGTAACGAAAAGTGATCCCAATGATCGTTGCGGAAAACACATCAATACCCAATTTTTCAATAAAACTTCCAGCAAAACAGGTCAAGGCGCATAGCCGCAGCTTTTCAAAAGCCTTTTGTTGCTGGCTGACCTGATTACCACAAAAATACCATCTCCCGAAAAAGGAGAATTCAATGGCCAAAAAGCCAAATTACGAATTCCAAAAACGCCAAAAAGAACTCGCCAGAAAAGCAAAAAAAGAACAAAAGAAAAAAACCAAACAAGAGGAAACGCCCACGTCACCGCCCAAAAACGATGACAACTAAAACCTTTCCCGGCTTATCTTTTGAGTTTCAATCCAGTATTGATAAAACAGGCTTCCGAAATCTTCCCAGACACGAACCAGACTTCACTCAGTGGGGGTATCAAATCATGACCAAAAAAACCTTATCGGTAGGCGATCGGATCGAGGCCCGTTGCACCAAATGCCGTAAAATCCTCAACCACACCCTCGTCGCCATGGTCGAGGAACGCCCGGCCCGTGTCAAGTGCAACACCTGCGGAGGGGAGCACAACTATAAAGATCCAGCGACAGCGGCCCAGGCTAAAACCTCCGCGCCCGCTAAAAAACGGGTTTCAAAAACCAAAAAAGACTCGAGCAACAAAGCCGAGCGACAGCACTGGGAAAGCATCCAGTCAGACATGGATCAATCCACCGCAATCAATTACGCCATGGATAGGCATTTTAACGTCGGGGCCCTGATCAGTCATCCGGTTTTTGGCCTGGGCCTGGTCGAGGAAGCACCGGGAACCGACAAAATCCGCGTTCTTTTTCAGGATGGCAAAAAGCTGTTGCGCTGCGCCCAATCCAGCCACAACCGGAGGTGAAATGAGGAATTTCTTTTTCCGACCAGAGCCGACAGCAGAATGACCATATCCACAATGGGCCGGCCAGTTACCGCCTCAAAATGGGCAAAGACGCCGCTTTTCAGTCGCCGCTGTCAACACTTCCAGACGATATAATCGCAGAGATCCAATCCATCCTCGTATAAAACGACCCTTCCACCGAGCACACGTTCCAGTTCCCTCTGCCCCGATCTTCTCCTTTTCCTGGAAAACAAGGGGCGGTTTTCCGGGAGAGACTGGTTTTCATAGGCTAGTCGGTAGGCACAATGGGGAGGGAGCCAGGTCAATCCGGCAATGTTTTCAGCAGTGATTCTTGTGCAATCCGGATTGACCTCGAACCGTTTCTCATAGACAGAGCATTTGCCGGCTTTCAGATCATAGCAGGAGCACATCACCCTGGTGAGGTATACTTCCTCCGTATCGTCGTACAACACCCTGTAGAGACAGCAGAAACCGCAGTTGTCGCACAACGATTCCCATTCACCTTCGTTGAGCAGGCAAAGATTTCTCTTTTTCAGAAAACCGGGCTGGGGCAATGATCCTCCCTCCTATAGGTTTTTTGGTGCAGTGATAGAGTTATGCACCGCCAATTTTTTATTTTCTCTCACCGGCGCCTTTCTCCCGGCTCGACTTTCCAGATCCTCTTGCAGTACTCCCCGATGGAGCGGTCGGAAGAAAACCTGCCGATTCGTGCTACGTTGAGGATCGACATTCGCGTCCATTGTTCCTGGTCCCGGTAAACGAGATCGACCTGTCCCTGGGCCTCCAGGTAGGAAGCATAATCGGCCAGCAGCAGGTATTCATCGTGGCCCAGCAGTGAATGGATCAACGGCTGGAACAGATTCCGATCGCCGTTGGAAAAATGACCCGAGGCGAGCAGATCGATCACTTCCCGCAACTCAGAGTTGCTATTGTAAAAATGGCGGGGATGGTAGCCACGGAACTTCAAATCGTAGACCTCATCGACCGTCAGTCCGAAAAGAAAGAAGTTCTCTCTCCCCACCTCCTCAAGTATCTCCACGTTGGCACCGTCCAAGGTGCCGATGGTCAGCGCCCCGTTCATGGAAAACTTCATGTTGCCGGTGCCTGAGGCCTCTTTCCCCGCCATCGAGATCTGCTCCGACAGGTCGGCGGCGGGGTAAACCCGCTGGCCGTTCTTCACGTTGAAGTTCGGGAAGAAAACCACCTTGAGGCGTCCGGCCACGTCGGCATCGTTATTGACCACGGCCGCCACCCCATGGATCAGGCGAATGATCAGCTTGGCCATAAGGTAGCCAGGGGCCGCCTTGCCGCCGAAGATGAAGGTGCGGGGGGTGACGGCCATCTTCGGATCCTTTTTGAGGCGGAGATAAAGGGTGAGCATGTGAAGCACGTTCAGGTGCTGGCGCTTGTACTCATGGATGCGCTTGACCTGGATGTCGAAAAGGGAATCGGGGTCGACGATGATTTTGGTCCGCTCGCGAAGAACAGCGGCCAGATTCTGCTTGTTGCGGCGCTTGACCTGGCGCCACTGGCGCACGAAATCCGGGTCGTCCACATGGTTTTCCAACTCCCGCAAATCTTCCAGATGGCTGATCCAGCGGTCGCCGATGCGGCTGGTGATGAGCCGCCCCAGATCTGGATTGCTGAGAGCCAGCCAGCGCCGCGGAGTCACCCCGTTGGTGACGTTGAGAAACTTTTCCGGTGTCAGCTCATAGAAATCGCGCAACACCGTCTTCTTAAGCAGTTCCGTGTGGATGCCGGCCACGCCATTGATGGCATGGCTGCCAACGCAGGCCAGGTGGGCCATGCGCACATACTTGTCATCCCGTTCGTCGATCAGGGAAAGATGCGCCAATTTGCCGTCATCTCCGGGGAAGGCGGCGCGAATCGTATCGAGGAAGCGCCGGTTGATCTCGAAGATAATCTCCAGGTGGCGCGGCAGCAATTGCCGAAAGAGGGGAAGCGGCCATTTTTCAAGGGCTTCGGGAAGCAGGGTGTGATTGGTGTAGGAGAAGGTGCGGCGGGTGATCTCCCAGGCCTCCTCCCATCCCATGAGATACTCGTCGACCAAAAGGCGCATCAGTTCGGCCACGGCGATGGAAGGGTGGGTGTCGTTGAGCTGGATGGCAAACCACTCGTGAAAGGAATCGAGGGGGTGGCCGGAAAGGAGATGGATGCGGATCATGTCCTGCAGGGAGCAGGAGACGAAAAAGTACTGTTGGGCAAGGCGCAGCTGCTTGCCGGCGGCCGGCTCGTCGTTGGGATAGAGGACCTTGGAAATGGTCTCGGAGGAGATCTTTTCCTGAACCGCGCCGTAATAATCTCCCACATTGAAGGCTTGAAAATCGAAGGATTCCACCGCTTCCGCCTTCCATAAACGCAGCAGGCTCACCGAGTCCGACCGATATCCCGGAATCGGGGTGTCATAGGCCACCCCCTTGACGACCCGGTCGGGTATCCAGCGCACCTGATATTGCCCCTGCGAATCATGGTAGGATTCGATCCGGCCGCCGAAACCGACATCAAAAATGATCTCGGCCTGCTCGATCTCCCACGGGTTTCCCCAGCGCAGCCACTTGTCGGTCACCTCCACCTGACGGCCATCCTTGATCTTCTGCTGGAAGATCCCGTATTCATAACGGATGCCGTAAGCGACGGCAGGAATCCGCAGCGTCGCCAGGGAATCGACATAACAGGCCGCCAGCCTTCCCAGGCCGCCGTTGCCGAGTCCCGGCTCCTCTTCCTGCTCGACCAGGGTCTCTAGATCGAGGCCCAATTTTTTCACTGCCTGGCGCACCTGATCGCAGATGCCGAGATTGAGGATCCCATTGAGCAGGTGGGGACCGGGAAGGTACTCGGCGGAGAGATAACCAACCATCCGCGTCTCTTTCTTTTCCAGCGTCTCCACGGCCTTGATCCAGCGTCCCATGATCCGGTCACGCACTACATAGGCCAAGGCCATGTACCAGTCGTTATGGGTGGCCAGGGTTGGCACCTTTCCCTGGAGATAATAAAGATGATCCAGAATCGCCCTCCGCAGGGTTTCGACGCTCGTCCCGGTGCGGTCGTCTTCACACCCCGGCGCCTGGGTCGCAGAAAATTGCCTTTCATCGGCCATGTCCCATTCTCCCTTCTCCTCGACAACGGTCCGCCCAAAGAAATCTTTGTAAATAATATCAGACCAGTGGCAATCTGTGCCGGCCGCGCCACCACTTAAACGAGTGATTGGACGGAACTGCCTGCGTCTTTTGTCTTGACTTGAGCCAGCCAATTATTATAATTCTTCGGTTACATCATGAAAAAGAGCACATTCCACTAACCCTTTTCACTTCACAGAAACCCTGGCCGGACGAGCCAATAAAAGGATTGCCCCCTGGGGTAAAAACATCAAGGAGGAAAGTTCATGTCAAAGGTTTTCAAAAACACGCTGGTCATTCTTCTGGTAGCCTTCTTCGCCGTAGTATCCCTCAGTGCCTGTGGACAAAGCGACAAGAAAGAGCCGGCCAAGGCAGCCGAGAAAAAAGCTGAGCAGAAGCCCGCAGCGGCAGCAGTGGATGCCACCAAGGAGGCTGGTGCAAAAACGGTAGAAGCTGGTCAAAAAGCAGTAGAGGCAGCCAAGCCTGCTGCCGCTCAGGCCGTCGACGCCGCCAAAGAAGCGGGCGCCAAGACTGTTGAAGCCGTCAAAGAGGCGGGCGCCCAGGCTGTTGACGCTGCCAAGCAGGCCACCGCACCCGCAAAAGAGCAACCGAAGGGACTGGTTTTCCCCAAAAACATGGACTAACCATCCTCGAGTCTGAAACAGAAAAGGCCTCAGGAAAACGACCTGGGGCCTTTTTTTGTTTCAATGACGTTCCGGTCAAAAGGAGCAGACCCCGCATTGCCGGCACAGCGTCCCACAGGGTAGACTGGTCTCCCCCCGCAGCCCTTTTTCATGCTCCCGCCAGAGATAATCCCGCGTCACCCCGTCGTCGATGACCTCCCAGGGAAAAAGTTCGTCTTTTCCTCTCGGCCGGTGGATATAGAAATCAGGGTCGAGCCCAGCTTCGCGGCAGGCTTGCCGGAGATTTTCCCCACGGCTTAACGGCACCAGTGTCCTCGCCACCCGGCGGTCGCCCCGGGCCAGAAAAGCCTGCAATTGGGCGGCGCGCAACGACTCGAAATAAACCTCGGCGCCAGGAAGCCTGCCGACACGAAGGCGGATGGCTTTGATCCGCTCCTTCAGCAACGGCAAAGGCGCCATCGGTTCCCACTGAAAAGGGGTGAAAGGCTTGGGGATGAAAGGATTGACCGACAGGGAAAGATTGCCGAGCCGGCCAAGCTTTTTGCTTTCCTCCATCCACACGCCTTGAATCTTCTCCACCAGACGGTTCAGGTCCTCGATGTCCTGTTCGCTTTCCGTCGGCAGACCGATGAGAAAATAGAGCTTGATATTGACGATTCCTTCTGCCGTCGCCATCATCACACAATCGAGAATCTGCCGTTCGTCGAAGTTTTTGTTGATGACATTACGCAAACGGGCGCTGCCCGCTTCCGGCGCCAGGGTCAGAGTTCGATGGCCACAATCGATGAGATGGCGCAGCAGCGACCGGTCCAGGCTGTCGATCCGCACGCTGGAAACGGAAAAGGAAGCACCCCTCCGCTCCATCTCCTCAACCAACTCCGGCAGTCGCGAATAATCGGAAACCGCCGCGCTGACCAGGCCGAACTTGTCACGGAACGGCCGTATGGCCTCCATGTCGGCTGCCAGCGCCTGCGGACTCCGTTCCCGAGGGGGGAGATAGATATGGCCGGCGGCGCAGAAACGGCATCCCTGCCCGCATCCACGGGAGATCTCCATCAGCCCCATGGACGCGAACTCGCTGTCCCGGCAAAAAAGAAAGGAGCGACAGGAGGAGCCGTTGAGATCCCGCACCCATTGACGCCGCACCCGCTGCGGAACCCCTTCCAGCGGATGGCAGGCCGCCACCCTTCCATCTTCACGATAAATGACCCGATAGAAACGGGGCACATAGAACCCGGGAAGGAAGGCGATTCTCTTCAAAAGAACCTTTCGTTCCCCCTCCTGCAGAAGAGCGTCGATCAACGGCGGCAGAAGCACCTCTCCCTCCCCCACCGCGAAAACATCCATGATGTCAGCCAGCGGTTCGGGATTCAGGAAAGCCGTAACCCCACCGCAGACAATCAGCGGGTGGCGTTCATCCCGCTCTGCGGAGAAGAGGGGAAGACGGGCCAGATCGAAAATTCGGGGAAGATTGAGATAGTCGTTTTCAAAGGAGATTGAAAAACAGACCAAGTCGAAATCGGCCAACGGCCGTCCCGATTCCAGCGACACCAGAAGGTTTTTTTTCCCCTTGCCGAGGGCGCCGTCCTGGGGATCGGGGAGGAAAAAGCGTTCGCAAAGGGTTTCTTCACGCTGATTCAGGAAATGGTGCACATACTGGAAACCGAGATTGCTCATGCCATTGTAATAGGTGTTCGGATAGACCAGGGCAATGGCCAGCCGGCCTCCCCATGGGGAGGGGGACATCCCTTTTTCGGCGCTTCTGCGAGCGCGCCGTTTTGTCTCAAGAAGATCAAAAGCCATGGCAATCACTGGTAGGTTGGGGTGATGGCGCGGACAACCGGTCAGGCCGGAGAAAACCCTAGCCGATTATTGAATTATAGGGGATTGTCGGGAAAGGAAAAAAGGGGCCATCGATATCAGCCCCTTTTTTCAGGGATCAGGAACCAGGAATCATCATTATAAGTCGACAGGGCAGCCGGAGGGGGGGGACTCCCGCCTCCCCCGGCGCCGCCTCATAACCGCCGAGCCTCTAAAACGACAGGACGAAATTCATCTTCCGGCAACGGGATGTTTCAATCCACCCGTTTGCGCAGGAAGGTGGGGATATCGAATTCATCCTCCTCTCCCATGGAATTGGGAGGATTGAAGGAGAAATCGGGCCTCTTGTTGCGCAGGAAAGTGGGTGCATCCCGATCAACGCGCCCCAGGGTCTCGATACGATTCTTGACCTGGGGATCGACCCGGTTTCCCTGCTCAAAGGAAGAACCGAAACCGGTGGCGATGCAGGTGATCTTCATAGCATCGCCGAGATTGTCATCGATGGCCAGACCGATGATGATGTTGGCATCTTCATGGACCTTCTCATGGATGATGCCGGAAACGATATCGAATTCCTCCATGGTCATGTTGGAGGAACCGGAAATGTTGACCAGCACCCCCTTGGCGCCGGAGATATCGATATCCTCCAGGAGCGGGCTGCTGATAGCTTTCTGGGCCGCCTCATAGGCGCGCTTTTCCCCCTCGGCGCAGCCGATCCCCATCATCGCCATACCCCGTTCGCTCATAATCGCCTTGACATCGGCGAAGTCGGCGTTGATAAGGCCGTGGCCGGTAATCAGGTCGGAAATCCCCTGGACCGCCTGACGCAGCACTTCATCGGAGGGGCGAAATGCATCGAGAATATTCATGTTCTTGCCGGCCAGGCCCAGCAGCCGATCATTGGGGATGACAATCAGCGAATCGACCACATCCTTGAGGGCGTGAACCCCGTCTTCGGCCTGTTTCATGCGCCGCTTCCCCTCCCGGGTAAAGGGCTTGGTCACCACGCTCACGGTCAGCGCGCCGACCTCTTTGGACGCCTGGGCAATAATCGGCGCCGCCCCGGTACCGGTGCCGCCTCCCAGCCCGGCGGCGATGAACACCATGTCGGCTCCCTGCAGCAGTTCGGCGATGCGCTCCTTGTCCTCCATGGCCGCTTCCTTGCCGACATCCGGATTGGCTCCGGCGCCCAGACCGCGGGTCAACTTGCTGCCAAGCTGAACCTTGACTTCGGCCTTGTTCATCTTGAGGGCCTGGGCGTCGGTATTGGCGGCAATGAATTCGACCCCCCCGAGTTTGCCAGAAATCATGGTATTGACGGCGTTTCCGCCGCCCCCACCGACCCCGATTACCTTGATCTTATGCAACTGTTCTACATTCTCGTCCAGTTCAAACATGATTCCTCCTCCGTTCCGTCCTGTCGACTCTTGTCCCCGGTTGATCGTTATATATCAAAAACACCCCGAAACGATACGTTTCAGAAAAAATCGCCGAACCATTCCCTCATTCTCCGCACCACCCTGGAAAAGATGTTTTCCTGGCCTATGGAGAAGTTTTTCACCTGCAGGTTCTTGCAGCCATATTTGACCAGGCCCACGCCGGTGGCGAAAGCTGGAGAGTTGACCACGTCGGTTAAACCGCCGATTTCCCTCGGGCTGCCGATCCGGACCGGCACGTTGAATATCTGTTCCGCCAGATCCGCCATGCCCGGGAGGATACAGGTTCCCCCGGTGAGCACCACCCCCGAGACGATGAGGTCGCCGAAACCGCTGCGCCGGATCTCCTGCTCGGCGAGGGTGAAGATCTCCTCCACCCGTGGCTCGAGGATTTCGGTCAACAGTTGCCGGGAAAGGGTGCGGGGAGTGCGCCCTCCCACAGAAGGAACCTCGATCGTGTCGTTCTTGTCAACCATGGAACCGAGAGCACACCCATGCTGGCGCTTGATTTTTTCGGCCTCGTTCATCGGGGTGCGCAAACCCACCGCGATGTCGTTGGTCAGGTGGTTGCCGCCCAGTGAAAGGACCGCCGAATGGCGGATCGAATTGTCTACGAAGATGGCGATATCGGTAGTGCCGCCGCCGATGTCGAGAATCGCCACCCCCAGCTGTTTCTCCTCGCTGGACAGCACCGATTCCGAAGAGGCCAACTGCTCCAGAACGATATCGGCCACATCGACTCCGGCCCGGTTGCAGCATTTGATGATGTTCTGGGCGCTGGCCACCGCCCCGGTGACGATATGGACCCGCGCCTCAAGGCGCACCCCACGCATCCCCAGTGGCTCAGTGATGCCATCCTGGTCGTCAACGATATATTCCTGGGGGAGAATATGGATCACCTCGCGATCCATGGGGATGGCGATCGCTTTGGCGGCATCGATGACGCGGCGCACATCCTCCTGGGTCACCTCGCGATCCTTGATGGCGATAACTCCCTGGGAATTGAAGCTCTTGATATGTCCCCCGGCAATCCCGGTGAAAACCGAACGGATTTCGCAGCCGGCCATCAGCTCAGCCTCCTGCAGGGCCTGTCTGATGGCCGCCACGGTGCTTTCAATGTTGATCACCACCCCTTTGCGCATACCCTGGGAAGGGCAGCTTCCGATGCCGACGATTTCAAGTCCGTCCCGGGTCATGTTGCCGACGATGGCACAGATCTTCGTGGTGCCGACATCAAGTCCCACCACCAGGTTGTCTTTGTTGTTAGCCATGGCTGATTCTCCCCCCCCCTTTTTGGCGGTCTCCGCGAAATTCACCCGAGGAGCCACCACCTTTTATCATTAAAAGTCCATTTATTTCATTGCCCGCTCATTTTGTGCCCTGAGGCTGCAGCTGGACAATCACCTGATCCGGCACATTCAGATCGATCCCTTTTAACATCGACAGTCGCGGCCTGAGATCGTCGTAAACCCTCTCCAGACGATCAAGTTTACTGGCGAACCAGTCCCTGCCCAGGCGAATCGGCAGACCTCCATTGGCAGCAAAGATATGCAATTCCCCCTGCCGGTCCACATGAATCTCGGAAACCTCCCTGGCGGTAAAGGAGCGCCGCTTATTCAGCTCATCCATCAACTGAAGGACGGCCGGCAAGATCTTGCGGGAGATTTCGGGATCGGCCAGAAACCGTTCCCGGTCAATGCCGGTGATGACCGGAAAATCGAGGCGGTCGCCCACTTCCAGCAGTTTGAAAGGGGTCCCTTCCCGATCCAGATAGTAGAAATGGTCCAGTTTCACCATCGCCAGCGGACTTCGCTCTTCCAGACGGATACGCACCTCCCGGGGAAAAACTCTCTCCACAAAGGCCTTTTTGACCCAGTCGAGACGTTCGATCCGGATACCGACCTCCCCCGGATCGATATCGAAAAGACTCATGCCTGGATTGACCTCGGCGGCCGCCAGAATCGTTTCCTCGGAAAGGCGCAGGTTGTTCTCCACGTGAACCCTTTCCAAACGGAAAAAATCCGCCTGGCGCAGATACTTGACCCCGTAAAAGCCTCCCGTTCCGACCAGAACCAGAGTGAAGACATAACCGGTTATAATCAGGAAACGTTTCCCGATGGCTCCCCAGTCACGCTTCTTGCGGATCCGATTGGCGCTTTTAGCGGCTGGTTTCCGAAAGGTCAGATCCCGCATCCTTTTTCTCCATTCAAACCCCTCACAGCTTGAGAGAGGCCCCCTCAAGCATCCGCTGGACCAACTCCGAAAAAGAAATGCCCGCATGTCGAGCCGCCTTGGGAAGGAGGCTGGTTTCGGTCAGACCGGGTATCGTGTTGACCTCAAGGCAGTAAAGCCGCCCCGCGCCGATCATGAAATCGACCCGCGCCGCCCCTTGGCATTGCAAGGCATGATAGGCTTCTGTCGCCAGTTCCTGGGCGCGTTGATAAAGTTTCGGATCGATCGGGGCCGGCAAAATATATTCGGTACATCCAGCGGTATATTTGGCGGCATAGTCGTAAAACCCGCTTTTGGGGCGCACCTGGATGATCGGCAGCGCCACTCCGTCCAGCACGCCGACAGTGATCTCCTCCCCGGCGATGAAGACTTCCACCAGAACCTTTTCATCAAACCGGAAAGCCTCCGTTAACCCGGGACCGATTCCTTTCTCATTGGTGACGATACTCACACCGAAGGTGGAACCCTCCCGTACCGGCTTGATCACCACCGGCAGCATGGCCCGGAGTCTCTCTTGGAAAACAGGACCATCCTCGCCCCGCTTCAGGACCAGGAAGTCGGGGGTCGGGATGTCATGGCAAACAAAAAGCCGCTTGGAAATTTCCTTGTCCATGGCCACGCTGGAAGCGAGAACCCCGCTTCCCGTATAGGGGATGCGCAGCAATTCCAGCAACCCCTGTACAGTGCCGTCCTCCCCGAAACGCCCATGGAGAGCGATGAAAACCACTTCGATCCCCTCCTGGATCAGGCGCCCGGCCAGGTCTTGCCCCGGGTCGATGGCCACGGCATGGTAGCCGTCACCCTCAAGTGCGCGAAGGACCGCCCCGCCAGTGAGCAGGGAGATCTGCCGTTCGCAGGAACGCCCCCCCATCAGTACCGCGATCTTCTTTTTCTTCAGCTCGTCACGCGTCATTTCTTCCATCATCCATTTAAAGCGGTATTCTCGCCGACAATTTTGACCTCTGGTTCAAGCCGGATGCCGCTGCTGCTCTCCACTTCTTTCTGAATTCGCTGGATCAGGGCCAAAATATCTTCGGCTTGTGCTTTTCCCTGATTGACGATGAAGTTGGCGTGGAATCGGGAAACCTGGGCGCCGCCCACCGAAGCCCCTTTGAGGCCGGCCTCTTCGATCAATTCCCAGGCCTTGGCGCCGGGTGGATTGCGGAATACCGATCCGGCGTTGGCTCCCTCGACCTTCTGGGTGCGGCGGCGATAGGCCAGCCGCTCCCGCAGGACCGTCTGCAGTGCCTCGGATTCTCCCGGCGAAAAAAGAAGCCGGGCTTCTACGGCGATCATCCCGGACGTCAGGGCCGACCTCCGGTAGCCGAACCTCAACCGCTGCCGGTCCCACCGCGACATGGTGCCCCCTTCGACGATCAGAGCTGATTCCACCCTCTCCCCGAATTCACGCCCTGGCACCCCTGCATTCATGGCCAGGGCGCCTCCCACTGTTCCTGGAATTCCATAAAGGAGTTCCAGACCGGCCAGGCCCCGCCGGGCGGCCTCCTCGATGAGTTGCCCCAGAACCACCCCCGCCTCGGCTCTGACTTCACCACCGGAAAGAAATTCCAGCCGGTTCAGCGCGGCGGTATCGATCACCGCCCCGCGGATGCCGCCGTCACGAACCAGCAGATTGCTGCCTCCGCCCAGAACCATCCACGGGATCGCCTCCTTTTCGAGGACACTGAGAGCGGCCAGTAGATCTTCCCTGTCCGCTGGAACCAGATAGACATCGGCATTCCCGCCAACCCGCCAGCTGGTATGGCGGGACATCGGCTCCCGGCCCAACAGTTTCCCCCGCAAGATGTGCCGCAATTTTTCAAAGACCCTGAAGCAACCCTCTGACGTCGCCACTCATTCCCCGCGGCGGCGATGCAGAAACAGATCGCCAACCTGATAAACATTGCCGGCGCCAAGGGTCAGCACCATGTCCCCCGCTTTCACTTCGCTGAGCAGATGTTCCACCACCTCTTGCTGGCCTGGACGATAGACACAGTTGCGATGGCCGTGACGGCTGATGCCTTCCGCCAGAGTGCGGGCCGAGATCCCCTCGATGGGATCCTCCCCGGCGGGGTAGATATCCATCAGAATCAGCAGATCGGCATTGTAAAAAGCGGTCAGAAAATCCTCGAACAAAGCTCTTGTTCTGGTGTAGCGATGGGGCTGAAAAACCACCACCAAACGCCGATCCCAGCCGGAGCGGGCCGCCGCCAGGGTCGCCTTGACCTCGGTCGGATGATGTCCGTAATCGTCCACCACCATGATCTCCTGATCCTCATGACGAATCTGAAAACGGCGCTGCACCCCGCCGAAACCGTTCAGCGCCTCGAGGATGGCAGCGAAGGGGAGATCGAGCTCCCGAGACACGGCGATAGTGGCCAGGGCATTCAACACATTGTGTTTGCCGGGCAGATTCAGGGTCACTTCACCGATTTTGTCTCCTTTGCAGGAAGGAACAAAGGTCGTCGTGAGTTGCTCATGACGGATATCGAAGGCGCAGTAATCGGCCTGCGAATTGAGCCCATAGGTGACAAAACGCTTTTTCACCTGGGGAATCAGGGGCTGCACATTGGGATTGTCGAGGCAGAGCACAGCCAGACCGTAAAAGGGAATTTTATTGATGAAGGTGGTGAAACTCTCTTTGATATGATCCAGGTCCCGATAGTAATCGAGATGCTCTTCGTCGATATTGGTGACTACGGCAATGGTCGGGCTGAGACGAAGGAAAGAGCCGTCCGATTCATCCGCTTCCGCCACCAGGAACTCTCCCTGGCCGAGTTTGGCATTGGAACCGAAGGCATCGACACGGCCGCCGATCACAGCCGTCGGATCGATGCCGCAGCGGGAAAGAACGGTGGCGATCATGCTGGTGGTAGTGGTCTTGCCGTGGGCCCCGGCCACGGCGATGCCGTATTTCATGCGCATCAGTTCGGCCAGCATCTCTGCCCGGGGAATAACCGGTATCAAGCGCTGTTTGGCGGCAAGCACCTCAGGGTTGTCGAAGCGGACGGCGGTGGAGGTGACCACCACATCGGCTTCCTGCAGATTTTCGACGGCATGTCCCAAAGTGATGCACCCTCCCAAACGCGCCAGGCGCTGGGTGATCTCACTCTCGCGAAGGTCGGAACCGGAAACCCGGTAGCCGAGATTGAGCAATACCTCGGCAATGCCGCTCATGCCGATGCCGCCGATGCCGACGAAGTGGATATTGCGGATCTTTCCGTACATGGCGTCAGTCACTCCTTGCCGGCCGCGGCCACCGCCCGGCATTCCCGCAGGATTGCCTCGGCGGCTTTGGGCCTGGCTTGATTACGCATCGCTTCACTCATCTTCAGCAACCGTTTCCGGTCACCGATCAATTCATTGATTGTCGCTGCCAACCGCTCCGCAGTCCCATCGGCCTGCGGAAGCAGCAGGGCGGCGGCGGCCTGTTCCAGGGCCAGGGCGTTTCTGGTCTGATGATCCTTGGCGGCGTGAGGGAAAGGAATCAGCACCGCCGGCCGGCCGCTGGCGGCCAGTTCCGCCACCGTGGTGGCCCCGGCCCGGCAGACCACCAGCCAGGCCTGGCCATAGGCCTCGGCCATGTCATCGATGAAGGAAACCACTCCGGCAGCATCCCAGCCCGCCTTGCGATAGCTTTCGCGGACTGTGGCCAATTCCACGGAACCGGTCTGGTGATGAATAGTCAATCGGCCGCGCAGGCCCTCGAGCAACGGCAGCGCCTCCGTTACCATCCGATTGATCGCCTGGGCCCCCTGGCTGCCCCCGAAAACCAGCAATCGCGGATCGCCTTCGGGGAGCGGCGGACAGGCGGCGATCCCCTCCCTTACCGGATTGCCGGTGACAACTGTGCGTCCGGCGGGAAAATATTCCGCGGTATCGGCAAAAGAGAGGCAGACACGCCGCGCCCAGCGTCCCATGATCCGGTTGACCCCCCCGGGAAAGGCATTCTGTTCGTGGATCACATAGGGGACCCCTCTGAGCCGCGCCGCGATCAGCAAGGGAGCCGAGGCGTAGCCGCCGACCCCGAGAACCAGATCGGGACGAAAGCCCGCCAGTAGCCGCAGGGACCGGACGACACCTTTGAGCAACAGCCAGAAAAACATCATCCTCTCTCCCAACGACTTGCCCACGAATCCCCTGATATCGATCATCTCCAGGCGGAAACCCCGTTCCGGCACAACCTTCGCCTCCAGGCCGCGGTTGGTGCCGACAAACAGCACCTGGTCGTTTTTCCCTTCGTTCCGAAGCGCCTCCGCCAGGGCCAACGCCGGAAAAACATGGCCGCCGGTGCCGCCGCCAGCAATAAGCAGCCTCATGTCTTGGCCTCGCCTGGATGGCGGGAAACGCTGAGCAAAATTCCCACCGCCAAAAGACAGCAAACCAGACTCGACCCGCCGTAGGAGATGAACGGCAAGGCCATCCCCTTCGGAGGAAGCATTCCCAGCACCACGGCGATGTTGAGAAAAGCCTCCATACCGAGCAATACCGTCAAACCGAAAGCGAGATTGCAGCCAAATTCGTCGGCGGCGCCAAGGGCTACCCGCATTCCCAGCACCACCAGCAGCAGAAACATCCCCGCCACCACCAGCACACCGATGAAGCCGAGTTCCTCCCCCAGCACCGAAAAGATGAAATCGGTGTGGGCTTCCGGAAGATAGAACAGTTTCTGCAGCCCCTGTCCCAGCCCCTGTCCCCAAAGGCCGCCGCCGTCAAAGGCGATCTGACTCTGAATGATCTGGTAGCCCGATTTGTCGGGACTCTCCCAGGGATTCAGGAAAGCCATCAAACGCTCCCGCCGGTAGGGCACCTTGACGATGGCCAGATAGAGAACCGGCGCCACCAGGGCCGCCATGGCGAACAGATAGCGCAGTTTCACCCCGGCCGCGAACATCATCGTCACTCCCACCGCCCCGATCACCACCGCGCTTCCCAGGTCGGGCTCGCGAAGGATGAGAATGAGCAGAGCGCCGAGAACCAGCACATAAGGCAGAAATCCTTTCGTGAAACTGCGCACACGGTCCTGCTTTTTGGCCAGGGAGTGGGCCAGGTAGATCACCAGGGCGATTTTGGCCAACTCGGAAGGCTGGATGGAGATTCCGGCGAAACGGAACCAGCGCACGGCGCCGTTGGCCGAATGGCCCACCCCCGGAATCAGCAGCAGGGACAACATTCCCAGACAGAGCAGCAGCAGCGGGACGGCCAGCCGGCGCAGATGCCGGTAATCAAAATACATGGCGCAGACCATGGCGACAAAACCGGTGGCCACATAAATACCCTGTCTTTTGAGGAAAAAGAAGCTGTCGTTGTGGCGCTCCATGGCCATCACCGCCGAAGCGGAATAGACCATCACCACTCCCAGGCAGCTCAGCACCACCGCCAGCAGAAGAATGGCCATGTCAAAATCTTTAGCCTGCGCCGCCGCTTGCTGCTGCATCTTTCCTTTCCTCCAGACCGAGAACCAGTTCCGAGAACTGCCTTCCACGGTCTTCAAAACTGGTAAACATGTCGAAACTGGAGCAGGCCGGAGAAAGCAGCACGCTCCCGCCGAAGGGGGTCAGTTCCCTGGCCAGGTCCACCGCCTCCCTAAGACCGGCGGCGCGGACGACATGGGTGGCATCCAGCAGGGCTTCTTCCATGCGGGACGCCGCCTCGCCAATGAGGATCAGATGGGCGACCTTGTCCCGCAGCGGCTGCCGCAGAGGTGCATAGTCCCCTCCTTTATCCTTGCCGCCGGCGATCAGGGTCACCGGCGAAGCGAGTCCGGCCAGGCTCTTGACCACGCTGCCGACGTTGGTTCCTTTGGAATCGTTATACCAGGCCACTCCATCAAGAGTACGCACCAGGACCATGCGGTGTTCCAGGCCGCCGAAGGAGCAGACCGCTTCCCAGGCCAGGGAGGGAGGGCAACCCTCCAGCAACGCGGGAACCAGCGCCGCCATGACGTTTTCCACATTATGCAGGCCGCGGAGACGAAGTTCCGCCGCCGCAAAGCGCCGTTCCTCGCCCTGCCAACACCAGACGATCTCGCTCCCGTTGAAACCGATGCCCTGGGGGAGTTCTTGCCGGGATGAAAACAACACCCGTTGCGCCCGAACCCGGCCCGCCAATTCCATGACCAGGGGATCGTCGGCATTGAGCACCGCCGTGTCGGAGGACTCCATGTTAAGGAACAGATTGGCCTTGGCCGCCGTGTAGGCCCCCATATTCGGATAGCGGTCGAGATGGTCCTCGGTGATGTTGAGCATCAGCCCATAGCGGGGACGGAAGGTAAGGATCGCCTCCAGCTGGAAGGAGGAGACCTCGGCAACGATCCAGTCCCATCCCTTTTCCTCCGCGGCGCAGATCAGCGGCATGCCGAGATTGCCGCCGACAAAGGTCTTTTTCCCCCAGCACGAGAAAATCAGGCCGATCAGAGTGGTCACCGTCGACTTGCCATTGGTGCCGGCCACTGCCACCATGGGGGCACGAAGCTCCTCAAAGGCCAGTTCGATTTCGCCGATGACCGGCGTGCCCCGTCGCACCGCCGCCGCCAGCAACGGTTGGGTCAAGGGAACGCCGGGGCTGATTACGATCAGATCGGCGGCGGAAAAACAGGCTTCGCTGTGTCCGGCCAGGTCGAAGGCCACCTCGAGTTCGGCCAATCCCTCCAGGCCGGCGAGGTTTGCGGCGGCGCGCTGGTCGGAGAGGGTCACCCGTCCCCCCTGGGCCGCCAGATAGCGGGCCAGCGCCAAACCTGAACGGGCGGCGCCGACAACCACGATATTGCTGCCGCGGATCATAAAACCCATATCACCTCAGTTTGAGCGTCGATAACGCCAGCAGGGCGAGGATGATGTTGATAATCCAGAAGCGGACGATAATCTTCGGCTCCGCCCACCCCTTCAATTCAAAATGGTGATGGATCGGGGCCATGCGGAAGATCCGCCGCCCCCACAACTTGAAGGAGGTGACCTGGAAAATGACCGACAGGGTCTCCACCACAAAGATCCCGCCCACCAGAATCAGCACCAGTTCCTGTTTGACGATCACCGCCACCGTCCCCAGCGCCCCGCCCAGGGCCAGACTCCCCACATCCCCCATAAAGACCTGAGCGGGATAGGTGTTGAACCAGAGAAAACCCAATCCGGCGCCCGCCATGGCGGCGCAGAAAATCGCCAATTCCCCCGCCCCCTGAACGCTGCTGATCTGCAGATAGGCGGCCAGTTTGGCATTCCCGGCCACATAGGCGAAGAGCAGATAGGTGCCCGAGGCAATGATCATCGGTCCGATGGCCAGGCCGTCGAGGCCGTCGGTAAGGTTGACGGCGTTGCCGGCGCCAACGATGATAAAAATCACAAAAGGGATGAAAAAGAGCCCCAGGTCGGGACGCAGGTTCTTGAAAAAGGGGAAGACCAGGATCGGCTGAAAGGGGGGATAGAAAAAAAGACCGATGGAGGCAATGAAAGCGATCAGCAGCAGCCAGCCCATTTTGGCCCGCGCCGACAGACCGTCGCTGCTATGGTTTTTGACTTTGCGCCAGTCGTCGACAAAGCCGACGGCGCCGAAACCGATGGTCACCATAAGGGTAATCCAGATATAGAAATTTCTCAGATCGGCCCACAACAGAGTCGGCAGCACCAGTGACAACAGGATCAGCGTTCCCCCCATGGTCGGCGTCCCTTCCTTCTTCAGATGACTCTGCGGCCCCTCCTTGCGGATGCTCTGACCGATCTGCAGGCTGGAAAGCTTGTCGATAAGCCAGGGGCCCAGAATGAAGGCGATGACCAGGGCGGTGATGGCGGCATAAATCGACCGGAAGGTGATGTACCGGAAGACGTAAAACCCGGAAAATTCGGTATGCAGGGGGTAAAGTAGATGATAAAGCACGGTTCCCCTCTCAGACCTCCCTTGTTGATATTCCGCCGGACTCCTCCAGCAATTGGCGCACCCGTTCCATTTTCATGCCCCGCGATCCTTTCAGCAGAACTCGGTCGCCGGAGCGCAGCAGGCGGCGCAGAAGGGCTGCCGCCGCCCCATGGTCGGCACATTGGAAAATCGTTTCCGGCCGCATTCCGCCCTTCACCGCGCCCCGTCCCATGGCGGCGGCATCCTTCCCGACCAGGATGAGGATATCGAGCAGGGCGGCCCCCTTTTCGCCGACTTCAAAGTGAAGCGCTTCGGACTGTTCGCCCAGTTCCAGCATGTCGCCGAGGACGGCGATTCTGCGCCCTCCCTCCGTCATCTCGGCCAGAGCATTCAGAGCCGCAGTGACGGAAAGAGGATTGGCGTTATAAGTATCGTCGAGAAGTATGATCCCTTGCCCCAGAGGGCAAATCTCCATCCTGCCCCGCAATCGGGAAAAACCCTCCAACCCCCGCACCACCAATTCCACCGGGATGTCGAGGCAAAAAGCCGCGGCGGCGGCGGCCAGAGCATTGGAGACATTGTGCTGCCCCCGAACCGGCAGCCGAACGGGATAGAGTCCGTCAGGCAGACGAAGATTGAAGGAGACGCCTTCGCCATCGGTTTTAGCATCCTCACCTCGCACCTGGGCCTCGGCGGAGAAGCCGTACAGAACCCGGTTGACGCCGTTGGCCACGGGCACCAGCATGACACGGGGGTCATCGGCGTTGAGTACCGCGGAAGCCCCCGGTTGGAGACCGGCAAAGAGTTCCCCCTTGGCGCGGGCCACCCCGTCCAGACCCTGCATTCCTTCCAGATGACAGAGACCGATATTGGTGATAACCCCCACCGTCGGCTGAGCGATCTGGGTCAGGCGGGCGATTTCCCCCCGCTGGCTGGCCCCCATCTCGACCACGATCCATTGGTGTTCGGCGGTCAATTTAAGCAGCGTCAGGGGGAGGCCGATAAGGTTGTTGAAGTTCCCCTCGCTTTTGAGTCCCGGTCCGGTCAAGGCCAGGATGGCGGAGAGCATTTCCTTGGTGGTCGACTTGCCGCTGGAGCCGGTCACCCCCACCACCGGCCCCGTGAAGCCGGCCCGCAGGGTTGCGGCGAGATCCCCGAGCGCAGTCAGGGTGTCCTCGACCATGATGACCGGGACCGAGAGGCCGGCGCAGAGGTCTTCCGAAAGGCAGGCGGCGGCACCCCGCCGCACCGCCTCCAGGAGAAAATCGTGCCCGTCGAAATGTTCGCCGCGCAACGGAATGAAGAGGTCCCCCGGGCGCAAGGTGCGACTGTCGGTGGAGAAACCGGTCACCACCACTTTGGCGTCACCACGGCTGACCTTCCCGTTCACCACCTTGGTGATCTTCTGAATGTCCAGCGTCTTCAAGAATCCCCCATGTCATTCCGCAAAGCGTTTCGGATCTCCTCGCGATCATCGAAATGCAGCCGTCTTCCGCCGATGATCTGATAATCCTCATGCCCCTTGCCGGCCACCAGCAAAACATCTCCCGGCGCCAATAAAGAAACGGCGTAGGCGATCGCTTCGCGGCGTTCGGGGAGGACGGTAAAGCCTCCACCCGGATTACGGCGATACTCCTCCGGGGAGCGTTCCACTCGGCCAGTGGGACGGACCCCCCCCTTGATCTGCTCCAGAATGGCCAGCGGATCCTCGCTTCGCGGATTGTCCGAAGTCAGAATGACCAGGTCGGACAACTGGCCGACGACCTGCCCCATGCGAGGACGCTTGCTGCGGTCACGGTCGCCGCCGCACCCAAAAGCGGTTACCAGCCTGACCGGCGCCATTTCCTTCAAGGCCCGCAAAACCGACTGCAAGCCTTCCGCGGTATGGGCGTAATCGACCAGAATCACGGCACCGCGGTCGTTATCGACCATCTCCAAACGCCCCGGCACCTGCGGGGCGTTGCGGATCCCCTCTTCCACCGCGGCAACCGGAAGACCGGCCGCCAGGGCCGCCGCCGCCGCCACCATCAGATTGGATAAGTTGTAGGAGCCGAACAGTCGGGAACAAAGGTGAATCGGCCCCTGGGGGGTGATCAGCACCCCTTCGGTGCCGCTGAAGGAACTGTGGATCTCCCCGGCGCGGACAGCCGCTTCGGAGGTGCCGCCGCAGGTCAAAGCCCCTTTCATTTCCAGGGCGAGACGCAGACCGTAGGGATCGTCGACATTGATCACCCGGCGCCCCCCCGCCCCGACAAAATCGCTGAAAAGCCTTCGCTTGGCGGCAAAATAGCGCTTCATGTCACCGTGATAGTCGAGGTGTTCCGGGGTGAGGTTGGTGAAAGCGGCGACATCGAAGAGAAATCCTTCCACGCGATGCTGTTCAAGACCATGGGAGGATACCTCCATAATCACCGTATCGGCGCCGTCCCGCCGAAAACCGGCGATCAGGCCGAGCAGATCGACCGACTCGGGGGTAGTATGGGGCGCAGGGTGAACGGTATTCTCGAATCGATAATTCACCGTTCCCAAAACCGCCGGCCTTCTTCCGGCCGCCCGGAAAATGGCTTCCAACTGATAACAGACCGTGGTTTTTCCATTGGTTCCCGTCACCCCGACCACCGTCATTCCCTGCAACGGATCCTCGTAGAAACGCAAGGCCGCCACGGCCATCGCCTTGCGGGCGTTTGCCACCACGATTCCTGCCACATGATCGGGAAGAGACAGAGGGCGTTCGGCGACCACGGCGACCGCTCCGTTGGCCAAGGCCGCCGGGACGAATTGACAACCATCGGCACAGGTCCCGGGCAGAGCGAAGAAAAGCCCTCCCG
Source organism: Desulfuromonadaceae bacterium (assembly GCA_012512925.1). Lineage (GTDB taxonomy): Bacteria > Desulfobacterota > Desulfuromonadia > Desulfuromonadales > JAAYDE01 > JAAYDE01. Next base: position 44,210 of record JAAZDE010000010.1, read on the forward strand.
GCCGCACCTGGCGCGAGTCGTAATAGAGACCGCTGACCTCCAGGTCCCCAGGACCGGTAACCGCTACAGGAGCAAGGCTTTTGGTCAGCTCGGCGATACGCATAATGGACAACCTTCCCTTTGCTGCCGGGAACTCATTCGGCCGGGGCGAGACGCACCCAACTCGGTTTCTGATAATGGATCTTTTCTCCGGGGCGGGGGAACTGGTCGACCACCCGGCCGTAACCTCTGACACTGAGATCCAACTTGTTTTCTTCCATCCAGCAAAGAACCTGACGGATACTCATACCCCGCATATCGGGCATCGATTTTGGGCCGGGCGAAAGCGGATTGACCCCGCCGTCGCCAACCGGTCGAGCCGACTCAAAGGCCGTGCTTTCCTGCTGCGCTTCCGGCAAAGGGGTGGCTTTGGCCTCTACAGTCGGCGGAACATGCAGATACGGGAGGGACTGGGAGGCGATGCGGGAAAAAACGGGAGCCGCCACCACGCCACCGTAGGGGGAGGTTTCCGGCTCATCGATCATTACCAAAATCACCATGCGCGGAGCATCACTGGGAACCATCCCCACAAAGGAGGCTACCCGCTTGTCGGCAGAATAACCGCCGGTAACGGCATCGACTTTCTGCGAAGTCCCGGTTTTCCCCGCCACCACAAAGCCCGGCACCACCGCCTGCACCGCCGTTCCCCCCTCCTCCGAGGTCTTTTCCAGAAGAGAACGGATCCGGTCGGCCACCTCTTTGGACACCACCTGGCGCACCAGCTGCGGCCTTCGCTCCTCCAGAACCGTTCCTTCAGGATCAACGACCTTTTCCACCACATAAGGTTTCATCAGCATTCCGCCATTGGCCAGTGCGGCGGTGGCTATGGTCATCTGCAGCGGAGTGGCGGTCATCCCCTGACCAAAAGAGATGGCGGCCAGGTCGAGTTCATACCAGGAGGATGGCGATCGCAACACGCCACTCACCTCGCCGGGGAGATCGATGCCGGTTTTGGCACCGAACCCAAATCCGCTCAGATAACGATGAAGCTTGTCCCTTTCCAGACTCTTTCCAATCTTGGCGGCGGCGATGTTGGAACTGACCTTGAGCACATCCTCCACCTTGATCTTGCCGTAGGGGTGGGTGTCATGAATGAACTTGCCTCCGACCCGATACCGCCCTTTCTCACAGTCGACGACCTGACCGGGGCGCACCACCTTTTCCTCGAATGCCGCAGCCAGGACAAACGCCTTGAGCGTGGAACCGGGCTCGTAGTTGTCACAGATGGATCGATTGCGGTAACTGGAGGGGCTGTAACCCTGGAAAGAATTGGGATTGAAGGAGGGATAGCTGGCCATGGCCAGAATCCTGCCGGTGGCCGGCTCCACCATCACCACGCTGCCCGCTTTGGCGCGGGCCGCCTTGACCCCGGCAGCCAGTTCCTTTTCCGCGATATATTGTAAGTTCTTGTCCAGGGTCAAGTAAAGACTGTTCCCTTTGGCCCCCCCCTGAACGACAAAACGGCCGGCCCCCATCCCTCGGCCCCGTGCATCCACACCGTAGACAAGATAACCGCCCCGGCCCAAAATCTCTTTGTCGTATAGCAGTTCCAAACCCTCCAGCCCCTTGGGGTCGAGGCCGGTAAAACCAATGATCTGTGCTCCGGTGGCCGAATTGGGATAAAAGCGACGGCTCTCTTCGACGAAGCCGACTCCGGGGAGCTTCAGAGCCCGCACCTTTTCGCTTTCCGGGGGGGAGATGTGCCGCTTGAGCCAGATAAAGCTTTTTCCCGAAGCGACCTTGGCCCGGACCTCGGCCAACGGCAGGGAAAGTGCCGCGGCCAAAGCTTTGACGGTGCCGGCGGTATCCTGGACATGACGGGAATTGAGATAGACGGAATCGACATTGATGCTCAGCGCCAAAGCTTCGCCGCGGCTGTCGAAAATGGTTCCCCTTTGCGGGGTCAGAGGCACACTGCGCTGGTGCTGGAGCCGCGCCTGTTTTTGAAGCCTTTTCTGCTCCACGATCTGCAGATAATAAGCACGGGCCGTCACCGCGGCGAAACTCACTCCGAACAGAGCGCCGATCAGAATGATGCGGATACGGATCCCTTTTTTCACCATTCCCCTCACTTGACGATAATGATCTGCTCCGTTTTCGCTCGGACCATGCCAAGGTCGTTGCGGGCGACTTCTTCAATCCGTTGTGGGCTGCGCAGGCTGGCGACCTCCAGCTGCATGCAGCGTTCATCCTGTTTTAAATTACGCATTTTCCTTTCCATCCGGGAGATCTCATATTCCAGGCGAACCAGTTCCGTGCGGGACCAGACATAAAAGATGGAGATGATGAAGACCACCACGAGAAAGAGGAAAATGGGACAGAGATGGCGGCGGGGGAGGGTCATTCCCACACCTGGCGAGGGGAATCTCCGTGTCAAGGATTCCGAAGCAGTAACTTTCATTGATTCCTCCCGCAAGAATAAACCCGGCGCGCCCCTCTCAACACCGCGCTTCGGGAACGTGGATTGACGGCCACCTCCTCTTCACCCGGTTTGATCCCTTTGCTCATCAACAATGCCAGCCGTGGCCGGTGATGGCAGACACAGATCGGAAGCGTCGGCGGGCAGATACAGCCGGTCGTTTCACGATGAAAAACCTCCTTGACGATCCTGGCCTCAAGGGAATGATAGGTCAGAACCACCAGGCGGCCTTCCGGGGCCAAAACATCGATGGCTTTTTCAAGCCCCCGGCGAAGATGCTCCATCTCCCCATTGACCAGGATCCGCAACGCCTGAAAAACCCGCGTCGCCGGGTGAATGCGGAAACGGGCACCACCGCCCGGCACCGCTTCCCTCACCAGTTCGGCCAGCTGCAGAGTGGAGGTCAAAACCTTTTCGCGGCGCCTCTCAACGATGCGGCGGGCGATGCGGCGGGCGAAACGCTCCTCCCCATAATCACGGAAAACCCTTTCCAGATCCTCTTGGTCCAGGGTGTTGACCGCCTCCTGCGCCGTCATTCCGGAAGAAACGTCCATTCTCATATCCAAAGGGGCGTCCCGCAAAAAGGAGAAGCCCCGCGAATCCCGATCCAGCTGATGAGAGGAAACCCCCAGATCGAGGAGAACACCGTCGACGGCATCCCTTCCCGCGGCCTGCAGGGCTTTATCCAGATCGGCGAAACTTCCCTTATACAAAAAAACCCGGCTACCAAAGGGGGACAGGGTCTGATAAGCTTTTTCGACAGCTTCGGCATCGCGGTCGATGCCGATCAAAAAACCGTCGGGGGCGCTTCTTTCCAGGATCAGGCGGGCATGCCCCCCTCCCCCCACCGTGCCGTCGATGTAGACCCCGCCGGAGCGGGGAGCCAGTGCCTGGAGCACCTCCTCCGGCATCACCGGGAGATGGAAGCGGTTTTCCCCGTCAGAAGCCATAGCGGGTCAAAGATTCGGGATTTTCCCTGAGAAACTCCTGTGCCTTGCGGGTCTGCTCCAGATGCTTGCTCTGGCTCCAGATTTCAAATTTGGTGGAAGCGCCGACAACCACCACATCCTTTTCCAGGCCGGCATGGTCACTGAGTATTTTAGGCAGCTGAATGCGCCCCTGGCTGTCGAACGCACACTCCACCGCCGGTGCGATCAGGAAACGATTGAGGATCTCCTTTTCCGGGCTGGGGGGAGTGGAATGAAATTTTTCACAGACCTTTTGCCACTCGGAAAGGGGGTAGGCGGACAGCGAATCCACACCCCGGGTGACGACGATCATTTCGTCCCCGAAACCCTCCTTGAGGATTTCCCGAAACCGAGAAGGGATACTGAGCCTTCTCTTGGCATCGATGGTGTTATAAGATTCGCGCTGGAAGTATTTCAAATGGATTGTTTGGCCCTTTTTGACACGTTTTTACACTATTCCCCACCAGTGGCTAAACTATATCGGCCCCCCCAAAGTCTGTCAAGAATGATTTTACTCATCGGTATTTTTTGCCGTTTCAAGCAAAAATCAAGGATTCACCTATAAATGGAGGCGTCTGAAAACACCCCACGAAAGAGCTGCAACCCATGAAAAACAATGAAAAAAACCATCTTCTTCAGCGGTTTCTCGGAAAAATCGCCGGCTACAGCAAAGAAAACATCGACGACGTCTTGCACCTGTTGACGGAAACCCTCGCCTTTATTCTCCCAGATCACCGTATCCGCATCTACCTGGAGGACCTGACCCTGGGCAGTCTCATGTGCTACGCCGCCACCGGGCCCCAGGCGGAGATTGTCAAGGTTCATGCCTATCCCATCAACAGTTTCGATTTTTCCGTGTCGCGGGCCTTCCAGACCGGCATGGAGGTGGAGATCCCCGATGTGGAAAAAATGGAACATCCCCAGGCCCGCGGCCTGGTGCAGCGCTTTTACGTGGCCGCTACCTGCTGTATCCCCCTGCTCCACCGCGGCCGCGCCATCGGTGTTCTGGCCATAGACGGCGAAACGCGGGGCAACCTTCCCGATGCCGAACGGAAAAGTATCCTGAAACCCTACCTGGAAGCGATCACGCCGGTAATCGACCAGTCGCGGCAATATCACCAGCAGGTCCTTCTGGCCCGCACCCTGAATGAGGACAGGAAAAAGAACGCCGCCCTTTACATGATGGCTTCCGCGGTCCGTTTGATCGATCCCCTGACCCTGGCCTCGGTTCTGGTGCCGGCGCCGGTAGCCGACCAGCCGGAACGGGAAGGACTGCAGGTGCTGGCCTTTTCCTCCAAGGACCAGGACGCGGAACGTCTTTACGAAAAGATCCATATGGTCAGCCTGGATGCGGGGACCTCCCTCCTTTCCCGCTACATCAACAGCAGCAGCACGATCATCGACGAGTCTTTCCTCATTCCCCATTATTTTCCCGATCTCTCCTCCGAAAAGCTGCAGAAACGCTATCTGACCGAGGAGATCGGACTCAAGTCCCTCTACGTTGTTCCCTGCTTCGACCCCCAGTCCCGGCGGGTGATCTGCATCGTCAATTACTACACCCGCGACGCCTACCAGTTCAGCCCCTTCGAAAAAGGACTGCTGGAGGCCCACGCCGAAATGGCCAAAAGGGTTATCGTCGAGATCGGCAGCGAGCACATGGAGATCAAGGTCCTCTCCGAGATCAATGAGCTGCTCACGGAAAAGTTCCAGGGATTGCGGCCTTTTTTGGGCCAGGTGCTGTCCAAGACGGCCAAGCTGATCGGCGCCGACACCGGCAGCATCGCCCTGGTCAGGGAAAAAGCCGGGGAGAAATGGCTGATAGTGGAAAACGAGGACGGCACCCTGGTGGGGGCCAAAAACGTCGAATGGCTGAAGGCCAGCATCCCGCCGCTGCGTATCGGCGGGGAGGAACTCCGCCCGGAGGATAGGAGTCTCACCGGCTATGCGGCTCATACCGGGAAGCCGGTCATTCTGGCCAATACGGCGGAAGGGAAGGGAACGGGACCTTACTACCGGATGATCAACAGTATCATCCAGAGTGAGATCGGCGTGCCGGTAATCTGTGACGAAGAGGTCATCGCCGTCATCTGTCTCGACAGCCTGCGGCCCAACTTCTTTACCGAGGAACATCAACGGATCCTGCTGATCATCGCCGGCCTCATCGCCCGCCACCTCTCCGATATGCAACGGATCGAGGAACTGACCTCGGTAGTCAGCCGGCTGCGCTCCGATGTCGGCTACAAGGACCCGAAAATCTCCTCCTACCGGCTCGGCAACATCATCGGCCGCTCCCGTAAAAGCATGGAGGTCGTCGAGGTCATCGAAAGGATCGTCCTCCCCCTCTTCAACCGCCTCGCCAGCTGGCAGAGCGGAGACTTCCGGGAGGAAAGCATCGGCCTGCCAACCATTCTCATCAGCGGTGACACCGGCAGCGGCAAGGAGTTCCTCTTCAACAACATCTTTTCCCGGCTCAACGAGCTGTTCCGGGAGAGATTCGGAAGCGCCCGCCAGCTGCCTGTCAAGAAAACCAATATCGCCGCCTACAGCGGCGAACTGACCTATTCGGAGCTGTTCGGGCACAAGCGGGGTGCCTTCACCGGCGCCCACGCCGACCGCAGAGGGATTCTCGAAGAGGCCAACGGCGGGGTGGTTTTTCTCGACGAGATCGGTGACGCAGACCCCAAAACCCAGGTCCAACTGCTGCGCTTTCTGGATAACGGCGGTTTTGTCCGCCTCGGCGAAAACATCTCCCGCTTCGCCAGTGTTCTGCTGGTGGCGGCGACCAATCGAGATCTGAAACAGTTGATCCGGGAGGGAAAATTCCGCGAGGATCTCTATTACCGGCTCTCCGAACTGACCATCGAGGTCCCCTCTCTCAATCAGCGGCGGGAGGACATTCCCGACCTGATCACCCACTTTCTCGGCAAGTTGTTTCAGATTTACAAAAATCCCCAGGACCAGGGAGATCAGGTCCCGGTACTCAGCGAAGAGGCCCACCGACTGTTGACCAACCACCACTACACCGGCAACATCCGCGAGTTGCGCAGCATTCTGCTGCGGGCCCTTTTCTTCCGCCAGGGGGGGGTGGTGACGGCCAAAGACATCGACGCCATCCTCACGGAAACGGGAAATAAAAAGGAGGAACGGGAAACGAAGCTGCTCAATGAAAAGGTGGCGCTGGGACTTTTCAATCGCATCAGCAATGGGGAGGGAAACTTCTGGGCCGATATTCATCAGCCCTTTACCGCCAAGCAAATCTCTCGGGAAACAGTCGTCCGGGTGATCGAGGAGGCGCGCCAGCACGGCGCCGACACCATGCCGCGCCTGGCCGAGGCGCTGCGGGCCTGCGATCCCCTCAGCGATGAACCGCCGGAGAAGAAGCGGTTCCTGAAATTCAAGAACTTCCTGTACAAGACGGTCCGGCTCAACCAACCCGGATAGATCGGAAATTGCTCATAATTTTTTCGAAAAGGAGGCGATCTCCGTCGCGGAAGGGACCAACCACGGCGCTGCGGAGATTTTCCCGCCTCAAAAACCTGGCGGCCGTTTCCAGCAGGGAAGCGGGGGTCTCCGCCAGCAACTCCCGCCGCTCATCTTCGATGGTTTTCAGAGAACCGACCATCATCCCCCAGCCATAGCGCCCCGCCATCTCCTCGGTCAGATCCCGGCTGAATTCCAGATCGAACAGCATTCCCCGCACGGCCCGCGCCAACTCCTCCTCGGACACCGGCTCCGCACAGATCCTTTCCAGAACGGCAAGGGTTTCCCGCAACGTCTCGACCATCTTCTCCGGGGCCACCGCCAGGTTAAAGGAAAAAAGACCGCTGTCGGCGAAAAGGACCAGATTCCCTTCCACCCCGTAGATCAGGCCGAGTTCCTCCCGCAGTTTCCTCATCAGCCGGGAAGCCATTCCCCCGGCCAGCAGGCGGCGGAGGATTTTGAGGGAGGCAGTGGGAACCTCTCGGCGGCCCGCCAGCCGAAAGGCGATTTCCACCTCCACCTGAGAGTCGTTGTCATGAACCCAGGCGGAATGGGCGGAACCAACCTTGGGGGCGAAGGGAACCGGCGTCACCGGCGCGCCGCTGCCTTTCCATTCCCCGAAATGGCCCGCCATCGCCGTCAGCACCTCGCGGCGCCGCACCCTTCCGGCCACCACGACAAGAGAATTGTCGGGGATGAAAAAGGCGGCATGATGGGCGACCAGATCCTCACGGCGGATCGCCGTCAGCGACTCACGGCTGCCGATGGTGGGCAGGCTAAGAGGATGGTCCGGCCAGCAGAGACCGGCGATCAGCTGGTCGGTGCAGATGATCTCCCCCCGCTCGTTGACATCCTCCAGCGCCTCCTCCAGGATGATGCGCCGCTCGATTTCCACATCCAGAAAAAGGGGACGGAGCAGCAGCGAGGAGAAGAGAAAGACCACCTTGTCGAGAAAGTCGGGATGGAAGCGGGAGAAAAAGCAGGTCGTCTCGGCGTCTACCGACGCATTGACGGAACCGCCGATCCCCTCGAAGGCCTGCTCCAGCTTCTCCCCGCAATCAAAATCTTCAGTCCCCCGGAACAGCAGATGCTCCAGAAAATGGGAAATTCCGGCGTTCTCCTCCTTTTCATGGCGGCTGCCGACGCCCACGTAGCAGACCATCTCGGCGCTGTGCAGATGAGGCATCTCCACCGTCACCACCCGCAGACCATTGGGCAGAAGGTCGATTTCGAACTCTGTGGAGGGATCGTTGATCGGCATCGGCTCAATCATCTTTCTGTTCGGAAGAGGAGACGGGAGGGGGTTGGCTCGGCCAGGCTTCACCTTCCGGGGACGGCGGCGCCTGCAGCGGAGCCGGTTCCCCGTGCTCGGCGGGAGACTGACTGCTGGGCCAGATCTGGAGCGATTCACGCCCGCCTTTGCCCTTGGCGCTGATCCCGACGGCCCGAAGCACAAACACGTGCACGAAAAAAAAGGCAAGGAAAATCAGGGTGTACCATCCGGAAAGATTCCCCAAACGGGCGTTGTCGAGGAACTGGCTCCAACTGCCGGCAATTTCCGGATGGATATAGATCTTGAACAGCCAGCCGGCGATCAAAACCAGAAAGAGGAAGACATAATAGGCCTTGACCCTCAGCGCCATCGCCACCCAGAGGGAGATTTTGTAGCCGGGATGGAGCAGATCCTCGGCCAGATTCTGCCGCCAGGGAGCCGAGGCGCCCATATCGAGTTCGCCGTGCAGAATACTGTAGACAAAATTCTGGTGAATCAGTTTGACCCGGTACTCGTAGGCGTCATAGAACCGGTAGCGGCGCCCTTCTACATAGAGAAGGGTATAGGTGATGGCCAGGGCAAAGATGAAAAAGACATGGGTCAACTGGGGGTTGGAAAAACTGAATCCAAGAAAGGCGGCGGTGGCACCGACCGCCCAGTTGGTAGTGACATCGATCCGCCGGCGCCAGGCGAGGCTGCGGCTGACTTCGGCCCGATAGTAATGGGCCATGGCGGTGATCATCTCGACGCGGGTGAGGGGCTGTCTTTCGTTCTTGTCTTCGCTCATGGAAAAGACTCCCTTGCCAATACCCTCAAAACTTCCCCTCGCGCATCCAGCGGGCGGCATCGAGGGCGTGATAGGTGATGATCAGATCGGCGCCGGCCCGTTTCATGGCCAGCAGGTTTTCCACAACCACTCTTCTTTCGTCGAGCCATCCCCGGGCGGCCGCCGCCTTGACCATGGCGTACTCGCCGGAAACATTGTAGGCCGCCAGGGGCAGATCGCAACGCTCACGGAGATCGCGAAGGACGTCTAGATAAGCCAGGGCCGGTTTCACCATCAGGATGTCGGCCCCTTCTTCGGCATCGAAGGCAGCCTCCCGAAACGTCTCACGACGGTTGGCCGGGTCCATCTGATAGCCGCGCCGGTCGCCGAATTGGGGGGCCGAATCGGCCGCCTCCCGAAACGGCCCGTAATAGGCGCTGGCGAACTTGATCGAGTAACTCATCAGCGGCGTCATGGCGAACCCCTCGCTGTCCAGGGCGCGCCGGATGACGCCGACGCGGCCGTCCATCATGTCGCTCGGCGCCACCATGTCGGCGCCGGCGCGAACATGGGAGACGGCCACGGCAGCCAGTTGCCGGCAGGTTTCATCGTTGTCCACCTCGCCGCCGCGCGGAATGCCGCAGTGGCCGTGGGTGGTGTAGGCACAGAGACAGACATCGGTGATGACAGCCAGATCGGGACAGGCTTTTTTCAGGGCGCGAACCCCCTGCTGTACGATGCCCTCCTCGGCGCAGGCCGGATTGCCCCGCTCGTCCTTGTCATCGGGAACGCCGAAAAGCAGGACGGCGGGAACACCTGACTGGGCAACCCGCTCCGCCTCCCCCCCCAGCAGATCGGGGGAAAGCTGGAAAATGCCCGGCATGGAAGAGATCTCCCGCCGACAACCCTTGCCCGGAACGACAAACAGCGGATAGATCATATCATCGACCCGGCAGAAGGTTTCACGAACCATCCGCCGCAGAGTGCCTGTGCGGCGCAGACGGCGAAGGCGGTTTTGCGGATAGGACATTCCTTTACTCCTCTGTTGCGGCTTCAATCGCCCGAAGGGAGCTGATCTGCCTTTTTATAATGATTTTCCAGGGCGGTCACAAGCCCTTCCATGGTGGACAGTTCGGCCTCTACGGCAACGGAAAGCCCCAGACGCTTCAGCGCAGCGCTGGTCAGCGGCCCGATGGAGGCGAGCGTCACTTTTTTCAGGAGAACAGGGGCATCTTCGCCGATCAGCTGAACCAGGTCTTCCACGGTGGAGGCCGAGGTGAAGGTCACGGCATCAATTTTTTCCTGGCGGAGAAGTTCCAGTATCCGCTCGCGGTTATTTTCCGTCAGCACCGTCCGGTAGGCCACCGGAGAAACCACCGTCGCCCCAAGCAAATCCAGTTCCCGCGGAATCAGCTGCCGGGCCCGGTCGCCGCGGGGGTAAAGAACCCGCTTTCCCGCCATCTCCCGCCGGCGCAACAGATCCACCACCCCTTCGGCACGAAACTCGTCGGCCACCAGCTCGGCATGGAGGCCATGGGCTTCCAGGGCCAGAGCGGTCTTCGGCCCTACAGCGACAAGAACCGGGCCGGACAAAGCACGGGCATCCCTGCCCGCGGCCCGCAAAAAAGACCAAAAAAAATCCACCCCGTTCGCCGAGGTCAGGATCACATAGTCGAACCCCGCCAGGGAGGCGATGGCGGCCTCCATCTCGCCGGAATCATCAGGCGGCAAAATTTCGATGACCGGGCACAGCAGACTTTCGCAGCCCCGCTCCTCCAGAAGTTCCGCCAGTCCCCGCCCCTGGGCGGAAGCGCGGGTGACCAGCACCCTTTTGCCGAGCAGGGGCTTTCTGTCGAACCAGCGCAGTTCCTGGCGCAGGGACACCACCTCCCCCACAAGAATGATGGCGGGGGGGGTGATCCCTTCCCCTTCCACCCGCTCCACGACATCGCCCAGCGTGGCGACCAAAGTCCGCTGTCTGGGGGTGGTGCCCCAACTGATGACCGCCACCGGGGTTTGCGGGGAACGCCCGTGGCGAATCAGTTCACTGCTGATCAAAGGAAGATTGGCCATGCCCATGTAAAAAGCCAGGGTCCCCACCGCCCCGGCCAGTTTTTCCCAGTCCAGGGAGGTCATCTTTTTTTCGGGGTCCATGTGACCTGTCACCAGACCGACGCTGGTGGTGTAGTCGCGATGGGTGATCGGTATTCCCGCGTAGGCTGCAGCGGCGAAAGCGGCGGTGATGCCGGGAACCACCTCGAATGGGATACCGTGGCGGACCAGGTATTGGGCCTCTTCCCCACCGCGGCCGAAGATATAAGGGTCCCCGCCCTTCAGACGGACCACCTTTTTGCCGCGGCGGGCCCGCTCGACCAGCAATTCGTTGATCTTCTCCTGAGGCGTGGGATGGAACCCCCGGCTCTTGCCGACAAAGATCCGCTCCGCCCGAGGCGGCGCCTCCTCCAGCAGCAGCGGGTTGGCCAGCAGGTCATAGACGACCACCTCCGCCTCCCTGAGGCATCGCAATCCCTTGACGGTAATCAGCCCCGGATCACCGGGACCGGCGCCGACCAGAAAGACCGTTCCGGGTTTTTCCTTCACCTCTTCATCCTCTGTCAAACCCATGTTGGATGCACCCGTCAAACATCAGGCCCAAAATACAGCAAAACGGCAGAGTGCCAAACCGCATTCATTCAACACCCTCTTGGGAATCTTCCTTCCAGTCCCCTTCCGCGGCGGCTTCCCCTGCACCACTCTGAGTCTGTGGATCGAGGTCGAAAAGGTGCCGCAGGGCATCCACATAGTAATTTCCCGTGCGCCGCTGCCGTGACGACTTCAGGGCGGCAATCGGATAGTGGAGCAGTTTCCCGGCGATGGCTGAGGCCATCACCTCGACGGCGGCCCGCTCCCGCTCGCCGGCTCCTTCCAGCGCCGCCAGGGCCTTGTCCCTTTCGGTGCCACAGATCTCCTCGACCCGGCGGCGCAGCGACAGGATCGTGGGAACCACCTCCAGATTGCCCAGCCAACGCTGGAAGCGGACAACCTCCTCCTCGATGATCAGCTCTCCTTTTTCGGCTTCCTTGCGGCGGCTGACGAGGTTGCTGGAAATAATCCCCTGCAGATCGTCCACATCGTAGAGATAAACCTGAGGGATGGAGCCGACCAGCGGGTCGATGTCCCGTGGTACCGCCACGTCGACGAGGAAAAGGGGCCGCCCCCCGCGCCGTGCCAGAATTCTTTCCACATCCTGAGGACGGATGATGTAGTGGGGAGCAGCCGTGCAGGAAAGCACGATATCCGCGGAGACCAGCTGGTCGCTGAGCCTCTCGAAGGAAACGGCCCGCCCCCGGAATTTCTCAGCCATGTCCCGCGCCCGCTCCAGGGTCCGGTTGATCACCGTGATGGAATGCACTCCGTGGCCGAGAAAATGCTGCGCGGCCAGTTCACCGATCTTGCCGGAACCGATGAGAAGAACGTTCTTGCCCGCCAGCGTACCGAAGATACGGCGCACCATCTCCACCGCCGCGAAGGGGATCGACACCGCTTTGCCGGCAATGGCGGTTTCGCTGCGCACCCTCTTGGCCACGGAAAAGGTCCGGTGCAAAAGCCGGTTCACAATCAGCGCGTTGGTTTTGGCCCGGCAGGCCTGGGAATAGGCGACTTTGACCTGGCCGAGAATCTGCGGCTCGCCAATCACCATCGAATCAAGGCCGGAAGCGACCCGGAAAAGATGGCGGACAGCCGCCACCCCACACCAGGCATAGAGATGGGGACGGATCGCCCCCTCTTCGAGGCCGTGATAATCGGCCAGGAACCTTCTGACCTCTTCCACCCCTTCCTCGACCTGGGGGGTGACGGCATAGACCTCCACCCGGTTGCAGGTGGAGAGAAGCAGACACTCGCGGACGGCGGGACGCTCCATGAGCTGGGCCAGGGCTTCCTGGATGCGGGACGGAAGGAAGGCAAGGCGCTCCCGGATTGGCAAGGGGGCGGTGCGATAATTCAGGCCGACTATTATTATATTCACGTTGCCATCACCCGGACATATCCTCTCCGGCACTTCCCTTTTTCAGATCGATGCCCAGCGAAGCAAGCGTCAGACCCTCAATCCCCAGTTCGTCCAGCAAGGTATCGACGGCCGCGGCGTCACCGGCGGCGAGGCAATCGAGGATTCCCTGGACCATAAGCCGGCGGCAAAAACCGGAATAATCCAGGGATTTTTCCGCGCCGGCAAACCGCTCCCGGAGCCGGGAGGCCATCTCCACGAAAAGGCCCCACTCCTCCCCCAGCACTCCCGCCAGATGATCCCGGACCAGGGCCGCCGCCAGGGGACTGCCGCCGCCGGTGCCCACCGCCACCGTCAGGGTGCCGCGGCGCAGAACCGCCGGCAGCAGAAAATCCCCTTCCCGGGGACTGTCGGCGACGTTTACAGGGATTCCGGCCTGGCGGGCCTCGGCGACTACGGCGGCATTGACGGCGCGGTCATCGGTGGCGGCAAAGGCGAGAAAGGCGCCACGAAGATCCCCCCGGCGATAGAATCGCCCCACCCGTTCCACGTTGGCCGGAAGAGGTTCCTCCCCTGGGGGAAGGGAAGGCGCCACCAACCGCACCCTGGAGCCGGCCGCCGCCAACCCCCTGGCCTTGCGCAGACCGACCGCACCGGCGCCGATGACAACGCACAACCGGCCCGCGATATGGGCGAAAAGAGGATAATCCATCGACGATATCACCCGAGAAAAGATTTAAAGCGGTATGATAGGATGCTCCACGAAAAGGTGTCAAGAAAGGGTTGTAAACGACCAGATGACAGGGTGTCGATTTACTTCCTTGATTTTTTTGGCTTGTCCATTATAGTGGGTATCAATTGTGATCCGGACGATAGATAAAAGGAGAATTCATTATGGCGAGTGAAAATGTCCTGCAATTGAGCGACGGCAACTTCGAGAGCGAAGTTTTGAAATCTTCGGTTCCGGTTCTCGTCGATTTCTGGGCTTCCTGGTGCGGTCCCTGCAAAGCCATCGCCCCCATGATCGATGAAATCGCCGCCGAATACCAGGGCAAGATCAAGGTCGGCAAGGTCAATGTCGATGACAACCAGGCCACCCCTTCCACCTATGGCGTGCGCGGCATTCCCACCCTGATCCTGTTCAAGGATGGGGAGATCGTGGATCAAGTCGTCGGCGCGGTGCCCAAAAACCAGCTGAAAAACCTGATCGACAAGGCTCTTTGATCGATATCCGCGACAGTTTCAAAGTTTATGGACGGGAAGCAACCCCGCTTTACCGCAAACATCATTCTGCCCTGATTCCGGTTTCATGAACCAACCACCTTGCAATTGGCCCGGCACCGTCACAATGCGGTTCCGGGCCGCTTTGTTTCAAGCCCTGCTCCCTTACACGGGATGATCGAATCATGATTTCCAGGCGGCTTTCCAATATCATCGGCTTCGACGACGCGCCTTTCGCCAGGGAAAGCAGGGCGCCGGTCCCCATTGTCGGAGCCGTTTTCGCCGGTCCGCGCTTCGACGGCGTGCTGATTGGCGCCGTTACCAGAGATGGGTTTGACGCCGCCGCCAGAATCATCCAGATGGTGCGCGACTCGAAATTCGCCGCGCATGCCCGCCTGATCATGCTTCAGGGGATCACTGTGGCAGGGTTCAATGTGATCGATCCCTTTTCCATCCAGGACACATTGGGATTGCCCCTGCTGGTGGTCAGCCGCAAACGGCCGGATCGGCACGCGATCCGCCAGGCCCTGCTGGAAAACATCGATCAGGGAGAGGAAAAATGGGCCGTCATCGAAAAGCTCGGTCCGATGGAACCGCTGGGGGGGCTTTTTATTCAGAGGGTGGGATTGTCAGGGGAGGAGGCGGCAGCGGTGGTGGAACGTCTGTCGGTGCACAGCCGGATTCCGGAACCGATCCGCACCGCCCATCTGATTGCCGGCGCCCTGACGCGGGGAGTGAGCCGCGGCGCTCCGTAACCGTGGCCGGTTTTTTGTTTTCAGACTTATCCTCTTTATCCCCGTTGCACCGGTTATTGCTTTAACAGGCTGCCGGCGGGAAGGTGGCACCCCGGGAACCTTTTCAGGCCAGGTCGGCCCGGCTGTCGAGGAGGATGGTGACCGGTCCTTCGTTGCTGAGCCGCACGCTCATCGCGGCGCCGAAAACCCCGGTGGCGACCTTCATTCCCACCTGACGCAGAGCGGCGACATAGCCTTCATACCAGACATTGCCGATTTCCGGCCGGGCGGCGTGGGAGAATCCGGGGCGCCGTCCCTTGCGGCAGTCGGCCAGCAGGGTAAACTGGGACACGGCCAGGATCGATCCCCCCACATCCCGCACCGACAGATTCATCTTCCCCTGGGCATCGTCGAAGATCCGCAGGTTGAGGGTCTTGTCCACCAGATAGCGGAGATCCCGTTCCGTGTCCCCGTCCTCCACCCCGAGCAGAACCAGCAGGCCGGCGCCGATCTCGCCCACCGTTTTTCCATCCACCACCACTTCCGCACCGGACACCCTCTGCAGAACGGCGCGCATCTAGTCCTCCTCCGCCAGTTCCCGGAGCAGGGCCAGATTTTTTTCATCCATCTCGTCGTTCTCCCCTTTCGGGGTTTCGAATATCTTGGGAATTGCCACCTTATCGACGCCGCCGGCGATCGATATGTGAGCGCCGAGAAATTGTCCGCTCATGATGGACCCTTTTTCATCAATAGATGGAAAGGACTTGAGAGGCGGAGCCGACCCGGTGATCTACAAAGGAAGGCGTATCCCCTTCCCCCACCCAGACGGTGCTCATGCCGAGTTCCTTGGCGGTCTTCAGATTCTCCAGGGTGTCCTCCACCATGACGCATCGTCGCCCCTCCACGCCAAGCTTGCCAAGAACCCTGTGGTACGGCTCGGGAAAAGGTTTGGGAAGGAACGAGGCGATGCGGATGTCGAAAATCTCCTCGAAGCAGCTCTCCACCCCCAGGCAGCGCAGGACCCGCAGGGCATAATCGGAAGAGGCGTTGGTGAAAACCACCTTGCGCAGGGAAGAGGAGGCCAGCGCATCTCTCAGTTCAGGGTCATCCCCCAGGCGGCCGGGAATGTCGACATCATGGACGTAGTCGAGATAATCCTCCGGATCGACCCCGTGATGGTGGATCAGCCCCCCCAGCGTCACGCCATAATCCCGCCAGTAGCGGCGCCGCAGTCCGTCCACCTGCTCCTTCGGGATGCCGAGGATGTCGCTCATGTAGAGATTGATCCGCCGGTCGATGAGCGAAAATAGATCCCGTTTGCGGGAATACAGGGTGTTGTCGAGATCGAAAATGAGAACGTCGGTCATGATGGAAAATGTTATTCCGTATTATTGGGGAGCAAAGTCCCCTTCGAAAACCTGTACCGCCGGGCCGGTCATGTAGACCTCGCCGCTTTCGGCCCATTCCAGTTCCAGATCGCCCCCCAGCAGATGGTTGCGGATACGGCGGTCGGTCAGGCCGTTCAAAAAACCGGCCACCGTCACCGCACAGGCGCCGGTGCCGCAAGCCAGGGTTTCCCCCGAGCCCCGCTCCCAGGTGCGCTGCTTCACCTCGCTCCGGGAAACAACCTCGACGAACTCGACATTGGTCCGCCGGGGAAAGAGGGGGTGGCTTTCGATCGCCGGCCCATATTTTTCCACCGGGAAGTCAGACACTCCGGGGACGAAGATGACGCAGTGGGGATTGCCCATGGAAACACAGGTGATTTCAAAGGTCCTGTCCAGCACCGAAAGCTCCTCATTGACAACCCGGGCGGACGAGTCCCCCTGCATCGGGATTTCGCCCCTGGTCAACCGGGGACGGCCCATCATTACCCGCACCTTTGCAACCTTGCCGGAAGAGCCTGTAAAAAGCTGCAGGGTCAATATCCCCGACTGGGTTTCGACGCTGATCTCCCGGCGGCTCACCAGGCCGTGATCATAGGCATACTTGGCCACGCAGCGGATGCCGTTGCCGCACATTTCGGCCTCGCTGCCGTCGGCGTTGAACATCCGCATCCGCACATCGGCGACCTGGGAAGGAAGAATCAGGATCAGGCCGTCGGCGCCGATGCCGAAATGAGGACGGCTCACCTCCACCGCCAGCGCGGATGGATCGGCCACCTGCTCCTCGAAACCGTTGACATAGACATAATCGTTGCCGGCGCCATGCATCTTGGCAAATTTCATCGTCGTCACCCGTTATGAAAAAAATATTTTCAGAAAAAAGACGGACTTTTTGCGAAGTTGGTATTATTGCATGAACGGCGGGAAGCCTCAATAAAGGAAGGAAAGGAATGTCCCTGGAAATCGTTCAGATCAAATCACTGTCCGGAGGAAATTTTTCTTACCTGGTTTTCTGTCCTCGATCGAGGGAAGGGATGATCATCGATCCTTCCTTTGCCGCCGAGGAACTGCTGGCCAGGGCCGCCGAGAAAAATCTTCGCGTCCTGCTGGTGGCCAACACCCACGGACACCGGGACCACACCGAAGGGAACCGGCGCATAATGGCGGCAAGCGGCGCCCTTCTGGCCGCCTCCCCCCTCGACCTGCCCCAACCCGACATCCCCCTGGCGGAGGGCTCCGTACTGAAGCTGGGAGAAGAAACGATCCACGTTCTCCACACTCCCGGCCACTCCCCGGGCTCCCTCTGCTTTCTCCTGCCGCCCGGGGATCTCGTCACCGGCGACACCCTCTTCGTCACCAAAGCGGGACGGGCCGACCTCCCCGGCGGCAATCCCCGCGAGCTCTACGCCAGCCTGAAACGGCTGGCCGCGCTGCCGGAGTCGACCCGCATCCATCCGGGGCATGACTACGGCCCCTCGCCGGTCTCCACCATCGCCTTCGAAAAGGAGCACAACCCCTATCTCCGCTGTGCCGACGTGGAGGAATTCATCCGCCTCCGCATGGGATAGAGGTCCAGCATGGCGCACCCTGATGGTCAGACAAAAAGAGGCAGAACCGCAAACTTGCCGATATCGACATAACCCCTGTCGGTCAGTTTCAGGGCGGGAATCACCTCCAGCCCCATGAAGCTCAGCGGCATGAAGGGATCGGCAAGGGGACTTCCCAACTCTCGGACAGCCTGGTGTTGGCGCCGGCCCAGACGCCGCACCTCTGCGACGCCCAGGTCGGACATCAGACCGGCGATCGGCAGCGGCAGCAGATCCAGGACTTTCTCTCCCATCGCCACGCACTGTCCGCCTCCGGCATCAGCCACGGCGCGAGCGGCGGTCATCATGGAAACATCATCGCAGCCCAGCACCATCAGGTTGTGATGGTCGTGGGCCACGGTGGCGGCGATGGCTCCCCGGCGCAAACCGAAACCGTGAATGAAACCGAGGCCGACCCGGCCGCTGCCGTGGTGACGTTCGATAACCGCCAGCTTAAGGATGTCCCGCGCCGCATCGCTCACCACCAGGCCATTCTCGATCCGCGGCGTCTCGATCCGTTCCTCGGTCAGCAACTGGCCGGGAATCATGCCGATGACCCGCATTTTCCTGTCTTCCGCCGTCACTTTCAGGGAAACCGCGTTCCAATCGACCCGCACCGTATCACGGACGAAAGCATCGACGGCCGCCCCCCCTTCGACCATGACCCCTTCCGCCATGACACCGTCTTGCGCCACCAGGCGTCCGGCGGTAAAGACCAGTTCCGCCCGCGGAGCGGCCAGATCGCTGAACACCATCAGATCGGCCCGCCGGCCGGGGCCGACGAAACCGCGATCATGGAGCCGGAAATGTTCGGCCGCGTTGAGGGTGGCCAGGCGCAGGGCCTGGAGTGGTTTCACCCCTTCGCCGATGGCGAGACGCACGGCATTATCGATCGACCCGTCGTCGATAAGATCACCGGGATGGCGGTCATCGGTGCAGAAGCAGAGCCAGCGTTCGTTCTCCGCGGTCACCAGGGGCGACAGGCTTTTGAGATTGCGGGCGGCGCTCCCCTCGCGGATAAAAACCCTCATCCCCAGGCGCAGCTTCTCCCTCGCCTCATCGAGGGTCACGCACTCGTGATCGGAGCGGATACCCGCCGTCACATAGGCGTTGAGCCCCTTTCCTTTCAGACCGGGACAGTGACCGTCGAGAGGACGGCCCTCGCAGAGGGCGAGTTCGGCGAGAACCCGCGGATCGGCGGCCACCACGCCAGGAAAGTTCATCACCTCGCCAAGACCGATGACCCCTGGTTCGGCAAGCAGCGGCGCCAGTTTCTGCGTATCCAGCTCGGCGCCGGAGGTGGCCAGAGGGGTCGGCGGCACACAGGAGGGTATGGTCACGAAGGTGGAAAGAGGCGATGTCTCGGCATTGCGGAGCATGAAGCGGATGCCGGGGACACCGAGGACGTTGGCGATTTCGTGGGGGTTGGTGATGACCGTGGTTACGCCATGGGGGAGTACGGCGCGGGCGTACTCGCGGGGGGTGACCATGGAGCTCTCGATATGAAGATGGGCGTCGATGAGGCCGGGGCTGACATATCGCCCCTGCAAATCGATATTTTCCCGTCCCTGATAGCCTTTGTCGACGCCGGCAATGAAACCTTCATGGATAGCGATGTCGGCGACATAGACATCCTCTGTCAGGACATTGACCACCTGAGCGTTCTGCAGCACCAGATCGGCGGGCGAATCCCCCCGCGCCACCGCGATTCTGTCCGTCAAAGCCATATTTTCCCCTCCCGAAACAGTTTTTTAACAACAGGCCAATTTTCCATTGCGGTTCAAACGGCGACGGCAACATCCCGCTGGCCGGCGATAAAAGCCTGGCCCAGAGCCAACCCGCCATCGTTGGGCGGCACCTGGGAATGGGTCAAAACCCTGAACCCTTCCGCCTCAAGAACCTTGACCACTTTCTCGGTCAGATAGCGATTCTGAAAAACTCCGCCGGAGAGCGAAGCAATATTCAGGCCGGTGCGCCGGCGAAGCTCCGCGCACACCTCGGCGACCATGGCAGCAAGGGTATTGTGAAACCGGGCGCTGATAACGGCGGAATCCGCCCCCTGAGCCACCTCTTCGGCAATCGCCCGGATCAGCGGCGCCGGATCGAAAAGCACCACATCCTTCTCTTGCGTCAAGGCATAAGAGTAAATCCCCGTCTCCCCGCCCCCCGCGATGGCCATTTCCAGTTCCAAAGCGGCCTGCCCCTCGTAACTGACCCGCTGACGCAGACCGATCATTGCCGCCACCGCATCGAACAGCCGCCCGCAGCTCGATGTCAACGGGGAGTTGATCCCTTTCTCCGCCATCTGCCGCAGCAAACGGACGGTTTCTTTCGGGATCCCTGCCAGGAAGGGCAGAGGGGGCAGTTCCTCCCCGAAGGCCTGGAAGAGATAACTCAAGGCCATGCGGAACGGTTCCTTGGTGGCGGCATCACCTCCCGGCATCGGCGCATAGCGGAAGTGGCCGGCGCGGCGATAACCGCGGGCGTTGCCGACAAGGAACTCCCCTCCCCAGATGCAACCGTCCTCACCGTAGCCGATGCCGTCGAAAATCACCCCGATCACCTCCTCCTCCACGCCGTTCTCCGCCAGGCAGGAAGCAAGATGGGCATGATGGTGCTGAACCGGGATGCGAATCAGATCGTCCCTCAGCCGGGCATAGGCGGTGGAATAATAGTCGGGATGCAGATCATGGGCAATGATGCGAGGGTCGATCTGGAGAATCTTTTGGAGATGGCCGATGGCGCCCTCAAAGGAGGCAAAAACCTCGGCATTCTTGAGATCGCCGATGTGCTGGCTGAGGACGGCCTGTCTCCCCGAGGTCAGGCAGATGGCGTTTTTCAGCTCCGCACCCACCGCCAAAACCTCTCCCTGGGGACGGGGGAGAAAAACCGGCCGCGGCACATACCCCCGGGAACGGCGCAGCAGCAGGGGACGGTCCGCCGTCATGCGGACGATGGAGTCGTCGGTACGGATAAAGATATCGCGGTTGTGGGACAGGTAAAAATCGGCAATGCCGGCGAGACGTGCCCTGGCGTCGGCATCGGTGTAGGCGATCGGCTCGTCGCTGAGGTTCCCGCTGGTCATGACCAGGGCGATCAGATCGTTGTCGAGTAACAGATAATGAAGGGGGGTGTAGGGGAGCATCACGCCGAAATAGCGGTTGCGGGGGGAGATCTCGGCGGAGAGGGTGCCCGCTTCCCGCTTGCGCAGCAACACGATCGGCCTCTCAGCACTTTCCAGCAAAACCATTTCCGGGGCATCCACCTCGGCGAACCGTCTGACCCTCTGCACATCGGCCGCCATCAGGGCAAAGGGCTTTTCATCCCGTGCCTTGCGGCGCCGCAATTCGGCCACTGCTCCATCGTTGGCGGCATCCACCGCCAGGTGATAACCGCCGAGTCCCTTGACGGCCACGATCCGCCCCTGCCGCAGCAGCGCCACGCTGGCAGCCACAGGGTCGCCCGCCACTTTCCGCCCCGCGGAGTCGACCAAAGTCAGGAGGGGACCACATAGCGGGCAGGCGATGGGCTGGGCATGGAAGCGCCGGGAAGCGGGATCGTGGTATTCTTCCCGGCAGGCGGAACACATGGCAAAAGAGGCCATGGTGGTTTTGGGACGGTCGTAGGGAAGGCCGGTAACGAGAGAATAGCGGGGGCCGCAGTTGGTGCAGTTGATGAAGGGATAACGGTAGCGGCGGTCGGCGGGATTGAACAGCTCGGCCAGGCAATCGGGGCAGACATGGCTGTCGACGGCGATCTGCGCGGTGGGGGCGAGACCTTCCCGGCTTTCCCCGATCCGGAAAGCGTCATCCCCGGTTACGGCGATGTCGCGGATCGCCATTCCGGTGACGGAAGCCAGCGGCGGCAATTCCTCCCGCAGACAGCGGATGAAGCCGGAAAGGTTTCTCTCCTCCCCTTCGGCCTCCACCAGCACCCCCCGGGTATCGTTGATCACCCAGCCGGTTATCTGATGACGCAAAGCGGATCGATAAACAAAGGGGCGGAAACCAACCCCCTGGACGACTCCTTCAATGCGGATCTCTTTTCGGTAAATTACCGGATTTCGCCAATCCCGTGCCGAGTGCTCCATGGCTTCATCATAACGTGAACCTGCCCGCCGGAGCAATGACGACACAACAGGACAGGATTTTTAACCACCCGTCAACGGCGACGCTCCATCAGAAAATCAGCCAGACCGAGCAGCTCTTTTTTTTCGGCGCTGTCCGGAAATATCCGCAGATGGCCCTTGGCGTTTTCCACACGCTCCCGCGCCACCTTCCGTGCCTCACCGATTCCGTCATATCTTTCAATAAAGGAAAATACCCGCTGAAAATCGGCAGCTGTTTTATTTCCACGGGAAACAACGGACATGACGCCTTCTCTTTCTTCCGGGGCGCCCTTCCGCAAAGCATGAAGGAGCGGCAGGGTCAGCTTCCCTTCCGCCAGATCGCGTCCCCGGGCCTTGCCAAATTCATCTTCCGTACCGACATAGTCCAGCAGGTCGTCAACAAACTGGAAAGCCATTCCCATATCCAGGCCGAAACACTCCAAGGCCAGTTCCCGGGCCGAGTCCGTGCCGCCCATTACGGCACCGCACCGGCAGGCGGCAGCCATTAAGGCCGCCGTCTTGCAGCGCACTACGTGCAGATAGTGATCGATATCGGAACAAGGGTTGCGGATATTGGCCAGTTGCAGAACCTCGCCTTCCGCCATCACCTCAGTGGCGCTGGAAAGAATTTCCATGATTCTCGGGTTACCGAAACGAACGAGGATGGTAAAGGAACGGGCGAAAAGAAAATCCCCCACCAGCACCGAAGCTTCGTTGCCCCATACCGAATTGGCCGAAGCGCGACCCCGACGTAGGGCCGAACCGTCCACGACATCGTCATGGAGAAGAGAAGCCGTATGGATAAATTCAACCGCCGAGGCCAGATCGAGAAGATCGGAACGATGGTAGCCGCACAGCCGGGCGCAGAGGATGACCAGCAGGGGGCGTATCCTTTTGCCGCCGCCCGACAGGAGATGATCGGAAATCAGGGGGATCAGGGGGACATCGGAGGAAAGATTCTCCCGCATCCGTTCGTCAATCCCGGCCAGGTTTTTCAACATCGTGGTATTCATGGAAGACATATTCTCAACAGTGCCGGCTTCGCCGGAAGTCGATTCAAGGCGATCGCAAATCGCCTATGGGCATTGCCCGAAGGCTAAAAGAGGCGGAGAAAATCTGGCGGGAGAGCAAATTCACTTTGGGGCCGGAACGAAGGTCTGAGCTTCGGCGTCATAGGCATAGCTTCCGGCATCCCATATGCTCTGCAGCAGGTTCCAATCCAGATGGACGTTCTTCATTTCCTCTGCAACCTTGGAAGCCTCGAGCATCTCCTTGTCGTCGATCTGGCTGTCGCCGTTCTGGTCAGCCCAAAGGAACGGATAAATTTTGATGACCCTGTCCCCATCCACCGGTTTCGGCGACATCCTCCGGTCGGGGGCTGCAATGACGGAACCCCGGAAATAGGTCTCCCCCTGTAATTTCGCCATGGAATCAACCCTGACCAGATAGGTGATAAAAAATCCGCTGTCCCCCCGTTTGGAAATCCACCGCACCACCCCCTTCTCATTGTCGAGGCTTGAAGGAGGAGGATAGCTTTCAATGATTTTCCAGCCCAACGGGAAACTTTCCCGGAGGATGAAGCCGTTGTTTTCCTCCTCGGTCCGCAATTGGATGCGCACCGGAATAACCGTCCCGGGAGCGGCATAGCGGGGAAGGGAACGAGTGGCGAAAACGCTGGTCTGAAGGACCATCTGGCGGTGGTAAAAAAAGGCGCTGACAACGATCACGATAAGAAGAACGAAAAAGAGGATCAAAAGTTTGGGAAGCCGCATCAGGAACCATGATTTCGGCTTCTTTTGGGAGTCATCCTCATCCCTCTGCAGGATCTCCTCAAGAGGGACCTCCAAAGCCTCCGCAAGGCGCAGGGCGTTGGCCGTCTTCATGGAAGGGTAGCGATTGTTTTCCCAGCGAGAGATGGTATCGGTCGTAACACCGACGACCTTGGCCACATAAAGCTGGGTCAGCTTTTTGTCCTCCCGGATGCGGCGCACCGCCCTGGAATTCAGGCATACTGTCGGTGGGCTATTTTCCTGCATAGAATCATCACCTTAAATGGTGAATATATTAACCGGTTCCCGCCCATTCCGCCAGTGAAATTGTTTCCCCCTCATCTTTCATCGGCACATAAGGCCGAAAACCACGCCTCATCGAAGAATCGTCCTTCCCAAAAACCGGGCCCCCTCCCCTGGCGGATTTCCATATCGATCAACATGCCATCCGATGTCGGCATAAAACTTCTGATGGCTGCGCTAGAATTCACGTAAATAATTGAAAACAAACATTTTTTTTGACCCGGTAAGGTTTTTTTCAGGAAAATGACTGCTGCTAAAGTTTCGGTTTGATCGATTCTGGACCAAAACCGTCGCATACACAGGAAAGGAGGTGAAAAAGCGGCAACGGCCACGGCAGGTGGGCAACTGTAACCACAATCTCAAAAAACAGACAAACATGAAAGGGAAGGATTTTGCCATGTCGGAAACAAAAATTATTCAAGATGAGCTCCTGGAAAAACTCGAACCGCCAAGTATGGCGCCCAAGGATCTTTTCAAGCATTTCGGCCCCGGCATGATTCTCATGATGACCGGGATCGGCACCAGCCACCTGGTCACCGCCCCCACTGCCGGCGGACGCTTCGCCTACGCCCTGCTGTGGACCATCCCCTTCTGCTACATCTTCAAGTACTATGGTTTTGAGATGGCCTTCCGCTTCACCAACGCCACCGGCCGCAGCATCATGGACGCCTATGGCACCGCCCCGGGCAAGTGGCCGCTCTGGTACACCCTGGTCATCACCCTGGTGCAGTGCGCCGTCGGCTCCGCCGGCCGGACCATCGCCGCCGCCGCCGTCCTCTACTATCTGTTTTCCGTCCATATGGGCCTGCCCATCCCCTTGGCGGCCTATGGCGTTCTCATCGCCGTCGGTTCGGCATGGATCATCCTCTACGGCAACTACGCCTGGGTTGAAAGCACCACAAAAATCTGCGCCGGCGCCCTGGTGTTCTCGGCTATCTTTGCCTACATCTACGCCCCCGCCCCGGCTGAAAAAATGGTCCATTTCTTCATTTTCGACATGCCCAAAGGCTCCTGGCTGATTGTCGCCGCCTTCTTCGGCCTGCTCCCCACCGGCATCGACGTTTCCCTGCAGGCCTCTGAATGGGGCAAGGCCAAGAAAAAAGGTCTCGGTTATGTTCGCGGCATTCTGGAAGAAAAAGGGCTCATCAAAAAATTCGACGCCTTCCACTCCGGCAAGGCCGATCTGGCTTTCGACATGAGCATCCTGCCCACCAAAACCCAGGAATACTGCCGCCGCTGGTTCAAGATCGGCACCTGGGACTTCGCTTTTGGACACTGGATTTCAGCCATCATCGCCGCCATCTATCTGCTCCTGGCCGCCGTCTGGATCTACCCCAGCGCGGTCAAGGGGAACGCCGTTATGGGCGAAATCGCCAAGGTCTTCACCTCCAGTGTCGGCCCCTGGATGATGTGGGTCTTCATTATCGGCGCCTTCGCCGCCTGTTTCTCCACCGCTTTCAATTACTACGACGGCTGGCCCAGGGTCGTTGGCGCCTGCTGCCGTAACATCTTTGCCACCACCAACAGACTCACTGGTGTGGACCGGGCTGACCTCACTCCGGAGAAGAGAAGCAACCTGATGTCCGAGTACAACATCTACCGGATGACCATGGCCTGGTCGGTTGTCGCCAGCTCGGCCATCATCATCGGTTTGCCGCGCCCCGTATTTCTGGTTCTGGTGGCCTCGGCCCTGGCCTACTTCATCGCTCCGGTGATCTTCTTCCTCAACCTCTGGTACTGCTTCACCGTCATCGACAAGAACGACAAGATCTTCTATCCCAGCACCTTCGCCACCTGGTTCTCCTGGGTCAGCTGCATAGCGTTCGCTCTGATGACCGGGGTCATGATTGCCGCCCGTATCTTCAAGATCCAACTGTTTGGATAAGAATTATCTGTTCATCTTTTTGATCTTTCATCTCGGTCATTTGTTTTCTCCCTTTGGGCCGCTGAAACGAGCGGCCTTTTTTTATTCTATGACTGTAGAAAACCAGTTAAAGAAAATTTCTTCATAATTTGCAAGAGCAACTCTACATATACAATTTTTTTATTTTATCCAAATTGCCGTAATCACGTCATTTCTACCAGACATTTGGTTATATATGTATAGATCTTGGTTTTTTTATGGAAACATTTCTGGTTTACTTTTTCTGGCTATAAAATTTTCTCAAGATATCATTCAAATTTACATATTCAAAATTCTACCTTTGATGAAATAAAGCATACATAAACCATATCGATATAAACGATTTCGGTTGGATTTATACAATGGAAATTAATTGGGCTGGAAAATTCTAACAGGTAAATTTTTTAATTTAAAATTTTTGGAATAAATTTTTGTGTGAAATTTTTTTGTCAAAATGTTTTAGGTCGAAATTAAAAAGAAGGGAGGTGACAAGGTTTTTATAAATTCACAACATTTTAGTGGTGACTGAAGCGTCCTCGGTGTTTTGTACCATTACAAGCCCAGACAAAAAGGAAAGGAAATCTGTCATGGCAGAAAAAATCGTCGTGCATGATGAAGTGTTGGACAAGCTCGAACCACCAAGCATGGCGCCCAGCGCATTGTTTAAGCATTTCGGACCGGGCCTGATTTTGATGATGACCGGTATCGGCACCAGTCACCTGGTCACCGCTCCCACCGCCGGCGGGCGTTTCGCGTACGCCCTTTTGTGGACCATTCCGGTCTGCTACATCTTCAAATACTACGGCTTTGAGATGGCTTTCCGCTTCACCAACGCCACCGGGCGCAGCATCATGGACGCCTACGGCACCGCCCCGGGCAAATGGCCGCTCTGGTATACCATGGTCATCACCCTGATCCAATGCGCCGTCGGTTCCGCCGGCCGTACCATCGCCGCCGCCGCCGTCCTCTACTACCTGTTTTCCGTCCACATGGGGCTGCCCATTCCTCTGGCCGCCTACGGGGTCGGCATCGCCGTCTTCTCCGCCTGGCTGATCCTCTACGGCAACTATAGTTATGTCGAATCTGTCACCAAGATCTGCGCCGGCGCCCTCGTCTTCTCCGCCATTTTCGCCTACATCTATGCTCCGGCCCCGACCGATAAACTCGTTCACTTTTTCATCTTCGACATGCCCAAGGGCTCCTGGCTGATCG
>JAAZDE010000095.1 GCA_012512925.1 Desulfuromonadaceae bacterium
CCGCGGGCAGGCGGCTTTTCGCTTCCAGCCACCGGCTTTTTCTCAAAGGATTCGGAATCTTTTGCATCACATGACATTCTGCACCTGCTCGCGAATTTTTTCCAGTTCCCCTTTGGCGGAAACCACCCAGCCGCTGACGTCCGAGTCATTTCCCTTGGACCCGATGGTATTGATCTCCCGCCCCATTTCCTGGACCAGAAAATCGAGCTGCCGCCCGACCGCTTCACCCTGATCCAAAAAATCGCTGAACTGGCTGAAATGGCTTTTCATCCGCTGAACCTCCTCGCTGATGTCGCAGCGATCGGCGAAAAGAGCCACCTCCTGGGCCACCCTCTGAGGATCGTAGGCCAGCTCCCGGTCCAGCTTCTGCAGACGATCGAGAAGTTTCTGCCGCCATTCCGGAGGGATGGCCGGAGCCCTTCCCTCGATCTGGTCCAGAGTGGCGCGCAGATTGGCGAGACGCTGGCGAAGGTCGAGGCAGAGGGCCTCTCCCTCACTGCGGCGCATCCCTTTGACCGCGTCGACAGCCGCCGCCACGGCGCCCAGAACCCCCTCCGCCATATCCAGGGGGTCGACCTCGGGAGTCTCCATGGTCAGGACATCTTTCTGGGCGGCCAGCAGGGTCAGGGGAATCCCCTCCTCCAAACCAAACTCCTGCTTCATCTCCGTGAAAATCTCCAGGTAGCGGCGGGCCAGTTCCCGGTTCCAGCGGGGCAAAGCCTCTCCTCCCGCGCCATATTCCAGGGTGATGAAAACATCCGCCTTGCCCCGCTGCAGCCCTTCGTTCACCCTTTTCTTGATTTCGTTCTCGAGCCAGAAAAGATTGCGCGGCGACTTGACGGTGACATCGCAGAAACGATGATTGAGCGTCTTGATCTCCACCTGGATGGAAATCTCCCCCACTCTGGCGCTCCCCTTCCCGTAACCTGTCATACTGTGAATCATGAATCCTCGCTTCCTTTTTCCCTTTAACTGAAAATTTATTATTCCTTATTCAAAAAAACTGAATAGAAACCAAAAATGACCATTTACAACCCATTTATTTTTCATCCGCACCAATGGTAAACTGTATGGATAAAAAGATCGGCACAGACAAGGAGGCCACCCGATGCACGAAATGTCCCTGGCATCCGCCCTGATGGATGAAATCATCAACATCGCCTGTGACAACAACGTGGTCAGGATCGAAGAGATCGAACTTCGCATCGGCGTCCTCAAACAGGTCGTTCCCGAGGTGATGGAGGAGGCCTTCAGGGCCGCTTCCTTCGGCACCCTGGCGGAAGGGGCGACATTGCGCCAGATCGAGATTCCGGCCCGAGCCTTTTGCAGCCGCTGCGACAGAGAGTTCTCCCCCGCCGTCAACGACTTCCTCTGTCCCACCTGCGGGGAATTTTCCACCACCCTTCTCGAAGGGGATGAGCTCCTTCTCGGATCTCTCACCTGCGTGACCTAACAATATATATAAAACAGGAGTCTTTTGGGATGAAAATCAATGTGGTGAAAAATGTATTGCAGGCCAACGACATCGTCGCCGACAAAAACCGCCGGGCCTTTCAGGAAGGGCAAGTGCTGGCCATCAACCTGATCAGTTCCCCCGGCAGCGGCAAGACCACCCTTCTGGAAAAGACGATCCCGGCACTGGACGAACAGGGCCCATCCATCGTTATCGTCGGCGACCTGCAAACCACCCGCGACGCCGAACGCGTCGCCGGCAGCGCCCTGCAGGTCACCCAGATCAACACCGGCATGAGCTGCCACCTTTACGCCAATCAGATCGCCGAGAGCCTGCCCGGCCTCGACCTCGATCAGGCCGCCTTCCTTTTCATCGAAAACGTCGGCAACCTCGTCTGCCCCGGCGAATTCGACCTGGGCGAAAACCTCAAGGTGGTGCTCCTCAGCATTCCCGAAGGGGATGACAAGGTCGCCAAATACCCCACCGTCTTCCGTGCCGCGGATCTGGTCCTGCTGACCAAGATCGATCTCCTCGGCGCCTTCAATTACGATCTGGTCCGGGTCGAGGAGGACCTCAGAAAATTGAATCCCGTCGCGCCCCTGCTCCCCTTTTCGGCGACCACCGGCCAGGGAATGGAGGAGTGGCTCGGCTGGCTCAAGGAGCAACGGGGGACCAAGGTGGGCGCTCAGGCCAAATTTTTCAACGCCTGACAGACAGAAGAATTACCGTAGCCGGTTTTCTCGGGCAAACCCCGCGGACACTGCTATTCTGATATTCTGAATATAAAAAATATAATTCCATTTGAAAAACTCCGGCAAGGCCTCATGAGAGGGTTTTGAGTTGTTTTTCAGCAACCTGCGGCAGCCGGCGATCAGGAGATGATGGGTGTCACTTATCACTTTTTAGTAGCACTCTATTGACAAAAAAAAAGGAACCAAACATCATTTTAAATAACGAGTCATAACAGGTTTCCTTTCCCTGGATTTATTTTCGGCAGGATCGGATCGGTTTCATCGTTTCTAACTTAAACTCGCAAATTCAGGAATCAGGGGTGTTTTATGAGCAAGAACCTCGAACAGACAATCGAAAAGATTTGTGCAGATTACGGTCACGACCGTACCCGGATGATGGACATCGTCAGAGCGGTGCAGGAAAAATTCGGAGGGGTCAGCAGCGAGGCCATGGACATGATCGCCGGCCAGACCAGGACCCATCGCGTCGAGGTCGAAGGGGTGGTCTCCTTCTACGCCTTCCTTTCCCAGGAACCCAAGGGGAACGTGGTGATCCGCCTCTGCAACGACGTGGTCGACCAGATGAAGGGTGTCCAGGAGGTGGCCAAGGCCCTCTCCGCCGAGCTTGGCATCGGTTTCGGCGAAACCAGCGCCGACGGCTGGTTCACCCTGGAATGGGCGCCCTGCATCGGCCTGTGCGATCAGGCCCCCGCCGCCATGGTCAACGACGTGATGGTGACCTGCCTCAGCGCCGATAAAGCCAGTGAAATGGTCCGCGCCCTGAAGGCCAATCCCAATCCCGGCCAACTCACCGCCGGATACGGTCTGGGGGACGGCAACAACGCCCACCCCCTGGTCCAGTCCATGGTTCAGAACAACGTCAAAAAGACCGGCGAAGTCCTTCTCTGCGATGTGCCCGCCGAAGCCGGCCTGACCAAGGCCCTGCGGAAAAGCCCCGAGGAGGTTATCGCCGAAGTGGAAGCCTCCAGGCTGCGCGGACGCGGCGGCGCCGGTTTCTCCACCGGCCTGAAATGGAAGTTCACCCGCGGTTCCAAGGGTCCGGACAAATACCTCCTCTGCAACGCCGACGAAGGGGAACCCGGCACCTTCAAGGAGCGCGTCCTGCTCACCGAACGGGCCGACCTGCTCTTCGAAGGGATGACCATCGGCGGCTACGCCATCGGCGCCGCCACCGGCATCCTCTACCTGAGGGGCGAGTACAACTATCTGCGCCCCTTCCTGGAAGACGTGCTGCGCAAGCGGCGCGACGCCGGGCTGCTCGGCAACGATATTCTCGGCAAGGCCGGTTTCCATTTCGACATCCGCATCCAGATGGGCGCCGGCGCCTACATCTGCGGCGAGGAATCCTCCCTGATCAGCTCCTGCGAAGGCCTGCGCGGCGATCCCAAAAACCGTCCCCCCTTCCCTCCCCAGAAAGGCTATCTGCGCAAACCGACCTCGGTCAACAACGTGGAAACCCTCTGCTGCGTCTCCCGCATTCTCGACAAAGGGGCCGCCTGGTTCGCCGCCATCGGCTCGGGCAAGAGCACCGGCACCAAACTGCTCAGCATTTCCGGCGACTGCAAGATACCCGGGGTCTACGAATACCCCTTCGGCGTCAAGATCCGCGACCTGTTGAAAGATGTCGGCGCGGAAAACACCCAGGCGCTGCTCATCGGCGGCCCCTCGGGCCAGTTCATCGGCGCCGAATCCTTCGACAAGACCATCTGCTTCGACGATCTGGCCACCGGCGGCGCGGTCGTCATCTTCAACAAGGATCGCAACATGATCCACATCGCCCACCAATACATGGAATTCTTCGTCGAGGAAAGCTGCGGCTACTGCACCCCCTGCCGAACCGGCAACGTGCTGATAGAAAAATGCCTGCGGAAGATCCTGGACGGCCAGGGAGAACCGGAGGACATCGCCTATCTCCAGCAGTTGGGCAACACCGTCAAGAAAGGGAGCCGCTGCGGTCTCGGCCAGACATCCCCCAACCCCGCCCTGACCACCATCAAGAATTTCCGGGCCGCCTACGAAGCGGTGCTCAAACCGGTGACCGACGGCATGCAGCCCACCTTCGACCTCAAGGCGGCGGTCAGCGACGCCGAGGCCCTGGCCGGTCGCCATTCAGTAATCCACTAATTTAAACCATAAAGGGATTGACCATGAGCGAGACAATAACCTTCACCATTGACGGCATAGAAGTTAAGGGACATGCGGGGCAGACGATCATGCAGGCCGCTGACGGCAACGGCATCTACATTCCCCGCCTGTGCTTCCTGGAAGGCTGCGAACCCTTCGCCAGCTGCCGCGTCTGCACGGTCATCGTGAACGGCAGGCCGCAGGCCGCCTGCACCCAGCCGATCGCCGAGGGGATCGTGGTGGAAAACGACTGCCCCGAAGTTCTCCAGATCCGCAAGGACATCGTCGAGATGATGTTCGTGGAAGGCAACCACTTCTGCCCCTTCTGCGACAAGAGCGGCAACTGCGAGCTGCAGGCGGTGGCCTACCGTCTCGGCATCCTCGCCCCCAAATACCCCTATCTGTTCCCCGTCTGCGAGCTGGACGCCAGCCACCCCTACATTTTCATCGACTCAAACCGGTGCATCCTCTGCGGCCGCTGCGTTCAGGCTTCCAGGGATCTCGACGGCAAGCACGTGTTCGATTTCGTCGGCCGGGGACCGCACAAGAAGATCCGCGTCAACGCCGCCGCCCGGCTGGCCGACACCGATCTCGACATCACCGACAAGGCCTGTGAGGTCTGCCCCGTCGGCGCCATCATCAAGAAAGGGGTCGGCTACGCCGTTCCGGTCGGCCAGAGGCTCTACGACCAGCAGGCGATCGGTGCCGACATTGAAGCGAAAACCAAATAAATCTATCGATATCCTATCAACTTGGGGGTAAGGAACATGGAAAAACCCAGAATCGCAACGGCATCACTGGCGGGATGTTTCGGCTGCCACATGTCGCTTCTCGACATCGACGAACGCATCCTGAAGCTCATCGAACTGGTGGAATTCGACAAATCCCCGGTGGACGACATCAAGAATTTCACCGGGCGCTGCGCCATCGGCCTTATCGAAGGGGGCTGCTGCAACGAAGAGAACGTCCACGTCCTCAAGGACTTCCGCAGAAACTGCGACATCCTCGTCTCCGTCGGCGAATGCGCCATCATGGGCGGACTGCCCGCCCTGCGCAACGGCATTCCCCTCAGGGAGTGCCTGGAAACGGCCTACATCAACGGCACCGGGGTTTACAACCCGAGCGGCAAAATCCCCAACGGCGAGGATATCCCCCTGCTGCTGAACAAGGTCTATCCCTGCCATGAAATCGTCAAGATCGACTATTTCCTGCCCGGCTGCCCCCCTCCGGCGGACACCATCTGGGAGGCCTGCGTCGCCCTGCTGACCAACAAACCCCTTGATCTTCCTTACGAACTGATCAAATACGACTGATTGACCGATAGGAGCCGAATCCATGAATACCAGCAGTTCGAATCTCAGAAAAATCGTCATCGAACCGGTCACCCGTGTCGAAGGGCACGGCAAGGTCACCATCCTTCTGGATGAAAACAACAAGGTCCACCAGACCCGCCTGCATGTCGTCGAGTTCCGCGGTTTCGAACGCTTCATCATCGGCCGCCCCTACTGGGAGATCCCGGTCCTCGTCCAGCGCCTCTGCGGCATCTGCCCGGTCAGCCATCACCTGGCCGCGGCCAAGGCCATGGACATCATCGTCGGCGGGGAAAAACTGACCGCCACCGCCGAGAA
>JAAZDE010000096.1 GCA_012512925.1 Desulfuromonadaceae bacterium
CCACGGGACTTTTGCCCCTGCTGAATAGCTACCGGAAATTTTTAAAAATCCATGAGGCCAACGCACACACAGGTTTTCTGTTGGCTCCTCCTTTTTCTGGTCACCGGCCTGGCCGGGGTCGGAGAGGCCTCGGAAAAGCCGGTCGGAATCCTCATCTCCCGGGAAATCGCTCCCTATGTCGCCATGGTCGAGGGCCTGGAAGACGCCCTCGGCAACCAGCCCCTGCAGCGCTACTTCCTCGACAGGGAAGGCCGCCCCTACAGCCTGGCCGCGCCGGGCGGGCTTTTCGATCCCCGCCGCTTTTCCGTACTGGTGGCGGTGGGACCCGAGGCCCTTCGATTCCTTCATGATCTGGGTTCCGACGTGCCCCTGGTCCACGCCATGGTTCTCAACCCCGGCAATGTCATCGGCGATGCCCGGTCCAATTCTCTTTGCGGCATTACCCTGAACATCCCCCCGGCCACCCAGATCTTTTCGATCCGCCGGCATTTCCCCGCCCTCAAACGCCTTGGCGTGCTTTTCGATCCGGCCAACAATCAGTCCTGGTTCGATCAGGCCGCCGCCGCGGCCGGGGCCAGCGGCATCCAGCTGGTTCCACTGCAGGTTTACCAGGCGCGGGGACGGGTTCTTCTTCCTTCGGATTTTCAACGGACCGGGGCGGTTCTCTTTATACCGGACCGCTCGATCATCTCCCAGACGGTAACCCGCCATGTCATCAAGGAAGCCGCCCTCCACGGCATTCCCGTCATCGGCTACAACCAGTTTTTCCATGACGCCGGAGCGGCCTTGAGTATCGTGATCGATTATCGCGGCGTGGGCGCTCAGGTGGCGAACCGGGTAGCGGGCATTCTCGACGGCAACGGCTGCCAAGAAGAAGAGCCCGCCGCTTTCAGGGTCCAGATCAACCGCTCCGTCTGGAAAGCCCTGGGCCTTGGCGGGGAAGGGGGGCGGCCATGACGGCATGGCGCGGCGCCGCTCTCAAAAACCGTCTCCCGAGCCGACCGGGGCGCGGCCTCATCCAGCGGGCCGGGTTGAATTCGATCCAGGCGCGGCTGACCTTCATCGCTCTTTTCTTCATCATCGCCACGGCGGTGACCATGGGGGTCGCCGGCTACCGTTTCATGATCCGGTTCGAGAGCGAGCGCTTCCGCGACCATTTCAGCCTGCTGGCCTCCTATCTGGCCGGCAGCGCCGAACTGGGGGTTCTTCTCGGCAACGAGGAGATTCTGGCCGCTCTCTGCGACGGGATGCTGAAGATCGACGACGTGCAATGGGTGGAAGTTGTCGACCGAAGCGGCACCCTCATCCTGCGCCGCAGCCATCCCGACCTGGATCGGGAGTGGGGTGTCGCAAAGGCCCCGGTGATGTCCCGCTCCCTGTCCCAAGGAGAGGCCCTTTTCACTTCGGCGGAAACCACCTTGGAGGAACTGGGCCAGGTCGCCATCGGCTATTCCCTGGGCGGTCTCGACCGGATCAGGGAACAGTTCGCCCGGCGTTTTATCCTCATCTCCCTGCTTCTGTCCCTGGCGCCCGTCGCCATGTACTGGGGGCTGGCGCGGGCCATCAACGCCCCGCTGCGCGGCCTGGTGGAGGTGGCCAAACAGGTGTCCCGGGGGCGCATGAACGTCCGCGCCGCGGGCGGTTCCCTGCGCGAGAGCCGCGCTCTGGCCGGGGCCATCAACGAGATGCTGGACGCCCTGGAGACCAAGCGCCGCGAACTCAACGAAGCCAACGCGGCCGTGGCCCGTCAGCAGGCCTTGGCCGAGGTGGGGAAATTCTCCATGATCGTCGCCCACGAAATCAAGAATCCCCTGGCCATCATCAAGGGCAGCCTCGACATCCTGCGCAAGGAAGAACCCGCCGATGCCGATTTGAAACGGCAGATGGCCGAATACATGGATGACGAGATCGGCCGCATCAACAAGCTGATCGAGGATTTTCTGCTCTACGCCCGGCCCCGCACCCCCTCCTTCGATGAGGTTCCGGTGCGCCGCCTGATCGAGGATTTGAAAAAGCGCGTTTTCCTGATGAGCGAAGAGATCCGCCTCGGGGTCACCCTGGAGGAAAACGAGGAGGCCCGGTTGCGTTGCGATACCGCTCTGCTGGAACGGGCCCTGCTCCATGTGGCGCGCAACGCCCTGGAGGTTTCGGCGGGGAAAGGCCCCGTCGATTTTGATATCC
>JAAZDE010000097.1 GCA_012512925.1 Desulfuromonadaceae bacterium
CCCGATCAGCAGGTCCTCGACCCTTTCCCTGGGAATCCGATTCCCCACCGTGATTTCGGCGGCGACAAGTGGTTCCGACGAGGGGGTCACCTTGACCGGATGGGAGGCCAGAAACAGGTTCGGAAGGTTGATCAATTCCCCATCATCGCCCTGAATTTCGGTATGAAACAGGCCTCTTCCAACCACCGTCCCGGAATGTTCCTGGACGCGGATTAAATCACCCTTATGAAAAATTCCCGTCGACTTCAACCAGGTTCCGGCCAGGAAATTGCCAAGAAATCGGGCCAGACTCAAGGCCAGGGCGAGGCCGAGAAGGACCCCGAAAAGTCCAAGAATCCTCCCTTTTAGAGGTTCGGTGAGAGGCAAGGTGGCGACGAGGAATATCGCTCCGAAAAGGAGCAGAATCAACATCGTCAACTGTTTGCGGGCAACGCTCTCGGTGGTGTCGCCAAATTTGCGGGTAAGGAAAAAATTGGCGAGGAAAACCACCAGTATGAACACCAAAACCGGCAGGGTCGAAATCAGAAAGGTGGTGAAGACCGTTTTCGGGATTACCATGAAAGTTTTCCAGCTGAAAGATGGATAAGTTAAGAACCCTTGGGGATCATCAGAATTCTACCAGATCGAAGCGCTTCAGGGTGAAATTGTTTCGGATGTCGGGGGTGTTGTGACGAATCCCGGGCTGGATGCCTTCCTTTTCGACCGCACCGGCGAAGGCAAAGGTTTCCGGGGTGCAGGCGGTTTTCAGAGTCCGTCAAGGATTGAGATGAAAAAAGAATGGCACACTTATTGCTTCAATTTAGAATTGTTAGAATTGAAGTTTTTGCAATCAACCCTAAAGACGACCGGGGAATCCATGAACAAAATAACCCACTACGGCGTTTTTCTTGCTCTTTTGTTCTCCATCGCCATCGAATGGAACGATATCGCCAGGGTCAGGACCGCCGCTGTTTTTGGGTTGCTGGCTGTCCTATTTTATCTTCTTTTCATGGTTTTTGACACGACCGACACCCATTTCCCCGACCGGGAGGTCGATCGTAAAACCCGCTTCCTGCAGAGAAGGCGGGCAAGAAGGAATGCCCAAACCGGCCTCCTGCTCACCCTTCTCTTCGTCATCGTCTGGTTCCCCCATTCCAGCGCCCTGCCGATACTGACGGCCCTCTGCCTTTTCCTTTGCCTGGCCGCCACCCTGGCCTCTTCCTACCTGACTGTCCACCAGGAAAGAAGAAAAAGAAAATCGACAGAACTCCGCGCCCGCTGAACCGCGGACGGGTCAGTGGCTGAAGCGCCGGAAACGGGTTTTTCAGGGCCCGGTCAAGGAGACGGTTGCGCCCCATGGGGTGTGGGTCGCCATTTTCGCAGCAGCTCGTTGGCGGACGCCTGGCTTTGAGCGTCCATCCTCCCTTTCAGACTCTCGAGGCAATCAACCGCTTTTTCCTCCCCTTTGGCCGCCGCCAGGGAATACCAGAGAAACGCCTGAAGGTCATCCTGGGGCACCCACATTCCCTTTTCGTATAGCATCCCCAATTCCAATTGGGCCGGACCGAAATCCTGCCGGGCGGCCCTGATGAAATAATCCGGGGCTTTTTCCCGCGTCGGCTCATGTTGATAATATTTGAGTCCGATCAGGGTCATGGCCAGGGGGTCCCCCTGTTCGGCCCGTGGCTCCCATTTGGCAAAAAACTCCTCCAGTTCCTGGCAACTTTCCAACAAGGTGAGTTTGGCGAGAAGATTTCCGCAGGGGACCCCTCTGACGAAGGTTTCCTTCAGGAGATCGTTGCTGTGGACCGGAAAAGGAACCAAAAAGAGGGTCAGAACCATGGAAAATATCCACACCACACGCTTCGGACAAAAGCTGTTTTTCATAGGGGAAACCTTGCCTTTCAATGGCTAACCGCACCATTTTTTTATTGATTTTGATTATTTAAGTCTTCCTGGAACGATTTGTCAATGAAGGTTGGCGCGAGGACGGCAACCGC
The DNA here is from genome assembly GCA_012512925.1 of Desulfuromonadaceae bacterium. GTDB lineage: Bacteria > Desulfobacterota > Desulfuromonadia > Desulfuromonadales > JAAYDE01 > JAAYDE01. The sequence continues at coordinate 1,980 of JAAZDE010000097.1, forward strand.
CCTGCCGGTGGACCGGTCCCGTCCGATTCCGCTCCCTGGCCGGTATCGCCGATTCTTTCGCGGCGAGAAAATTTCCCGCTCAAAAAAGGAGGACGGATTCTCTCCGCCCTCCTCCCCTTCAACCGTAACATGTAAATCCAAAACCAAGGCCCGATCCTTATCAGGGCGGGCACTCGGCACAGATGGAACGGAACAGGTTGGTTGAGAGATAGCGATCCCCCCGATCGGGGAGAAGAACCACAACCACATCGTCGGGAGAGTAATCGGCTGCCACCTGAAGCGCGGCCTGCACCGCCGCGCCACTGCTCATTCCGGCGAAAAGCCCCTCCTCGAGGGCCAGGCGGTTGGCCATGGAGAAGGCTCCCCGGTCGTCCACGGTGACGATCCGGTCGAGACGGTGGCGCTCGTAAATCTCGGGCACGATGGCTTCCTTCATATTTTTCAGGCCCTGGATGGCATGCCCCTCCACCGGTTCAGCGCCGACGATCTGGATCTTCGCATCAAACTCCTTGAGGCGGCGGGCCACCCCCATGAGGGTGCCGGAGGTGCCGATTCCGGCGACAAAGGCGGTAATCCGCCCCCCGGTCTGTTCGATGATCTCAGGCGCCGTGGTTTCGTAATGGCTGAGCCAATTGGCGGAATTAGCGAACTGGTTGGGCATGTAGTAACGGTCGGGATTCTCCGCCATCAGACGATGGGCGGCGCGGATGGCGCCGTCGGTTCGCTCGTGGGCCGGAGTCAGAACCAGTTCGGCGCCATAGGCCAGAAGGATCTGCCGCCGCTCGACGCTGACGCACTCGGGGAGGGTCAGTTTGATCCGGTAGCCCTTGCAGGAAGCGACCATGGCCAGACCGATGCCGGTGTTACCCGAGGTTGGTTCGAGAATGGTCTTGCCATGATCGAGAAGTCCTTCTTCTTCGGCCTTTTTGATCATCCAGTAAGCCGGCCGGTCCTTGACCGAACCGCCGGGATTGTGTCCCTCCAGTTTGGCGAGGAGCCGCGCCCCCCGCTGGGGACGAATGCGGCGGAGTTCGACCAGGGGAGTGTTCCCTATGGAATCGAGAAGGCACGGTATTTTTCCGGCCTGAGGCCGGCGCAGGGAAATAACTTCCAATCTGTTCTCTTTCATTTTCTGTTACCGTAGCAGGTGAGAGGGATATTCCACCGGATTTTTGTGAAACACTTCTCCAAAGAAAGGATTCCTGGGTTCCGGATACCATTTCTTCGACCAAATTCATGGTATGAAATACCAGCCTCTCATTTCAAGCCCTTTTCTTGACGCAGGATATTCCGGAGAAACTCGAAAAAGGATCAGCAATTTCATTTTAACTAATTGTATTTTATACTTTTTTAAAGGTAAAGAGATGAAAATCAACACGCCGCTGGTGGAGGGGAAACTGATCCGCCGCTACAAACGCTTTCTGGCCGATGTAGTCCTGACAGAAGGCAATATCGTCACCGCCCACACTCCCAACACCGGCAGCATGATGCAGTGCGCCGTTCCCGGCTACCGGGTGCTGTTGTCCAAAAGCGACAACCCCCAGCGAAAACTTCCCTTTACCCTGGAGCGGGTCGAGGTCAACGGATACTGGGTCGACATTCACACCCACCGCGCCAACCGGGTCGTCGAGGAAGGACTTCGAAAAGGCCTGATTCGAGGCTTTGAAGATTTCTGTCTCAGGGCGGAATACCCTTATGGCGACAGCCGCATCGATTTTTTGCTGGAGAGGGGAAAGGAAAAGATCCTGCTGGAGGTGAAAAACGTCACTCTGATGTCCGGAAAGGTAGCGGCCTGTTTTCCAGACGCGGTCACCCTCCGCGGCCACAAACACATCCGGGCGCTGCAAAAGGCCCTGCGTGAGGGTTACCGCGGCATCCTTTTTTTCCTCGTGCAACGCCGCGAAGCTCTCGCTTTCCGCCCTGCCGACCATATCGATGCCGAGTACGGGAACCTCCTCAGGAAAGCCGTTCAGGAGGGGGTTGAGGTCCTGGCCTACAAAACGGCCGTTTCGGAAGATGAAACGATCATCGCCGCCAACCTGCCCGTTCTGCTGGACCGGGGGTAATCACCGCAAAACGGGTTATTCGGTAATCAGATTGGGAAGTTCGTCGGTATCTTTTTCCCTGGCGGGAAGCTTCCGTTCGAGGATGGCGCCGCAACGGCGGATCGCCTCGCACAGGGCATCACAGGCCCGTCCGCGGCGGATACCATCGACCACCAGTTCCACTATTTCTTCCCAGGTCTGCTCAGGCATGGCACGATTGATCCCCCGGTCGGCCAGGACGAATACCCGGTGCTCAAAAAGGGAGAGCAGAATCAAGATGCCGTTCTCTTCCCGGGTATGGTGAAGACCTTGTTCCAGAAAGGAAACCTTGGCCTTCTCCTCGACCTCCTCGGTCATCTCCAGGGGGGAAATGAGACATCGCTTGAGGGCGGGAATATTGCGGATAAGAATCTTGAAGGGGAAATAAAAGAGAAAGAAAAGGGGTATCAGCACCCACATCGAATCCCGTCCAAAACCCCAGGTCAGCAGGGAAGCTGCCGTAAGAGAAAAAAAACCGGCTCCGAGGATCTCGGCGCGGGGATAATCGTAGGACTGATCCACCACCATGGGGACGATCTCGCCGCTGGTGCGCTCCTCCATCTCCCGGACAAGGGCTTCGATCCGCGCCCGTTCCTCCGCAGAGAAAAAATTACTGGCCCTGGTTGACGCCATAATCCCTCATTCTTGCTGATCGATAATTTATCCTGCTACCAACTCCCCGAGGCGCCGCCGCCGCCGAAACCGCCACCGCCGCCGGAAAATCCGCCACCGCCGCCGAAACCGCCGCTCCCTCCACCGAAAGGTCCGCCGGTCCAGTAGATGCCGCCCCTGCGCTTGCCGCTACGGGAGGAGGGAGCATTGAATCGGAGCAGAAAAGGCCCCATGAAAAGGAAAAAGAGCAAAGCCCCCCAAGGACTGCGCTCCTTGCGCCGGTCTGAAGATGAATCGGCCTTGTATTCTCCGCGCACCACCCCGACCACCGCGTTCACGGCGGCCAGAACGCCGCCGTCAAAATCCCCCTTCTGAAAGCGGGGCGCCATCTCGTAATCGATGATCCGCCCCGCCAGCAGATCGGTCAGTTTCCCTTCAAGTCCCTTGCCCACCTCGATGCGAATCCGCCGGTCGTTTTTGACGACCAGGAGGAGGGCGCCGTTGTCCTTGTGCTTCTGCCCGGGCCGCCACGCCTCCACCACCCTCAAGGCGAAACCTTCCAGGGAATCCCCCTCCAGGGTGGGAAGGGTCAACACCACCACCTGGGTGGAATCGGTTCGCTCGAAATCCCCCAGAAAACGCTCCAGCCTGTCCTCGGCCTCGGGGGACAGAATAGCGGCGTAGTCGTTGACATATCCCGTGGCCCGCGGCACCTCCAGGGCATGGACGGAAGGAGAGAAGCAAAGGCCGCACAGGAGCAGAAAAACCGCCGAAAATCTCGACATCACTGAAACTGGACCTGGGGCGCCTGTTCAGCGCCGGCCTGGGCCTTGAAAGGTTCCTTGCGGTCGAGACGCAGCAGAAACTTGTTGGTCAGGTTGTTGGGAAAGGAGCGGATCGAGCTGTTGAACACCTGCACCGCCTCGTTGTAACGCTGGCGGGCGACATTGATGCGGTTTTCGGTTCCTTCCAGCTGATGCTGAAGATCGCGGAAATTCTGGCTGGCCTTGAGATCGGGATAGGCTTCGGCGATGGCCAGCAAACGGGAAAGAGCCGAAGACATGGCTCCCTGGGCCTCGATATATTTCGTCACCGCCTCCGGATCACCGAGATTCTTGGGGGAGATCTGGACCTGACCGATCCGGGAGCGGGCATCGGTTACCGCCTGCAGGGTCTCCCGCTCATGAGAGGCATAGGCCTTCACCGTTTCCACCAGATTGGGAATCAGATCGGCGCGCCGCTGATAGGTCGCCTCCACATCGGCCCAGGCGGCAAAAACGGCCTCCTCGTTTCTCTGGATTTCATTATAGCCGCAGCCGGACAGCCCAAGCACGAAAAGGGCCGATAAAACAGTGGAAAGAAAACAGGCGAAGCTGATCCGATACATGGTTCCCTCCTTCGAAAGATTTCACGCCCAGGAACGGCCACCATCCTCCAACTTTTTCTCAAGTGTTTTTATTTACATATCACATCAAAGGAGGAAGGGCAAATTTCCGCCTTTCGAGCGTGAGAACAATTCCGGCCATGGGCAAATATCCGAATTGACAGAAAAAGCGTTGGGTTCTATCCTCATGAATGAAGGAGGTATTATCATGGGAAAACATCTGGTTCTGGTCGGCGGCGGTCATGCCCACATGACCGTCATGGCAAAGCTGGGAGACTATATTCACAAGGGTCACCGGGTCACCCTGATCAACCCGTCCCCCTATCATTACTACTCCGGCATGGGGCCGGGAGCCCTGTCCAGGACCTACCGCCCTCAAGACATCCGCTTTCATGTCGCCAAACTGGTCCAGGACCGTGGCGCCCATTTCATGCAGGACAGGGTGATTCGGATCCACGCCGCCGATTGCACGCTGCAACTGGCCTCCGGAGACATGGTCAATTATGACGTGGTTTCTTTCAACACCGGCAGCGGCATCTCGCTGGAAATACCCGAAAACAGCGACCGGATCATTCCCGTCAAGCCGATCATCAACCTCCTCAAGGGGCAGAAAAGGATCGTCCAGGAAGTCGCCAGGCACCCCCTCAAACTGCTTGTGCTCGGCGGCGGTCCGGCCGGCACGGAGATCGCCGGCAACCTTTGGGGATTGATGAGAAATCTCGAAAAGAGCGGCGAGATCACCTTGATCGCCGGCAGCCAGTTGCTGAAAACCCTCCCTTCCAGGGTCAGGGAAATGGCGGCCGCCTTGCTCAAGAAACGGGGTGTCGAGGTGGTGGAGGGGTTGCATGTCGATAAAATCAGCGATGGAGAAGCCCTCTTGTCGAATGGCACAAGGATCGATTTCGACTTCGCTTTCGCCTCGACGGGGGTCACCCCCTCGCCCATTTTCCGCGATTCCGGCCTGCCGACGGGTCCGGATGGCGGGCTGCGGGTCAATTCCTTTCTGCAGGCGCCGGCCTATCCGGAAATTTTCGGCGGCGGCGACTGCATCTATTTCCAGGATCGGCCCCTGGCCAAAGTCGGCGTCTACGCCGTCCGCCAAAACCCCATTCTCTATCAGAACCTCTTCAACGCCCTGGAAAACCTGCCGCTGACTCCCTTCCACCCCCAGAAGGACTATCTGCTGATTCTCAACATGGGAGACGGCGCCGGCATATTCGGACGCGGCAAACTGATCTTCGGCGGCCGCCTCGCCTTTTGGATCAAGGACCGGATCGATCGCTCCTTCATGCGCGAATTCCAGTTGTGCGGTGAAAAGAACGAACCGGAAAACCTTATCTGAAACATAAATTATTCTGGAGAAACTTATGGGTTTACTTGATTATTTCCGAGCTGTTTCCACATGGTCGGCGGATCAGGTCCGCAAGTTTCTGGAGGACCACAAAGCGGGTGATTATCAGCTTCTCGATGTGCGCCAACGGAAGGAATATGATCGGGGGCACCTCCCCGGGGCGCTGCTGGTTCCCCTCGACAATCTCGACGAGGCGATGAAAACGCTCGATGCGGACAAAACGACCATCACCTACTGCGGCATCGGCGTGCGCAGCCGGGCGGCGGCTTCCACCCTCAAAAATGCCGGGTTCAGCGATGTCCACAGCATGGCGGGGGGGATCAAGGCCTGGGAGGGGCATACCGCCGTCGAC
>JAAZDE010000098.1 GCA_012512925.1 Desulfuromonadaceae bacterium
ACTTCCATCCCTTTGTGACCGTTGTTCTCACCTCCTCCATAGACAAGGATGTTGCCGCGCAGGGGTTGAGTGACCGTCTGCGCAAATTGTCAAAATGCTTTACAATTTACAAGCCGGTTCTGGGGATGACAGGCGGTGCTGAGAGGGGGGCCCCGAGCTTGACCTGCCCGCTCCGCAGATTACAGACAAAAACAGGTTTTTCCTGTAATCTGCAGGGTGCCTCTTTTGTCTCCTTTGGTCCCGTTTTTTGCATTTTCTGAACAATGGTTGGGGACAAAAAGATAATAATTGGCGACTGGCAGCAAAAAGGTCAACAGGCATATTTCTTCCGCCGGTTTTTTCTTTTTGAGAAGTAAAGGTTTGTGACATGGCAAAAGGTTTTTTCGTCACCGGCACCGATACCGGCGTCGGCAAGAGCATGGTGACCGCGGCGTTGCTGCGGCGTCTGGCGCGGCGGGGACGGGTGCTGGGGGTGAAGCCGGTGCAGACCGGCTGCGAGCGGCGCGGCGGCGAATGGTGCGCTCCCGATCCGGAGCTCTGGAAAAGAGCCCTGGCCGATGTAACCCCCACGCCCGATCTGTTCTGCCCCTGGCGTCTTGAAGCTCCCTGCTCCCCCCATCTGGCCGCCCGCCTGCAGGGGGTGGAGATCGATGTGGCGGTCTTGACCGATGACATCAGACAGCGAAGAGACGGCTATGATTTTGTCCTCGTCGAAGGGGCTGGCGGCCTGCTGGTGCCGATCCAGGGGGACAAAACCATGCTCGACCTGGCCGGGCGCCTGGGCTTGCCGGTATTGCTGGTGGCCGACAACCGGCTCGGAGTGATCAATCACACCCTCCTCTCCCTGGCCGCCATCCGCGGCGCCGGCCTGGAGCCGGCCGGGGTGATCCTCAACAACACCGCCGCCGCGCAAGAACCGCTGGAGGAGGCCATCCGCCGTGACAACCGGGAAACGATCCGCAGTCTCGGAAAGGTTGCCATTCTGGCCGAGATGCCGTATATTCCAAACTTTTTGCCGGACAATCGAAAACAGTGGGAAATACTGGAAAATTGCCTGAAAATTATCGCGTGAGCGATCTGCTCGCATTCGACCGCGCCCATCTCTGGCACCCCTACACCTCGGCCCTCAAACCCCTGCGCGCCTATCCGGTGACAGGGGCCTCCGGGGTGCGGCTGCGCCTGGCCGACGGCCGCCAGCTGATCGACGGTATGTCCTCCTGGTGGTGCGCCATTCACGGCTACAACCATCCGCTCCTCAACGCCGCTCTGCGCCAGCAGCTTGACAGCATGGCCCACGTCATGTTCGGCGGCATCACCCACGAGCCGGTTGTCACGCTGGGGAAACGCCTGCTGGAGATTGTCCCGCGCCCGCTGCAACATCTCTTTTTCTGCGATTCGGGGTCGGTCTCGGTGGAGGTGGCGATCAAGATGGCCCTCCAGTACTGGCAGGCCGTCGGCCGTCCGCAGAAAAAGAGGCTGCTGACGGTGCGCGGCGGCTATCACGGCGACACCTTCGCCGCCATGTCGGTCTGCGACCCGGTGACCGGGATGCATCACCTCTTTCGCGGTGTGCTGCCGGAGCAGCTCTTCGCCGAACGCCCCTCCTGCCGTTTCGACGCTCCCTTCGATCCCACTTCCCTGGAGGATTTCCGCCGCCTGATCGCCGAGCATGAGGGGGAGATCGCCGCCGTCATTCTCGAACCGGTGGTCCAGGGGGCGGGAGGAATGTGGTTTTACCATCCCGACTACCTGCGCGGCGTGCGCGAGTTGTGCCACCGCCACCAGGTCCTTCTGATCCTCGACGAAATCGCCACCGGCTTCGGCCGCACCGGAAAACTCTTCGCCTGCGACTGGGCGGGGATAGCCCCCGACATCCTGTGCCTCGGCAAGGCCCTCACCGGCGGCTACCTGACCCTGGCGGCCACCCTGGCCACTTCCCAGGTGGCAGAGGGGATCTCCGCATCGGGAGGTGTCTTCATGCATGGCCCGACCTTTATGGCCAATCCGCTGGCCTGCGCCGCGGCCAACGCCAGCCTCGACCTGCTGCTGGCCGGGGATTGGCAGGCCCGAATCCGCCATATCGAAGAATGCCTGAAAGCCGGTCTCGAACCGGCCCGCTCTTTGGCCGGCGTGGCCGATTTGCGGGTGCTCGGCGCCATCGGCGTCATTGAGATGCGCGAGGCGGTGGACGTTGAACGCCTGCAGGCCTTCTTCGTCGAGCGCGGCGTCTGGATCCGTCCCTTCGGGCGGTTGGTTTACCTGATGCCTCCCTACATCATCGGCGACGAGGATCTTGGCCGCCTCTGCGAGGCCATGGTCGCGGCGGCCGGAGGCGGCCATGAGTAAAAATCCGCCACCGTTTTCCGCTTTATCGTGCTGTTTAGGATCTCTGGCAGGCTGTTGGGGTCGTAGGGTTTTATTGAGAATGGTTATTGAGGGTTGACAAAAGACCGTGGTCTGTTTACTAATTATTGGTTGCCCATGACCGAATCGAAGGAGGAATTATGCCTGCAGGCGTGCGCAAGGGAATCGTGCTGGCGGGAGGGGCCGGGACCCGACTCTATCCCCTGACGCTGGTGGCCAGCAAGCAACTGCAGCCGGTGTATGACAAACCGATGATCTACTACCCCCTGTCGACTCTGATGTTGGCCGGGATCGACGATATCCTGATCATCTCCACCCCGCAGGACACCCCCCGTTTCGAGGCCCTGCTGGGGGACGGCAGCCACTACGGCATCCGCCTGAGGTACGCCGTGCAGAAGGAACCCAAGGGGATCGCCCAGGCCTTTCTGGTCGGCGAGGAGTTCATCGATAAGCAATCGGTCTGCCTGATTCTGGGAGATAACGTTTTTCACGGAAAACTGGGACTGGAGCGGATCGCCGCTAACCTGACCTCCGGCGCCTGGATCTTCGGCTATCCCGTCAAGGATCCCGAGCGCTACGGCGTGGTCACCTTCGATCGGGAGGGGAACGCCCTCGACATCGAGGAGAAGCCGCAGCGCCCCAAATCGAATTACGCCGTCCCCGGTCTCTATCTCTACGACCGCCAGGTCGTCGATATCACCAAAAACCTCCGGCCCTCGGCGCGGGGGGAATTGGAAATCACCGACGTCAACCGCGAATACATGCGCCGCGGCCAGCTCATGGTCGAGAAACTCGGGCGCGGCATAGCCTGGCTCGACACCGGCACCCACGACAGCCTCCTCGAAGCCAGCCATTTCATTTATACCCTGGAAAAACGTCAGGGCCTGAAGATCGCCTGCCTCGAAGAGATCGCCCTCAACAAGGGCTTCATGACCCGCCAGCGTTTCGCCGAGGTCATCGCCGACATGCCAAGATCCTCCTACCGGACTTATTTGGAGAATGTGTTGGAGGAGAAGCGTGATGGGGCGTAGCTCGTAGCTCGTGGCTCGTGGTTTGAAGCTCAAACCTGGAAGCTCGTAGCTCACAGATGGGCAAGGTCAAAGGGATGGAAAAGTTTAAGTTTGAAGAACTGGAAATTTGGCAGCGGGCGGTTGAGTTTGCCGATTTGGTTATTGAGACGGCGGAATCTCTTGAAACTCCACGCAACCATTTTCGGTTGATTGAGCAGTTGGAAGCAGCGGCAACTTCTGTTGCCATGAATATTGCGGAAGGAAAAGGTAGATATTCGAAAAAAGAATTCGTGCATTATCTTTATATTGCAAGAGGTTCCCTGTTTGAAACGGTCACTCTGTTAAAAATTATCCATAAACGCAGATGGATTTCAGATGAGCAAGTAGCAGAACTCAATCAATTTGCAATCGCATTGGCGAAAATGCTAAATGCTTTTATAAACGCCCTAAAAAAATCACAATCTTAAA
>JAAZDE010000099.1 GCA_012512925.1 Desulfuromonadaceae bacterium
CCGTGGTACCTTTCCTTTTCGTCAAAATGGGCTATTTGCTGAGGTTTGCCGTCGGGGTGGAATTCTTCGCTCTTGCGGCGGACATTCTGTTCGTAGGTTCGGCGCTCCTTTAACGCCCCCGCGTGGGGGCCTTCGGGGTAAAAATGCATCCATTGACCGTGTTTGATCAGGGTCCCGCGAAAGACCTGGTATTTTTTGACGACCACCAGTGAGCCGTCGGGAAGCTTGTAACTGTCTTCCACCCAGACCACGTCGCCCCCCCCTTCAACGGTCAGTGTTGCCTTGTCGAAGGCGACGACGCGGCCTTCGGAGGTAATCATCTGGACACTTATCCGGCACGTACCTGAAGAAGGCAGCATGAAAACGGCCTGGGGAGCGGTGGTCTCTTTCGCTTGGTGATTATCGATCTGCCAGGTGTAGGTGGCCCCTTTCGGGACGTTGGCCACCGAGGCCGACACGGTGAAATCCTTTCCGGCCGGCACCGTGATGTTGCGGGCTTCCAGCGTTATGCCAGGTTCCCGACCTTTGTTCACCCGGATCGGCAGCTGGGCGGCGGCAATCGGTTTATCATTGGCGAGAAGATCCGCCCGCAGGGTGTAGTCCCCTGAGTCCGGCCAGGCGTGGCTGTATTGGGAAGTGAATCGGCCGTTCTTCCTAACGACCGGTGTTTCCTTCTGAATCCCCGGAACCGGGCGCCAGCGCACTTTCAGTTGGTCGGGTTCGATGTCTTTCGGCACGACATCCGCCAGCGCATGAAAAGTCGCCTCCTTCAGAGCCTCGGGATTTTCGGCGGCGGCCGGTTCGATGCGGAAATCGAGATTGCTGAGAACCCGCACCTTGACCTCCGCAGCCTTGTCGGAACTGTTGGCGGCGACCAGATACAGCATATCGCCGGCACCGACGGAGATCTCGGCGGAAGGGTTCGCGCCGCTCAGGGACGCCGCCGGCTTGGCGCCGGCGGCGGATCGGTTATTATCCTTCAGGACATAGGCGTTCACTCGTGTCAGGGACGCCACATCCCCCTCGACCTCCACCGTTACCCTCCGGGCCGGCGGCTTTTCTTCCTTTTCGGCAATGGGGTTTTCCACCGACAAGGCCCAGATGTCGGCCGTACCGTGGGCTGAGGTTTTCAGAATCCCCTCGATCTTCTCGTCATCAAGGGCCAGACCCCCGATCGTGTGATACTGCGCCGCCAGGTCAAGGAGTTGGGAACTGTCGGAAACCAGCTTCTTGCAGGTGTCATCCAGCAACGCCCAAGCCACAAACTCGGCATAAGCATCGGCCAAAGTGGTTCCTCGGGCGCGCAGAAATCGGTCGATCATTCCGCAAGTCACCATCACCGTATAGGTTTCGAAAGGGTGGTCCACCCCGAGGAGTTTTTTAAAGAGAGCGAAGTCCGGCGCGCTGATCTCCTCCATGGCCAAAAGGCCGCTGGGGACACTCAGCGTTTCAACGGTCAGCTCTCGAAAATCAATCCCCTTTTGCGACACCATGAAACGGACGAACTGGGAACAGGCATATTCGTGATAGCCGTCGACCGTGGTCAGGGGAAGTTTGAAAAAATCCGATTGCATGCCTTTTTGTGCCACGGTGAGACCCCACACGGTTCGCGGGGCGAACTCGGCCAGCGCCTCGAGCCACCAGGTGCGGTAATTCATCGACATGATGGCCATGCCCAGATATTCCGCCTGCACGGTGTGAAAAAACTCGTGGGCGGAATTCGCCCTCAGAGTGGTCGGCCGCCAGGTGGCGGTGGGCGTGATCTCGATCGTTCCCAGCAGTTTGCCGCGATGGTTCTCGTCGCTCAGCGGTGAATTGACGCCGACATAGATATCGGTCCGGGTCCACTCGGGAACGTTGAACCCCAAATCCTTGTAGCGGTGCCAGGCGTATTCCAGGGCCTTGGCCATATAGACGATGTAGGTCGGCACGTCGTTTCGCCCTTCGACGACGATGGTTTCGGAGTCGACCTGGTGGGCCAGGCCGATCGGCTCCCCGTTGGATTCGAGATCATTGACCAGTTTGTCGGACCATCGTCCCTCGTTAACTTCAGTGTCTGTGAGGATGGTTTCCTTGCTGTAAAAGAGGGCGAAATGATCGGTGTATACCGCGTCGTGAATCAGGTTGTTGACAGGGCGAAGGACGATCGTCAGGAGGGTGAGGTGGCGGGTGCGGATCTCCACCTGACCGGTTTCCGCGTCGTAGGATACCGGAGTGTACACCCAGGCGCGGGCCGTTTCGTGGAAGTACATGGCGGCCAGTGGCTGGTTCCTCTGGGCCGCCCTTTGCACCGTTTCGGGAGGAAGTTGGAAGCGCAGGGTCAGGGGCTTGTCAAAGACATGGTGTTCCCCTAAAGAGACCTGCCAGGTCACGACGGCCTCCAGGCCCTTCACGGGAAGCGGAGCCGGGCTGACAGCCCGGGCAAGGACCAGCACTTCCGGTTTTTCCATGATTTCCGGGGGAATGACCACTTCGGCGCTGTCCACCTTTACCGTGACAGGATCCCGTTCCGCAAAAACCGTTTTGTCGTGGAGACGGCGCAGATCCACGCGCACCTCGGCCGGATCAACCCTCCCGTCGTTCGACTGTCCACGGCGAAACCAACTGGCCTTGACGGCTTCGGTTGGTTTTCCGGAACTCTCCCTGGCGACATGCCGCGCGGATCCGGAAGCGGTTTCCTGAGCCGGCTGTCCGGGGGGTTGGCCGGTGACGGCCAGGTATTTTTCCAGTTTTCTCACCCGCTCAGCGATGACCGGATCGTCTTTCAGGGCCAACCCGGATTTATATTTTTCGAGGGCCTCCCCAAACCGATCCTGCAGCTGCAGTTGTTCCCCTTCTTTCCACAAGATGCCGGCCTTTCGGACATCGTTTTCGCCAAGTGCCCCCTGTTTCGGTCCCTGGGGAAGAATTTTTTCTCCGTCCCATGGCGCTTCAGAAGGATTCTCGCAGTGCCCCCAAACCCCTTCAAAGCGATCGTTGTTGGTAAAGCGGAAACGGAACCGCCCCCAATAGTAGCTGCCGTTTTTGGGCGAGGAACAGCGATGAGCCGAGGTGTTTTCTGTCCAATAACCGGCCAGCGTGTCGCCCTTTAACTCCCCTGCAAGGGTGCCTCCCTCCCGGGCATAAGTCCCCGTCGTTGAAGAGTCCTGGAGGCGAAGATCCAGATCGCCTTTTGTGGTCCGCCATACCCCCTGAATATCGTCAAGGTCCATCGCGGCCATCGATGCGCCGGCGGAGAGGCAGGCCGCCACCCAAAAAAAAGCCGCCGGGATCCAGCACGAAAACCGTTTCATTTCCGATTTTCCCTCCGTTTTTTTGAGGGGTACTTTATCATTTTTCATGCCGATATTTGGTAAGGAGAAAGGATTTCCAAAAAACTGAGGGCGCCACCGCCCTGCATTGCGTCCTCACCTCCGAGGATTCGACCCGGATTGTTCCGCTGCTGCTGGCCGCCGGTGCCGACCCCAATGCTCGGGGTGCAGGCGGCGAAACATCACTGAACCGGGTAAGAATGGTTTTTATCGAACTCCGTGAGGCAGTCGGCGGCGCAACCAACCCGCCGCAGACGACAACGCCCCTGATTTACCGTTGCAGGGGCGTTTTTTCATTCAGAGCAACCGCTTAACACCGGGAGGAGAATAATCTTTCAGGGTGACTTTTGGCGGCCAGCGGCTGATTCTTTGCTCATCGCTATCTTCCCTTAGGAACTTGGAGGAATTCGACCTCATTTAGATTCACCCCCTCCCGGGTTGGCGCCGGCTTGGGTTGGTAGTCAACGTTGTTGGTCCAGCGGTAACCGCAACACTGCGCCCGAAAAAGGGTGTAGTGCTGATGATCCTGGTTAAGCCTGGATATTTTATCCCTGATCCGGGTTTTTAGAATTCTGGTGTTTTCTTGCACATACTTCATTTGCCGATCTATTTCCTGCCGGGATTGAAAGGCTAAGCCCAACACATTCCGGGCTTCCTCCTTGGTCAAAGGGATGAAGGTGTCTCTCTGGGTGGTGAATCTACCCCGAACAGGATAATTCAATCCCCTGTAGTAAAAGGATTGCATGGACTTGACCCGTTCAAGGTATTGAGCGCTGCTTTTATTGGGGAAATAATGGATTCTATACAATAAGGTAAATTACAGAAAGCGCATTCAGGACAACTTGTCTCGTCAAGATTCATTTTCCAAACAGGCAGTGGTGCTTCTGAGCGTATTCCCGCTGTGGTCTCTATAGGTACGAATACCAATCGAGTCCGTGCTTCCCTGGAGGTTGTTACGGCGGTCGAATTTTAAGTCATAAACCGGGAATAATCGTTTCCTTCTTCCGGTAGACCATCCCCTGAAACAGAGCTACCGTTTCTCCGGTATCGTCGGTGATATGAACCGAGTAGGACGCCAACTTGTGGTTTCTTGCCTGTTCTCTGGCTTCGGCAAAAAGAGTGCCCCGGGTGGCCGCCTTGACGAAAGAGATGCTGTTGTTGATACCCACGGCCAGGGGCCCATGAGAATTCGAGGCCACGGCGAAAGCGAAATCGGCCAGGGTGAAGATGGCCCCGCCCTGGACCGTCTTGGCTCCGTTCAGATGATACGGCTCGATCTTCATGGATGTTTTGGCCCAGCCGATGCCCGCTTCGAGGAGTTCGATTCCGCAATGACACGCGAATTTGTCCTCGGTGGAAAAAAACTTTTTCAGAATTTCCATAAATCTCCCCCTTTTTCTGGTCCTTGGAAAAATCCCCGGGAAGCATATCACGGCTGAATGGGATCTTAAATGTGTTATCTGGTCAAAGCATGTGCCAAAGAGTGATCTGGACAGTGGCAAATCGTATTGTAATAAAAAAAGGAGATCACCAAAGGTCAAGATGGCGGTGCCAGCACTTTTCGACGAGTAAAGCTTCCGGAAATGGGGGCCGGTGATGACGGTTGTTGAAGGTTTCTTCGAAAAGCCGGGAGACAATATTATCTTCGATACCGGTTATCCGGGGAAGGGCACTCTTCACCCCGTCCCCAGGAATGGAAAACCTTAACCGGCATCAACCGGGGAACTTTTTGTTGCCAAAAACGGCGCGGACCGACATGATTGTTGTAATCTTATGGAGGGTTCCCTTCCGATGCGGCAGAGAAAGAATCCGTGACCGATCCTCAACCGTTCAAAAACCCAGATCCATCCGAGGGGTTTAAACCTTCAGCAAGGAGGTCCCGCTGGGATATCGGCGACCTGATCGACCTCGAGTATTTTCTTCATGGCGATGAAAAGGAAAACGACGATTTTCTTCACCGGCGCGACCGAACCATTTTCCTTTCCAGCCCCCTCTCCCGGCAGACGCCGACACCTCCCCGACGAATACTGATTCGCCGCTGGCTTGAAATCAGAAGGAAAGTGGCAGGGAAGGGAACGGAAGGATCGCCCCCTCTTTTCCCCGGAACCGTGTTCCGCGAAACCATGAATCTGGCCAAGTGGATAGTTCTGGCTCTGGGATTTCTTTTCGGCGCCGGCCTGGCCTTTTCTCTGTTGAACTATCGGGGGGTCGAGCCAGTTAATGTATCCGGTTATGTTTCCCTGTTGATAGGAATGCAAATCCTTTTTCTTTTTTTCCTCATGGCCGGCTCCCTGCTGCGGCGCCGATTCAGAAGATGGACGCTGACGGCCTCCTTTTGGGGAGGATTGCTCCACCTTTTGTGCCGGCGCGCCGCCAGAGCCGCTTCCAAGGGCCTTTCCGTCAGCTTCCGCGACCGGTTCAACGCCGCCTTCGGACTGCTGAAGAGCAAGCGGTCCGTCTACGGCAACCTTTTTATCCTGCCTTTTTTCCTGATCAGCCAGCTTTTCGGCCTCAGCTTCAATATCGGAGCGTTGATCGCAACCCTGGCCAAGGTGCTGACCTCCGATTTGGCCTTCGGTTGGCAAACCACGGTTCAGGTGGGCCCGGCGGCGGTCCACCAATTGGCGCGGCTGCTTGCCCTCCCCTGGTCGTGGATGGTCCCGGAAGGAACCGGCTACCCGTCCCTGCAGCAGATTGAAAACAGCCGTATAATACTCAAAGAGGGGATCGCTCACCTGGCCACCACCGATTTGGCTTCCTGGTGGCCCTTTCTCTGCCTTGGTCTTCTCTTCTATGGGATCCTCCCCCGCTTCCTTTTGTTTCTGGGGACCTGGGTGAGCAAAAAAATTGCCCTGGCTCGCCTCGACTTTTCCCATGCCGCCTGTGATCGCCTGGTCATGAGAATGCAGACCCCCCTGCTGGAAACTTCTCATCCCTTCAGCGCCGCTTCCCCGGGGAATTCGCCAACCTTGAACAGAGGTTTTCCGGCCGAAGAGGCCGCGCCGGCGGGGAACGCGCCGGACGCCGTCGCCCTCGTCGATGAAACCCTCCTCCCGCAGGCCCCCCGTGAAGAGGTCGTCAAGGCCGGCAGGGGTCTTTTCGGGGTGGAGATAACCGAGATTCTCCCCTTGTCCGGAGAACTCCGCCAGAACAAGCAGGTTCTGGAGCAACTCCGAAATTGGCCGTGGAAAAGGGGTCAGGCCGGAGTCTGCCTGATTCAGGAAGCCTGGCAGCCGCCGATTCTTGAATCCCTTTCCTTCCTACGCGAGATACGAGACGTTTTGCCGGAAAAGGGGAAGATTTACCTGCTGCTCGTCGGCAAACCGAGGCCGGAAACGGTCCTTACCCCTCCCGCCGCAAACGATCGCAAGGTCTGGGAATGGCAGCTGAAAAGCCTTGCGGATCCCTATCTCGGCGTCGGCTGGCCCAATAATGGAGCCTGACCTGATGAACCTTTCCGCCCCTCTGCGCTTTGCCGTTGTCGGCCACCCCAACGAAGGAAAATCCTCGGTGGTCTCGACCCTGGCCGAAGACGATACGGTCCCGGTCGGCCCTTTCCCTGGGGAGACCCGTTCCTGCCACGTCTATCCGGTCATTGTCGATGGCCGGCCCATCGTCGAGTTTATCGACACCCCCGGTTTTCAGAATCCCCGTCATACCCTTGCCTGGCTGGAGGAGTGCGGCATCCGTGACGAGGAAGCGGTTAAGGCCTTCCGCATTGCTCACCAGGATCTCCCGGAATACCGCCATGAACTCGAATTGCTGCGGCCGATCGAAGAAGGGGCCGGCATTATCTACGTGGTCGACGGCTCGCGTCCCCTGCACAAAGACGACCGGGCGGAAATGGAGATTCTGCGCCGGACCGGCCGTCCCCGTCTGGCCATCATCAACTTCAAGGACCAGGATGACCGGTACCTGGAGGAGTGGAAAGGGGCCTTTCGGCGAAACTTCAATTCGGTGCGGGTCTTCAACGCCCATCACGCCAACTACGCCGAACGGATCGCTCTTCTGGAAACCCTCGAAAATATCGATCAGGATTGGCAACCGGCCATGGAGCAGGTGATCAGCGCCTTTCGCCGTGACTGGCGGCAGCGCCTGGCCCGGACCGTCGATCTGATCTGCGACCTGCTCGAAAAGTCCCTGGGGCATGTCACCCTCGCCAAGTACGACGAGAAGGAGAAAGAGTCGGCCGAAGAGCGCCTCAAGGAGCGATTCTGCCGCGATCTGGGAGAATTGGAACAAACCTTCCACCAGCGCATCCGCAGGCTTTTCAAACACAATATCTTCAAGTATCAACCCCCTCCCAACTCGGCTCTGAGAGACAACCTTTTCAGTGAACGGGTGTGGAAGGTGCTGGGACTCGACCGCTCGCAGCTGACCTGGGCCGCCGCCCTGGCCGGAGGGGCGGCGGGAGCCGGGCTCGATGTGGCCTTTACCGGCATCAGCGCCGGTGTCTTTACCGCTACGGGGGCGCTTATCGGCGCTCTGAGCGCCTATCTGGGCGGCGAGAATCTGGCCCGGGTCAAGGGGATGGGACCACGTCTTTTCGGTCTCAGGCTTCTACCCAGTATCGGGAAAATCGAGTTGAAAATCGGCCCGCTGCACAATCTGCAATTTTTTTTCGTGCTCATCGACCGGGTGCTGATCTTCTTTTCCTACGTCATCAACTGGGCCCACGGCCGTCGCGAACCCCTCCCCGAGGATTCTCCGGGAGAAGCCCGGGAAGGCTATACGGCGCAATGGTCCGATGAGCAGAGACGGGTGGCCATCCGCTACTTCGAGGCGCTGAGAAACCCGGACGATGTGGACCGTCTGGAAAAAAGGCGCCTTGAGTTCCAGGCGTTCCTGCGCCATTTTCTTGCCGGGCTTTCCGGCGAAAATCCGGAATGAAAGGACTTTCGCCGTTGCCGTCAACTTTGGTTGGTCCTTTCGGGCCTCTTATGTTAAATACTTGGATACTCCCCCCCGCGGTGGAGAAATTTACCCCAAGGAGCCTTTCCCCATGTCAGAACAGAACCAAGCCGGACTTTTCACCAAGGATGTCGACCAACTGGCCATAAACTCCATCCGCTTTCTCGCCCTTGACGCCATCGACAAGGCCAAGAGCGGCCATCCAGGTATGCCTCTGGGGGCGGCGCCGATGGCTTACCTGCTCTGGTCGCGTTTCCTCAATTTCAGTCCCCGCAACCCCTCATGGGGCAACCGCGACCGCTTCGTTCTTTCCGCCGGACATGCCTCGGCCCTGCTTTACTCTCTCCTTCACCATGCCGGTTACGATCTGTCCCTCGAAGAGATCAAAAATTTCCGCCAGTGGGGTTCAAAGACTCCCGGACATCCCGAATTCGGTCACACCCCCGGTGTTGAGGTCACCACCGGACCTTTGGGACAGGGGTTTGCCATGGCGGTCGGTATGGCCATTGCCGAGCGCCATCTGGCGGCCCGCTTCAATCAGGAAGGTTTCGAAATCGTCGATCACCGCACCTACGTTCTGGCCAGCGACGGCGACCTGATGGAGGGAGTTGCCGCCGAAGCGGCCTCGCTGGCCGGGCATCTGCGTCTCGGCAAATTGATCTGCCTGTATGACAGCAACGATATCTCCCTTTCCGGCCCCACTCATATGACCTTCAGCGAGGATACGGGGAAAAAGTTCGAAGCCATGCATTGGCAGGTACTGAAGGTGGAAGACGGCAACAATCTGGAAGCGATCGAAACAGCCATCGCCGCCGCCCGCGCGGAAACGGTCATGCCCTCGCTGATCATCGTCAAGACCCATATCGGTTTCGGCAGTCCCAAATTCCAGGACCGCCACGACGCCCACGGCTCTCCCTTCGGCGTCGATGAAACCCAGGCCACCAAAAAGAACCTCGGCTGGCCTTACAAGGAAACCTTCTTCGTCCCCGATGAGGTCAGGGAACTTTTCGTGGCCATCGCCCGCAAAGGGATCACCGCCCAAGCGGAATGGGACGGACTGATGCGCCGTTTTTCCGGACAGAATCCCCGCCTCAAGGAGGAATGGGACCGCATTCAGGCCGGAGAACTCCTCTTGGATTGGGAAAAAGAACTGCCCACCTTTGCCGCCGGGGGAAAAGCGGTGGCGACCCGTTCGGCAAGCGGCCAGATCCTCAATGGGGCGGCCTTGAGTGTGGACAACCTCATCGGCGGTTCCGCCGACCTCGATCCCTCCACCAAGACAGTGATGAAAAACAAGGGTTTTTTCGAAAGCCCCCTGACCCTTCCCCAGGGTTTGCAGAACCCGCCGGAGGGGAATTGGAGCTATGCCGGCCGCAACATTTCCTTCGGTGTGCGCGAACACGCCATGGGCAGCATCCTCAACGGCATCGCCGCCCATGGCGGACTGCGCCCCTACGGCAGCACCTTTCTGGTCTTCTCCGATTATCTGCGTCCCGCCATCCGTCTGGCGGCGCTGATGAAGCTTCCCGTCATCTACATTTTCACCCATGACTCCATCGCCGTCGGGGAAGACGGACCGACCCATCAGCCGGTGGAACAGACGGCCAGTCTGCGGGCCATCCCCGGCCTGACGGTGATCCGCCCGGCCGACGCCAACGAAACCCTGGAGGCCTGGAAGCACGCCCTGAACGCCAGGGAAACTCCCACCGCCTTTATCCTGTCCCGCCAGGATCTGCCGATTCTCGACCGGAGCCGATACGCTCCCGCCGCCGGTTTGCATAAGGGAGCCTATATCCTTGCCGACGCCGGCAAGGGAACTCCGGATCTGCTTCTGATCGCCAGCGGCGCCGAGCTTTTCCCCGCCCTCGAAGCCTACGAACAACTCCTTGGCGAGGGGATTAATGCCCGCCTGGTGAGCATGCCCAGTTGGGAACTGTTCGAGGCCCAGCCTCAGGGTTACCGGGAGGAAATTCTGCCTCCCGCGGTGAAAAAAAGGATCGCCGTGGAAGCCGGCGTCAGCCAGGGGTGGTACAAATATGTCGGCCCGGAGGGGACGGTCATTGGTGTCGATACCTTTGGCGCCTCCGCGCCGGGCGGCCTCACCCTGAAGAATTTTGGCTTTACGGTCGAGAATATCCTGAAAAAAGTTAAGGAACTACTTTAACTAAAAATTTGAAACGGTTTCGAATATATGCATAAAGTAAGTCGACTCGGCACCATTTAACGAGGGGAGACGGCCATGACAAGTGAGAATCCGTTACAGAAAATTCAGGCTCTGGGACAAAGCATCTGGCTCGATTACCTCCACCGGGACATGCTTCGCTCGGGGGAACTGAAGCGCCTGATTGAGCAGGACGGGGTCTGCGGTGTCACTTCCAATCCGGCCATCTTCAAGGAGGCGATCGCCGGCAGCAACGCCTACGACGAAGCCATCACCGCTCTGGTCAAGGATGGAAAAAGCGTCGACCGGATCTATCAGAGCCTGGTGGTTGAGGATGTTCGGACCGCCGCCGACCAGTTTCTGTCCCTTTACGAGGAAACCCAGGCTCTTAACGGCTACGTCAGCCTCGAAGTGTCCCCCTATCTGGCCCGCGACCTCAAGGGGACAGTGGAGGAGGCCCGCCTGCTGTGGCGCCTTCTCGACCGCCCCAACGTGATGATCAAGGTTCCCGCCACAATCGAGGGATGCCGGGCCATCCGCCGGTTGACCGCCGAGGGGATCAATGTCAACGCCACTCTGCTCTTCAGCGTGGACCGTTATCGGGAAGTGGCCGAGGCCTACGTGGCGGGACTGGAGGATCGAGCCGCCGAGGGAAAACCGGTGGCAAAGATTGCCTCGATGGCCAGCTTCTTCCTCAGCCGCATCGACACCCTTCTCGACCCGCGCCTCCAGGAGATCGCCGGCGGCGACGGAGAGTCCTCGAAAAAGGCCCAGGAACTGATCGGGAAAATCGCCGTCGCCTCCGCCAAACGCGCCTATCGCGTCTTCGAGGAGATCTTCCGCGACGGCCGCTTCCAGCGTCTGGCCGCTCTCGGCGCCGCGCCCCAGCGCCTGCTGTGGGCAAGCACCGGGACGAAGAATCCCGCCTACAGCGACGTCAAATATGTCGAGGAGCTGATCGGCCCCGACACGGTCAACACCATCCCCGTCAAAACCCTTGATGCCTTCCGCGATCACGGCCATGCCGAGGGCACCCTGACCCAGGGGATGGCCGAGGCCGAAAAGGCCCTTGAACAGCTGACAGATCTGGGCGTCGATCTGGCCGAGGGAATGGACCATCTCGAAGAGGACGGCATCCGCAAGTTCGTCCAGCCCTTCGACAGCCTCTTCAAAAAACTGGCTGAGGAACGGATCTCCATCTTGGAGAAATGCCGCGAATATCAGCAGTTGGATTTGGGCCTGGACACCCGTTTTGTCCAGAAAAGGCTCAACCGCATGGAGGAGGAAGGCTTCGGGCGGCGCTTCTGGTCCAAGGACCCGACCCTGTGGAAGAGAAATCGGCAAGCCCACGAAGAAATCCGGGGATTCATGGGTTGGCTCGAGGTCATCGAGGCCATGCAGGCGCGGCTGCCGGAACTGGAGGGCTTCGCTGCCGAAATTAAAAAAGCCGGCTTCCGTCAGGTGCTGGTCATGGGAATGGGTGGCAGCAGCATGACGCCGCTGGTCTTCCAGCGCTGTTTCCCGGTGGGGGAAAATGGTCTTCCCCTGGCCATCCTCGACACCACCGACCCTCAAACCATTCTGCGCCTCGAAGGGGAACTGCCGCTGGCCGACACCCTGTTCATCGAAGCCAGCAAATCAGGAACCACCGCCGAGCCGTCGGCCTTTTCCAGCTACTTTTGGGACCGCCTGCGACAGATCAAGGGAGAGAAAGCCGGCGGCAACTTCGCGGCCATCACCGATCCCGGTTCCCCTCTGGCGGCCCGCGCCAGGGACCTCAAATTCCGCAAAATTTTTCTCAATTATCCCGATATCGGCGGGCGCTATTCAGCCCTCTCCTGTTTCGGCCTGGTTCCGGCCGCGCTCATGGGGATCGATCTTGGCCCTTTCCTCAACAACGCCCTGATGATGAAACAGGTCTGCGGCCCCGACATTCCCGAGCATAAAAACCCCGGCATGCTGCTGGGAGCCTCCCTGGGAGAAATGGCAGTACACGGCCGCAATAAGGTCACCTTTCTTCTTCCCGAACCGATACAGACCTTCGGCTTGTGGATCGACCAGCTTATCGCCGAAAGCACCGGGAAAGAGGGTACGGGCATGCTTCCCGTCACCGGTGAACCGATCGGGAATCCCTCGGTTTATGGGGATGACCGGGTTTTCATCCACTATCGCCTCGGTTGTGAACGAGATCCGCAACTGGAAAAACTGGCCGAGGATCTGAAAAAACTCGACCACCCGGTGATTACCCTTCAAATCGAGGGGGTCAAGGATCTGGCCGGGGAGTTTTTTCGCTGGGAGGTGGCCACCGCCGTCGCCGCCGCGGCCTTTGGGATCAACCCATTCGATCAGCCCAACGTCCAGGAGAGCAAAAAAAACACCCTCCGCATTCTGGAAAGCGGCGCTCTCTCCTCCCCTGCCGGTGACGGATTGAAACTGGACGGAGAAAGCGCCGATACAAATTTTGTCGAAGGAATGGAGGAGTTCCTGGCCCGCCGCCGGCCCCGCGACTATCTGGCGCTGATGGCCTATCTTCCCGACAGCGAAGTCATCGAATCGTCTCTGCGGGAACTTCAGGCGCTGTTGCGCGACCGCACCCACCTGGCCGCCACCCTCGGCTTCGGTCCCCGTTTTCTCCATTCGACCGGCCAGTTTCACAAGGGGGGACCCAACACCGGCCTGTTCATCCAGATGACATGCTCTCCGCGGCGGGACCTGCCCGTTCCCGGCCTCGCCTACAGCTTCGGCGCCCTGATTCGGGCTCAGGCTCAGGGTGATCTGGAAGCGCTGGGCAAAGCCGGCCGCCGTGTCCTCCGCATCGATCTGGGGGAGAATCCCGGGCAAAAGCTGGCTGAGCTGGTCAAGCTGGTCCAGGACCGAGTTGTCATTTGAGGACAGTGAATGGGGAAGGATAAGTTGCCGACACGGGGCGGTTTTATAGGCTTGGCCGCCCTTCTGGTCTATATGGGGATACTGCTCTGGCTTTCCCTTGCCCCCCGCCTCCCGACGATCCCGGTTCCGGCGCTTTCCTCGGACAAACTGCACCATTCCGCGGCCTATTGCGTTCTCACCCTGCTGGCCTGCCGAGCCTTCGCTCCGTTGCTTCCACCGGGGGTGAAGGTCCGCCTGGCGGCTTTTTTCTTCGCCTTCTGTTTCGGGGGGCTCGTGGAAATGGCCCAGGGGCTGCTTACCACGGTGCGCAGCGCCAGCGTCCTCGATCTGCTCGCCAACACCATCGGCGCTCTCGCAGCCCTTCTGATCGCTCCCCTCTTGTTCAGGCCGCCTCGGGCGAAAACCGCCGGGGGCTTTACCGCCCCCCGCCCCCTGGGCGAGGAGAAAAAGGTTTCCTGACCGATGGCTTCGTTTCATCTCTTTACGGGAAACCGCCTGGAAACCCTGGTCGAGGCTCTGGCTGATCTTCTCAGAACATCCTCAGCTTCTCCCCTTGAGCGGGACATCATCCTGGTGCAGAGCAAGGGAATGGAATCGTGGCTTTCCCTGCAACTGGCGGCCCGATTCGGCATTTGGGCCAATTTTGAGTTCCCGTTTCCCAATGCCTTGATCGACCGGATAATCTCGAATGCCGTCGGCGAAAAGGTTGCCGAAGACCCCTTTGACCGGGAGGTCATGGCCATGCGCATCCAGGCCCTCCTTCCCGAATTCCTCAACGATAGCCGTTTTCACCCTTTGAGCCGTTTTCTCAAGGGCGGCGGCCAGGAGTTGAAAGGTTATCAACTGGCGCGAAGACTGGCCTATCTCTTCGACCAGTATTCGGTCTACCGGCCGGACATGCTCCTTTCCTGGGAAGAGGGACAAGATCCCGACTGGCAGGCCCAATTGTGGTGCCGCCTGGTCGCCTCTTCCTCCGTCAGCCACCGCGCCCGGCGGCAGCGGGAGTTTTTGCGGCGCTGCGCCGAAAACACCCTGTCGAAATCGATTTTTCCGGCGGCAATCCATCTTTTCGGAGTTTCGGCCCTGCCCTCCTATCATATCGACGTCCTGGCCGCCGCCGCCACTTTCTGCCGGGTCAATCTCTTCCTGCTCAATCCCTGCCGGGAATATTGGTTCGATATCCTTTCCCCCAAATCGGTCTTCCGCCGGGAGGCCTTTTTCGCTGGCGGCAGAGGGGATTTCGACAGCCTCCATTTCGATGCCGGCCATCCCCTTCTTGCCTCCTGGGGACGATCGGGGCGGGAATTTTTTGAAATGATCTGGGAAAAAGCAGATCCCCAGGAGGAGAACCTCTTTACCGAAACAGCGGAGAACTCCCTCCTTAACAGGCTGCAGAACGACCTTCTCCATCTCCGGGACCGCTGCCGGACGGGTCCAAAGACAATCATCGCGCCCCATGACCGCTCTCTGGAGATCCACTCCTGCCACACCCAGTTGCGGGAAATCGAAGTGCTGCACGACTATCTGCTGGGCTGTTTCCGGGACGATCCTTCACTGACCCCAACCGATGTGCTGGTCATGACTCCGGATATCGCCGCCTACGCTCCCTACATCTCCGCCGTTTTCGGGGCCGCAGCGGATCCATGCCGGCGGATTCCCTTCGCCGTCGCCGACCTCAGCCGCAAGAGAGAGAGCCGCCTGGCCGCCCATTTTTTCAATCTCCTGGCTTTGCGCCATTCCCGCCGCAGCGCTCACCAGATTCTCGATCTTGTCGATTTTCCCGAGGTCATGGCACGTTTTCAGCTTTACCCCCAGGATCTCGAGCGGATCATCCACTGGATCGAGGAACTCCACATCCGCTGGGGGCTGGACGCCATCGACCGTTCCCGTTTCGGAATTCCCGCCTTTCAGGAAAACAGCTGGCGGGCCGGATTGGACCGCTTGCTGCTGGGTTTCGCCCTGCCCGCCGATGGGGCCCTGTTCGAAGATATCCTCCCCGCCGACGGAGTAGAGGGGGAGAGCGCCCGAATTCTCGGCCGGCTCGCCGAATTCATCGCCGCCATCGACGATCTTCTGGCCTCGCTGAGGGAAGCGCGAACCATGAAGGAATGGGGGGATTTTTTTCTTTCGGTCCTCGACCGGTTCTTTCAGCCGGGCCTCGACCCAGAACCGGGTTTTTCGATCCTCGAAGAACTTTTTCACTCACTGACAGCAACGGCGGAGTCCTCCGGATTTCAGCGCCCGGTGGCGATCGATGTGGCCGAAGCCTGGTTGAACGACCGGCTCGAATCGGCTTTCTCCTCCTCGGGACGGTTCCTTTCCGGCGGGGTCACTTTCGCCGCTCTGCTGCCGATGCGCAGCATCCCCTTCAAAGTCATCGCGATCGTCGGCATGAATGACGGCTCCTTTCCCCGTTCCGTTTCTGCCGAAGAATTCGACCGCATGGCCGCCCACCCCCGCCGCGGCGACCGCTCACTGCGCCATGAAGACCGCTATCTCTTTCTCGAAACCCTGCTGTCGGCCCGCAACCGGCTCTACATCAGCTACCTCGGCCAGAGCGTCCGGGACAACTCGCCTCTTCCGCCATCGGTGCTGGTCGCCGAACTGATCGATTATCTCCAGAAAAGTTTCCTGTTGGCCGAGGAGGAGTTCATCATCCGTCACCGCCTTCAGGCTTTCCACCCCTCCTGTTTCAGCCCTGACGCTCCAACAGTCAGTTTCTCCGAGGAAAACTTCCGCACCGCCCTGGCATCGAGGGAGCCCCCTTCCCCGGTTGAAGGCCTGCACAAGCCCCTGCCGCTGCCCGACGAGGAATGGAAAGAGATCGATTTAAGCCAATTGACAGCTTTTTTCCTCCATCCGGCGCGCTTTTTCACTCAGCATCGCCTGGGACTCATTTTCCGGGAGTTGCCGGTCCCGCTGGAAGAAAGGGAGCCCTTCGCCCTTTCCTCCCTGGACCGTTACCGTCTTGGCGGAGAACTGACCGAGGCTGCTCTGGCCGGGGCAGAGCCGCTGAATCTCTATCCGCGTATCCGCGAGGAAGGATGGCTGCCGGTGGGGGCCGCCGGCAGGATCGGTTTTACCGATCTCGCCCTGGAGGCGAAACGGTTCGCTGCCGATATCCGCGCCGTCGCTGCGGGAAATTGCCGGGTGCAAGAGGAATTTTTGGTGGAGATCGAGGGTTGGCGGATCGCCGGCAAGTTCCCTCAGATCCATGGCGACAAGGCGGTTCACCATCGTTTCGCCCGGATCCGGGGGAAGGACCGGCTGGTTGCCTGGCTGAACCGCCTGGTCCTCGACGCCGCGGGGGACAATCGGGCGCCGGAGGGCAGTTTTCTTTTCGGCAGGGACGGCGGGTACTGCTATCGTCAGGCGGCCGACGCCCTTAACATCCTGGGGAGACTGCTGGCCATCTTTCGCAGCGGGCTTTGCCGTCCCCTTCCCTTCTTCCCTGATACCTCCCTGTCTTACGCCGAGGGACTGGCCCGCCATCCGGAAGCTCCGGAGAAGGCCCGTCAGGCGGCCCGCCAAAGCTGGCAGGGAAATTCTTTTCAAAAAGGCGAAAAGGAAGACGCCTGCTGGCGATACTGTTTCGGCCAGGCCGATCCCCTGGATAAGGAGTTCGAGCGTCTCGCCCTGGAGATTTTCTCTCCCCTCCTGGCACATCAGGAGAAGATGTCATGACCTCGCCTCTGGAGCGGCTTCCCGCCCCCCTCAAGGGATTTCACCTGATCGAGGCCAGCGCCGGAACCGGCAAGACCCGGACCATCACCGATCTTTTCGTGCGCTTGCTGCTGGAGGGGCACGGGGTGGGAGAAATCCTCGTCGTCACCTTTACCGAGGCCGCCACCAAGGAGTTGAAAAGCCGCCTGCGGCGAAGACTGTTGGAGGCCCTGGCGGTCGTGGACGGCCTGCACGGCGATCCCGAACTGGAACGGCTGGTTCAGGCCGCGGCAGGAAATCGGCGCGGTCTCAGGGCGCGGCTCCAGGGGGCGGTGACCGGCTTCGACGAGGCCGCGGTATTCACCATCCACGGTTTCTGCCGGAAGATTCTCCAGGAGCACTGCTTCGAGTCGGGTCAGCTTTTTGACGTGGAACTGATCGCCGATCCCTCTTTTCTGCTCCAGGAGGCGGTGGAAGATTTTTGGCGCCGCCTCCTGCCCGAGGTCTCCCCTCTTTTCCTCCGTTTTCTGCTCAAACTGCTTCAGGACCGCAGAAGAGACCGGGACGCCCCCGATCTTCTGGCCGACTTTGCCCGGCAGGTGTTGAGCCGTCCCGACCTGCGGGTTCTCTCTCCCCCTGCCCCGGACGGTCTGACGGAAACCGAACAGGAGGTGGCCGGCCTCTTCGCCGCAATGCGGATCCTGTGG
Source organism: Desulfuromonadaceae bacterium (assembly GCA_012512925.1). Lineage (GTDB taxonomy): Bacteria > Desulfobacterota > Desulfuromonadia > Desulfuromonadales > JAAYDE01 > JAAYDE01. The sequence goes on from JAAZDE010000099.1 coordinate 17,643, forward strand.
GAAAGAGAACGGGAAAAAATCTTTTCCCTTTTGCAGGACCAAGGTCTGAACCGGAGGAGCTACCCGGTCAACCGAATCAGCCCGTGGATGTCCGAAGGGGACGATTTTTTTCTCTCCGCCGATCCCTTTTTCGAGTGGAAGCATCTCGACAGATTTTCCGTCGAAACCCTCGCCGCCGCCTGCAAGAAGGGGTTTTCTCCGGTTCATCACCCCTTTTTCGAGGATTGCCGGCTTTTCCTCCAGAAGCGCGACCGCCTTAAGGAGGATTACAGCCTTCGCCTGGCCCGCCTCAAAAACGACCTGATCCACTTCCTGGACAAAGAAATGGCCCGCCGCAAGGAGACCTTGAGAATACGATCCTTTGACGACCTGCTTCACGATCTGCGGAACGCCCTGACTTCCTCCGGCGGCACCCTGGCAGCCGCCGTCCGAAGCAAGTTCCCGGTCGCCCTGATCGATGAATTTCAGGACACCGACCCGGTTCAGTACCAGATCTTCCGCTCCATCTACGCTTCTCCGGACACCCTTCTTTTCATCATCGGCGATCCCAAGCAGGCGATCTACAGTTTCCGAGGGGCCGATATCTTCACCTACATGGCGGCGGGGAAGGATGCCGCGAAGATTGCCCTGGAGGTCAACTGGCGCTCGGCCCCGCAACTGGTGCGGGGGGTCAACACCCTTTTCGCGCGCTGCCCCAATCCCTTCCTTTTCGACGCCATCCGCTTCCGTGAGGTGGCTGCGGCCGACAAGGAGGAAAGAGAGATTCTTCATCTTTCAGGAGTTCTTCCGTCCGCGCCGCTGCGGCTCTGTTTTTTTCCCCGTATGACGGAGGAAAGGGAGATCGGCCGGGAACGGGCCGACGAGATCGTTCCCCGCTCGGTGGCGGCGGAAATCAGCAGCCTTCTGCAGCGTGGACGGCGCGGCGAGGCTCGCCTGCTCCAAGTGGCAAAGGGAAAGGACGGAGAAGAGCAGACCCTGTCTGAAAGGCCTTTGGAAGCGGGGGATATCGCCGTCATCGTCCGCACCAACCTGGAGACCCGCCTGGTGCGGGATGCACTGCTTGGCCAAGGCATTCCGTCGGTGATTCACGGCAGCGAAAGCCTCTTCGCCTCTGTCGAGGCCGAAGATGTGCTGCGGCTGCTGCAGGCGCTGGCTGAACCGGGCCGGGAAAGCCTGATCAAGGCCGCTCTGGCCACCCCCTTTTTCGGTTTCACCCCGGCCCGCTTCCATGAACTGATCGAGGATGAAAAGGGGTGGGGGGAATGGCTGGAAAAATTCACCGAATGGCACCGCCTGTGGCTGGACTTCGGCCTCATCACCATGGCAACGGCGCTGATGAACCGGGAAGGAGTCAGGGAGCGTCTGATCCGCCTGCCACAGGGGGAGCGGCGCCTGACCAATCTTGTCCATTGCTGGGAGATTCTCCACCGAACCGCCGAAGAGCGTCATCTGGGAATGAAAGGGGTGATTACATGGTTCGCCCGCCAGGTGGCCGAACGCCCGGAGCAGGAGGAATACCAGCTGCGTCTGGAAACGGACGACAGGGCGGTCCAGGTGATCACCATCCACCGCAGCAAAGGGCTGGAATTCCCGGTGGTATTCGCCCCCTACTGCTGGTCCGGCGGGGGTTCCGGCAACCTGGTCTTTTTCCATGACCAGAAGCAGGAAAACCGCCTCACCCTTGATCTCGGCTCCGCTGAACTGGCAGCCCACAAAACCGCCATGGCCGCCGAGGAACTGGCGGAAAACATGCGCCTCCTCTATGTGGCCCTGACCCGCGCCAAACATCTGTGCCATCTGGCCTGGGGGGCTTTCAAGGGGGGCGAGAGATCAGCCGTCGCCTATCTTTTTCACGGCCAAGACGAATCCCGCCAGGAGCCCTTTGCCCTCGACTTCAGCCGCCTCAGCGATGACGATCTGCGCGAGGATTTGAACCGGGCCATCGGCGGGCCGGAAACCGGGATTGTGGTGACCGTCCCTCCTGCCGCCGAGGAATGTGCCCGCCGACCGCTCATCAGCGGGGAAGAATGCCCGCCTCTGGAATTGCCCGTCCCCCCCAGGACGATTCCCCGCCCCTGGCGGATGAGCAGCTTCTCTTCGCTGATCTCAGGCAGCCGTCGCGATGAGGGAGTGCCGGAGATCGAATCTCTGGAAGACTTTTTCCCCACCCAGGAACCTTCCCTTCGGCCGGAGAAACCTCTCACCCTGTTCGATTTCCCCCGGGGCATCCGGCCGGGGCTCTGCCTTCACCACATCCTGGAGAGAGTGAAGTTTCAGGGAGCACGGCAAGAGGAGCGGCGGCCGGTTATCGTTGACGGTCTGCGCCGCTACGGCCTGGACGAGGAGTTGTGGCTGGGACCGGTTGCCGGGATGGTGGAGAAACTGCTTGCGGCTCCCTTGTCCCCAGGGGCAGAGAACTTTTCTCTGAATAATATTGAAAATGGCTCTCGGATCGCGGAGATGGGGTTCTATTTCCCGCTGCAGGGGCTCACCAATGACGACCTCATCGGGGCCTTATCAAACTCCTCTTCCTGCTCGGCGGCTTTCCTCCAGCGCCTGAAAAAATTGCCGGAGGAAAGCCGCGGCGGGTTCATGAAGGGTTTTATCGATCTGGTGTTCGAACATCAGGGGCGTTATTACATCATTGACTGGAAATCCAATTATCTCGGGCGCCGGCTGGAGGATTACCGCCCTCACAGGCTGGAAGAAGTTATGGACAGGGAACTCTATCTGCTGCAGTACCATCTCTATGCCCTCGCCCTGCACAAACATCTCCGCTTCCGGCTCCGGGATTACCACTACGAGCGGCATTTCGGCGCAGTCTTTTACATCTTCCTGCGGGGCATAGGGGGTCCGGAAGGGTGCGGGATTTACCGGGACCGTCCATCCGTCCAAACCATCGAGGCCCTGGAAAGTTGTTTCCAATGGGGACCACAGGGAGGAACGGGGTGAAAGCGGCCGACCATCCCCGCTTGAGCGGCTTATTTTCAGGCCTGGAGCACCATTTCGCCGACTTCATGGAGAGACTCTCCGGCGGGGATCGGCACGAATTGTGGCTGGCCGCCGCCCTTCTCTGCAGGCAAACCGCCGCGGGGCATATCTGCCTCGATCTGCGCCGATGGGATCCGCAGGCGGCATTCCCCGCCGCGGCCATTTCTTTTCCCTCCCCTTCCCTCTGGCTGGAAAAACTCCAAGGGGCGGCGGTGGTGGGCCGGCCGGCCACGAGGCACCCCTTGATCCTCGATGAAAAGGGCCGTCTATACCTCAACAAATACTGGAACTATGAAAGGGAATGCGCTGAAACTATAAATAAAATGATTTCTTCGACGGTTACTGTCGACGAGTCTCTGCTGGCCGCCGGGCTGGCCCGTCTTTTTCCCTCTCCAGCCGAACCGGAAATCGACTTGCAGAAAACGGCCGCCGCCATTGCCGTGCTCAAGCGTTTTTGCGTCATCTCGGGCGGTCCCGGCAGTGGCAAAACCACCATCGTTGTCCGCGTGCTGCTGCTGCTGATGGAACAGTCCCCGGCCAAGCCGCCGAGCATCCTGCTGGCGGCCCCCACCGGCAAGGCGGCGGCGCGCCTCAGGGAAACCATTCGCGGCTGGAAGGGGCGCCTGGAAGCGGAACCCCATCTGCTTGAGGCCATTCCCGATGAGGTTTTCACCCTCCACCGGTTACTCGGCTTCCACCCCTTTACCGGCAAATGCCGGCACCATCGGGACAACCCTCTGTCCTGTGATCTGCTGGTCATCGACGAAGCGTCTATGGTCGATCTCCCCCTGTTGGTGCGGGTGATGAGGGCGCTCCATCCCGAATCTCGTCTGCTGCTGCTTGGTGACCATCATCAGCTCGCCTCGGTGGAAGCGGGAGCGGTGCTCAGTGATCTTTGCGGTCCCCGAGCGGAGAACGCCTTCTCCCCCACCCTGTCGACACGTCTCGAAAAGCTTCTGTCCATCCTTCGTACCAACCCCTCCGTTGACGAATCCTTCCGCCCTCCTCTTCTTTCCGATTCCCTGGTTTTTTTACGGAAAAGCTACCGTTTCGATGAATCGGGAGGGATCGGAAAGGCGGCCCGCCTGATCAAGGCGGGAAAAGGGCAAGAGACGGTGGCCTTCCTCTCCGACCCCACGGCGACGGCATGCCGGCTCCATCCTTCCGCTTCCCCCGGGAAGATCGCGGCGACCATCGTGGAACAATTTCACGATCATTATCAAAATCTTTTTTCAAGCCCCGATCCCTGGACCTATCTCCAACGCTTTTCCCGTTTCGCGGTTCTCTGCGCCCTGCGACAGGGGCCTTTCGGCGCCGAGGAATTCAATCCGCTTCTGGAAAGGGAGATGGCACGACGGGGGCTGATTTCTTCCTTCGGCCCCTGGTACCACGGACGACCGATCATGATCACCAGCAATGATTACCGTCTCGGCCTTTTCAACGGAGATGTCGGCGTCGTTTTCCGAAAACCGGCAGACCAGCGGATGACGGCCTTCTTCCCCACTCCGGACGGGGGCTTGCTGCCACTCTCCCCCGGCCGCCTGCCGGCTCATGAAACGTCATTCACCATGACCATTCACAAAAGCCAGGGATCGGAATTCGACAGGGTCTTCCTCTTGTTGCCCCCCCATTTTTCAGAGGTATTGACCAGAGAACTGGTCTACACCGGGCTCACCCGAGCCAGACGGGAGGCAGTCATCTGCGCACCGGACGATATCCTGGCCAGGACGGTGGAGCGCAAACTGGTTCGAAGTTCGGGACTGTACGATCACTTCTGGGGCCATAAAACCCTTGATTCGCGTTGATGTTGATAGCTTTTAACTTGACTTGAAATTCTTCAGCATTATAGATTTCAATCTTAAATTCAGCGGATTGGATGTTTTTTGACATGACTCGAAAAAGCTGTTTATCCGTTGGCCCGTTGCCAACTTTCCATTAACGCCTGGAGGTAATAAAAATGGCACGATTCAAAAATGCACAATCGCTGAAAAAAGGATTTGTCCTGACCGTTGCGGCGGTGGCTTTTGTCGCTCTTGTGGTTCTGCCCGCGACCTCTTTTGCCGCCAAAGACGCCAAAGCCGGGCCGCTCAAAATCGGCGTGGGCGGCGCCCACAGCGGCGACCTGGCCTCTTACGGTCTGCCCACCGTCAAAGCCGTCGAACTGGTGGTCAAGGCCAAGAACGATGCCGGCGGCATCAATGGCCGTATGATCGAACTTCTGACCCAGGATGACGCCTGTAAGCCGGAAATGGCTGTCAATGCCGCCTCCAAGCTGGTGACCGACGGCGCCGAGGCAATTATCGGCCATATCTGCAGCGGTGCCACAAATGCCGCGCTGGGCATCTACAAGGACGCCAAACTCGTGGTCATTTCCCCTTCAGCAACCAACACCGACCTCACCCATAGTGGCAACAATCCTAATTTTTTCAGGACCATTGGATCTGATTACGCTCAAGCGAAATCCATTGTGGATTTTAGTCTCAAAAATCTGAATGCAAAAAATATCGCCGTCATCCATGACAAAGGGGACTACGGCAAAGGTTTGGCCGAATTAGCCAAATCGTTACTGGAAGCTACGCCCGGCGTCGCCGTAGCCCTGTTTGAAGGGGTCACCCCCGGGGCCGTGGACTACTCGGCGGTCGTGCAGAAGATCAAGCAGTCCAAGGCCGATGCGGTCATTTTTGGCGGGTACCATCCCGAAGCTTCTAAAATCGTCACCCAGATGCGCCGCAGAGGCATGAAAATCCCCTTCATCTCCGATGACGGCGTCAAGGACGATACTTTCATCAAGGTGGCGGGGAAATATGCTGAAGGCGTTTACGCCACCGGCCCCAAGGACACCTCCAAAAATCCTCTCACCATTAAAGCCATCGCCGATCATAAGCGGGTATACGGGGAAGATCCGGGCGCTTTTTTCATTAACGCCTACGCCGCCGCCCAGGCTCTCGTCAATGCCATCGAAAAGGCCGGCTCCACCGATTTCGACAAGATTGTCAACGCCCTGCACAACGAACCGGTGGAAACCCCGCTGGGCAACATCAAGTTTGACGAGAGGGGGGATGCCATCGGCGTCGGCTTCTCCATCTATCAGGTCCAAAACGGTGTCTACGTGGAAATGGAGTAGACTGCTTACGGTATGATCTCAAGGGGCAGGCCGACGATGGGTCCGCCCCTTGATTTTTTTCTTTGGGCAAGCATTCTCAAACCCCCGACAGCAGGCCATCCATGGATTATTTTCTGGAACTATTTCTCGGCGGTCTGACCCGAGGCAGCATCTACGCCCTGATCGCCCTCGGCTACACCATGGTTTACGGCATCATCGAGCTGATCAACTTCGCCCATGGCGAAATTTACATGATCGGCGCCTTTACCGCCCTGATCGCGGCCAGCGTTCTCAATATCATGGGCTTCGGTCCGGTCACCATTCTGATTTTGGCCATGGTGCTGGCAATCGTTTATTCGTGCGCCTACGGCGTTACCATGGAGAAAATCGCCTACAAGCCGTTGCGCCATTCAACGCGGCTGGCGCCGCTGATCAGCGCCATCGGCATGTCCATCTTTTTTCAGAATTATGTTCTTCTCGCCCAGACCTCCGACTTTCTTCCCTTTCCCAGCCTGTTGCCGGAGCTCGAAATTCTCGAGCCCTACGCCTACATCATCCGCTCCTCGGAGGTGTTTATCATTCTCACCACCTTCGGGGTAATGGTGCTGCTGACCCTGCTCATCAAATTCACCCGTATCGGCAAGGCGATGCGGGCCACCGCCCAGGACCGCACCATGGCGATGCTGGTCGGGGTCGATGTGAACCGCGTCATTTCCATGACCTTCATTATCGGTTCTTCCATGGCCGCCATCGGCGGAGTGCTGATCGCCTCCCATATCGGCCAGATCAATTTCTATATCGGTTTCATCGCCGGCATCAAAGCCTTTACCGCCGCCGTTCTGGGCGGTATCGGCAGCATCCCGGGGGCGGTTCTGGGGAGTCTGGTCCTCGGCTGGACGGAGAGCTTCGCCACCGGCTACATTTCCAGCGATTACGAGGATGTTTTTGCCTTCGGTTTTCTGGTCCTGATCCTCATTTTCCGCCCTGCCGGTCTGCTCGGCAAAGCCACAACCCAGAAGGTGTGACCAGTATCAATTCTTTACCCTGTGGAAACTCGGGAAAAACGCCATGTGGAAGTTTTTCAGCCTGGATGAAATCAAAAAGTCGCTGTTGATGGCCCTCTGGTTCATCTTCCTGACCTTTCCCATCATGGTGATTCGGGTCAATCCCATTTATAACGTGGTCGAGTGGCGCTGGCAGAACATGGCGCTGGTGGGTGCCGGCGCTTTCTTCCTTTCATTTCTGTGGCGCTATTTTCTGGAATACAAAAACCCGGCACCCTCGAAACCTGCCGATGACGCCGCAGTTTCCAGAAGTGGCAGATTTTCGGAACTGCTGCGCAGTTCCGGAACCCGCCGTCTGGCTATCGGTGCGGCGGTGATCTTGGCCTTGGCCTTCCCCTACCTCTTTTCCAGCTATCAGGTCAACATCATGACCACGGCCCTGATCTATGTGGTCCTGGGCCTCGGGCTGAATATCGTCGTCGGTCTGGCCGGCCTTCTCGATCTCGGTTATGTGGCCTTTTACGCTGTCGGCGCCTACAGCTACGCTCTCCTCAACCTCCATTTCGGCCTCAGCTTCTGGATCTGTCTGCCCATCGGGGCGGCTCTGGCGGCTTTGTTCGGCATCCTGCTCGGTTTCCCGGTGCTGCGCCTGCGGGGGGACTATCTGGCCATCGTCACCCTCGGTTTCGGCGAGATCATTCGCCTGGTTCTGGAGAACTGGAACGATTTTTCCAAAGGCCCGAGCGGCATTGCCGGAATCCCCCGCCCCGGAATTCCGGGCATCGAGATGTCCCTCAACGCCAGCAGCGTTTTCCTTTATTTTCTGATGATCGCCCTGGCTCTGTTTACCATCATGGTGGTAAGCCGGCTTCGCAATTCCCGGATCGGGCGGGCCTGGATCGCCCTGCGCGAGGATGAGATCGCCTGTCAGGCCATGGGGGTCGACAAGACCAAAACCAAACTGACCGCCTTTGCCTTGGGCGCCACCTGGGCCGGCATGGGGGGGGTCATGTTCGCCGCCAAAACCACTTTCATCAACCCGGCCAGCTTCACTTTCCTGGAATCGGCCATCATCCTGTCCATCGTTGTCCTCGGCGGCATGGGCTCCATCATCGGCGTCATCGCCAGCGCCTTTATTCTGATTCTGCTTCCCGAATATCTGCGCGCCTTTTCCGAATACCGGATGCTGATCTTCGGCGCCGTTCTTGTCATCATGATGGTCTTCCGACCCCAGGGGCTGATCAGCAATGTCCGTCAAACTTATCGTTTTAAAGGACTGCAGGAAAACAAGGAGGGAGACTGATGTCCGCCGTGCTCACCATCAACGGCCTGACCATGGACTTCGGCGGCCTGCGCGCTGTGGACAAGGTCCACCTTGACGTCCGCCAGGGGGAAATCGTCGCTCTGATCGGCCCCAACGGCGCCGGCAAAACCACCCTGTTCAACTGTATCACCGGCCTTTACAAGCCGACCGGAGGGGACATTCTGGCCATTCCTCCCGGCGGCGCCGCGAAAAGGATCAACGGCCTCAAACCCAACCAGGTCACCGAAATCGGGCTGGCCAGAACCTTTCAGAATATCCGGCTTTTTCCCAACATGACGGTCCTGGAAAACGTCATGATCGGCCGGCACTGCCGCACCAACAGCAAGATACTCGGCGCCGTCCTGCGAAACAGCCGTACCCGGCGTGAGGAGGAAGAAATCGTCGCCTTCAGCTATCATCTTCTGGAAAGGGTGCGACTGGAGCGCCATGTCAACGATTTTGCCCGGAATCTTCCCTACGGTGCTCAGCGGCGTCTGGAAATCGCCCGCGCCCTGGCTACGGAACCCTTCCTCCTTCTTCTGGACGAACCGGCGGCCGGCATGAACCCCCATGAAACCAGAGAACTGGATGATCTGATCACCCGAATCCAAGAGGAAATGGATATCTCGATTCTGCTCATCGAGCACGACATGAAACTGGTCATGAATATCTCCGACCGCATCTTCGTCATGGAGTACGGCAAGGAAATCGCCGTTGGCACCCCTCTTGAAATCCGCGGCAATCCCCGGGTCATCGAGGCCTATCTGGGGGAAGAAGCCCATGCTTAAAATCAGGAATATTCGAACTTATTACGGAAACATACAGGCTCTCAAGGGGATCACTCTCGATATCGCCGAAGGGGAGATCATCACCCTGATCGGGGCCAACGGCGCCGGGAAAAGCACCACACTGATGTCGATTTGCGGCGTGGCGCGGCCACGTTATGGAGAAATCTTTTTCCGCGGCACGCCGATTCATGAAATGTCCACGGAAAAAATCGTCGCTCTCGGCATTTGTCAGGTACCGGAAGGAAGACGCATCTTCCCCAATCTTACCGTCATGGAAAATCTGGAGATGGGAGCTTTCCTTCGCCGCGATGGCCACGGCATCAAAAATGACCTTGACCATGTTTTCGATCTCTTCCCCATACTGGCCCAGCGCCGGTCCCAGGCGGGTGGCACCCTGAGTGGCGGGGAACAGCAGATGTTGGCCATCTCCCGGGCGCTCATGGCCCGCCCCAAGCTCCTGCTGCTCGACGAACCCTCCCTTGGGTTGGCGCCCCTGATCATTCAACAGATTTTTGAAATCATCAAAAAGATCAATGCGGAGAGCAAGACCACCATCTTTCTGGTGGAACAAAACGCCAATCTGGCCCTCAAGGTGGCCCATCGCGGCTATGTCATGGAAAACGGCCTCATCACCATGAGCGATTCGGCAATCAATCTCCTGGGCAACGAAGAGGTGAAAAAAGCCTATCTGGGCCTCTGACAAGCAAGCTCTTTTTCTTCCCCACTTGCAAAATCCTTGATCCCTACTCAAAGCGTAATTTTTGGATGACCACACCCGACAGGTGATCTCAGGACAGGGAAAGGATGTATTCGACAGCTCCCGGCAGGTCGGCAAAGGTGAGAACATTTTCCGGTAGAATCTTTCTCGCCGTTTCTTCTCCGTAACCTGTCAGGACCAGCAGCGGTCGGCAGCCGGCATTCCTTCCTGCCTCGATATCGGAGGTCTTGTCGCCGATCATGAAAGAATTGGGGAGGTCTATGCCGAAATCCGCCGCGGCCTGCAACAACATTCCGGGATGTCCTTTGCGACATAAACAGGTTGTGCGGAAGGGTGGAATCCCCTCGGGATGGTGGGGGCAGACATAGAAAGCGTCTATGGTTGTCCCCTCTCGCTTCAGCAGAGCTTGGATGTGGCGATGGACGAGATTCACTTCGAAGAGGGTGAAATAGCCTCTGGCCACCCCCGATTGGTTGGTAATGACAATGACCAGAAATCCGGCTTGCCTGAGTTGACCGATCGCCTGAGGTACACCGGGGAAGAATTCCAGATCCTCGGCGTGACAAAGATACCCTTTCTCCACATGAAGGGTTCCGTCCCTGTCGATGAAAACGGCCCTGCGCAATTCAGGACGGTTTGCCGACACCGTTTTCAAAAGCGCTCCAGAATCCGGTTGATGAGTTGGGTTGTGGAACGCCCTTCCACGAAGCGAATGATCTCCACCCTTCCGCCATACCCTTCAACCTGTTCCCGGCCAACGACCCCTTCCGGGGTGTAATCCCCTCCCTTTACCAGGATATCGGGGCGCAGGGCGGCGATCAGGTCGAGAGGGGTGTCCTCATCGAAAATAGTCACATAATCGACACAGCTCAGGGCGGCCAGGATTTGCGCCCTTTCCTCTTCTCCGATCAGGGGGCGTTTTTCCCCTTTGAGACGGTGCACCGAGGCGTCGGAGTTGAGGCCGAGAATCAGCAGATCCCCCAATTGGCGCGCCTGCTGCAGATATTTGACGTGTCCGACATGCAGAAGATCGAAACAACCGTTGGTGAAAACAACCGATTTCCCAACCTTGCGGGCCGCGGCGACGATCTTCTCCAGGCAATTCCCGGTCTGGATTTTGGAATCGGTTCCATACAACTGGCGCCGGGCCTCTTCCAGCATTTCTTCCGCGCGGACGGTCGAGGTGCCGACCTTGCCGACCACGATCCCCGCCGCCAGATTGGCCGCCTGGGCCGCCTCGGTAAAGGAAAGGCCCCCTCCCAGCCCGGCCCCCAGAAGAGCGAGAACCGTATCTCCGGCGCCCGACACATCAAACACCTCCCGCGCCCGAGTCTGCAGATCGATCTCATCACCATTTTGGAAAAACAGGGTCATCCCCTCTTCCGAGCGGGTCAGGGCCAAAGCCTCCAGTTCGAGGGAAGCCACGATCCTTTTACCCGCCTTGCGCAGATTGGCGTCGGTCATGGGGAAAAGGTCGGTTGCCTGCAGAAGTTCTCTGCGGTTGGGAGTCAACAAAGTGGCGCCGCGGTATTTGGTGAAATCTTTTCCCTTGGGATCGACCAGCACCGGAATCCCTTTGGCGCGGGCCATGGCGATCAGTTCCCTCAGCAGGCTATCGGTCAATACGCCCTTCCCGTAATCGGAAAGCAACAGGCACTGGCAGTCGTCGAGCTTCTCTCCACAGCAGGTCAACAAGCGCTCTTCCACCGCCGGCGGAATGGCCTCACGGCTCTCCCGGTCGATTCTCATCATCTGCTGATTGCTGGCCAATATGCGGGTTTTGCGACTGGTTTTGCGGTCCGGCTGAAGAATCACTCCATCACTGGACTTTTGCAGGGCGGAAAGCAGGGCCAGGACCCTTTCCCCATCTTGGTCCCCCCCGACCACACTCACCGTCTCCACCTGGCAGCCCAGTGAATGAAGATTGTGGATCACATTGCCGGCGCCGCCAAGGCGCAGGTCTTCTTGGTGAATATCGACAATCTGCACCGGCGCTTCGGGAGAGATCCGTTCGGTCGTCCCCCACAAATACTCATCCAGCATCAGATCTCCGACAACCAGAATATGGATACCGGGAAGCCGCTCCACAAACCCTTCAATCGCCGTTCGCTTCATGGCCGCGTTCTTTTCTCCCCATGTAGTCGATCCAGAATAGCGGCGGCCAGCAGCGGGATGTTGATCTCGTGATGGCCGGTGATGGAATAGCCGCGTCCCCGGCAGGAAGTCGGCCTTTTGACCACATTCTGCAGCGGACGGTAGTGCCGGATCATGTCGAAGTCGGCGGTGGTGAAATCATCGAGAGATTTCCCGAGGTTCCGGGCGATCGACAGGGCTTTCAGAAAAACCTCGGGCAACAGGACCGCCGAACCGACGTTGAGCCATACCCCTCCGCCGCCCAGTTCGCCGACAAGGGATACCAGCAGGCGGAAATCCCGAAAAGTCATCTCTCCGGTCACGCTCCCGTCCGCCAGCGGATGCTGATGAATGATGTCGGTACCGATGGCCACATGGACCGTCGCCGGCACTTCGTTTGCGGCACAGGCAGCCAGCAGACTGAAATCTTCAAAGGGGTGGGCATGATCAATAATCCAGCGTCCGATCGCCTCGCCGAAACCGATATTTTCTTCACTTCCTTTTTTGAGCGCCCGGTTCATGCCGGACCCGGTCTCCTCGGCGAATCCGAAATCGCCGGAATGGAGAACCGCGCCGACATCTTCCGAGGTGGCGCCGATCAGGGAAACCTCGAAATCATGGATGGCCGCCGCTCCATTCATGGCCACCGCGGTGATGACATCCTCCTCGATCAACTGCTTTATAATCGGTTGCAGCCCGCATTTGATCACATGCCCCCCCAGGGCCATGACCACCGGTTTTCCCTGGTCTCTCGCCGAAAGGATGTCCTCCGCCACCTGGCGCAGGTTTTCGGCCCCCAGCAGATTGGGAAGGCGGCTGAAAAAATCGCCGAAGGAGAGATTCGGGGGAAAGGCCCGGGCGAAATGCTCGCGCACATTCACTTTGTTGTCGCGGGACACGATGGGATAGGTTTTGACCTGGGTCAGGTCCGCCGGTTCTTTTTTTTTCATGTCTGTGTCAGGTTGGGTTGGGAGGTCGAAAAAAGGGGACCTCCTTGGTCAGTCGCTGCCAGAACCGCTCCTTTTCATTCGAACTCAGCAAAGAAGCATCCATATAATTCCGTACAAAAGATTCGACTCCATTGGCCTCGATCCGTTTCCTGTCCTCTTCATAGCGAATCATGTGCTTGAAGTTTCTCACCCTTTTGGAAAGGCTCAAAGCTGCTTTGTGAATAGTCATATCGGCGACATCGATCAGGGCAAAAGGATTATCTCCCTCGGAGACAATGACATTGCCGAAATGTATGGAACGGAAAAATATTCCCTTGCCGTGAAGTTGGGCAAAAAAGATGGAAAAGCGGGCCAGGATATCATCCCTGCCGGCTGGGTCCGCCAGCACCTCGCGCAAGGTGCGGCCGGCTACGGAGCGGTAAAGCACGAGGTGTTGTTTCTTGGCGGGGCAGGTGAAAATGTTTTCCACATCCACCGTCTTTACCCCGAGAACCAGCAGCGATTCGGCGTTTTGTTGAAAACGGACCGCGTAAGGCCGAAGAAAATCGGAGGTGATAAAGTTTCGGCGGCGGAATATTTTGACGATCATCCCGTCGGCAAGTTCGAAAACCTTGACCCCTCGCCCGTCTCTGGCCAATGGTCGAGCTCTATCCAGAAGTTGCTGGTATTGATCGGTGGATAAATGATTCATAACTCCCCTTCTGGAGGGAAAAGGGCATCTTCCACCATTTTGCACAGGAGATGAATGACGGCGATATGCATCTCCTGGATATGGGGGGTCTGATCCGCGGGAACAATAAGTTTGTGATCGGCGATCCCCGCGGCTTCGCCGCCATCCCTGCCGAGCAAAGCGAGGGTGGCGCAGCCGATTTTTCCTGCGGTGACGATTGCTTTGTTGATATTGGGGGAATTGCCGCTGGTCGAAATGGCGATCACCAGGTCTCCGGGGACGGCGAGGGCCTCGACCTGGCGGCTGAAGATGCTTTCAAAACCGAAATCATTGCTCACAGCCGTCAGTGTGGCGGAATTGCCGGTCAAGGCCACAGCTGGGAGCCCCCTTCTGTTCTTGAGAAAACGGCCGACCAGTTCACCGGCAAAATGTTCGGCATCGGCGGCGGAGCCGCCGTTGCCCATGATCAGCACCTTGTTCCCCCGGCGAAAGGTATCGGTCAGCAATCGGGCGAAGCAGACGATATCTTCACTGTTTTCCCGTTCCGTTCGCTCCAGCGTTTTCCTAAGAGCAAGAAAGTAACATCCGATGGTATTAGAAGGCATTAATAACCCGCATGTTAGATGATTATTAGAGTGGTATCTTTTTTGGATCCACCAGTTCAAGGAAAAAAATCAATTTTTGGGTTCATACATTTTTTCCGAACACCAATACAGATATTTTTTTTCCATTGAATTCTTTAACCAGATGATAATTGGTCATTCCTGTTTTTAAAATATCGTTTTCAGATGTGCTCAATACAATGAAGTCACACTGATTTTCAACGGCGGCCTTCTCCAGGTTTTCTTTATTGTTGATGGTGAAATTGTGGTATTTCTCTCTTAGCATTCCGGCGTGAAAAAGAACCCTTTCCTCCGTAGTTATGATTTTCTTGTTCAAAAGGGTTTTATTATTCTGAAGCCATAATGCGCATTCTCTGATTTCTTTCTTATTTTCAATTGAATCGGAAAAACTTTTGGAAGCGGGATAGAACACAAAGAGAAAAAACAGGGTTAGCAAAGCGATTTTCGAATATTTTAGGTTGTTTGTCCATATCCTCGCACGCTCCAGTCCAAAACCGATAACCGGCAGCAAAAACAGAACCGCCACCATGAGATAACGGCCAGAGATAAAATTTCTGGAAATAATAAAATAATAATTCATGGCGAGGTAGGAAAAGGAGAGCCACAACAGGACAATAAGGCCGCCCCGGTAACGATCCCGGCAAGCCAGACCCAAGGCCAGTGGTATCAGAAAAATTGGAAAAATTTCCTTGAAAAACTTCAGAAACATTCCCCAAAGGTAGATCCAGGCCATGTTCCGTCGGGCAATTTCAAAAAAATCCTGTCCCCATTCTCCTCCACGAAACCTTCCTTCGACACTTTTGAGATAATCATAGATCTGGTGGTAATTATTAAGGAAATCGAAGGAAAAATAATGCCTGGCGAAAGGTTTCCAGGCTATCTGCAGAGCCTCGGAGGGAAAAAACCCAGTCAAAAATAAAACAGCGGAAAGGATGATAGCCAGGCTGGGAATCGCCAGGAAGACGGCCAGACCCCGAAGATATTTTCTGCGCTCGTCAGAAACGGCCAGAACCACAACCACAGCCGGGAGGTAGGCGAGGATGAAAACGATCCCTTCCAGGCGGAAAAGGGTTGCCGCCGAGGCGCTGCAAAAGGTCAGCAGAAAATAAAGAGGCCGAGGGTTTTGCAGGGCTTTGACCCCCAGAAACAAGGCGGTGAGGATGAAGAAAAGAAAGGGAGCATCCTTGACGACTTCCGCCGCAATGCTGTTGGCTGAGGGAAGCAGAATAAATACCAGCCCCGACCAAAAGGCTGCGTTACGGCCGAAAAGCTCCCTGGTGAGATAATAAAGTGGAATCAGGGTCAGCGTCAGAAAAACCGACGAAAGGATCTTCCCCGCCCAGAACCAGTCCTTTATGACCAGTTGAAAGACCCCGAGGGTCAGGGAATAAAAAAGCATTTTTTCGTGACCGAAAGCTTCCCGGAAATTCCCCTGCAGCAAATGGTGGGCGGAGTTGGCATAGCGGACGCCATCAGGATTGATAACCATGACATGGGGAATAATGACGGCTTTGACCAGAACCGACAACAAGACCAGCATAAGGATCTTTTTGTAATCGGATCCCTCCACGAAATCTGCCAGGAACGCTTTCATCGCGGCCACCGATTCTCAACGGGTCAATTGACGGTATTTGATGCGGTGAGGCCGTTCCGCCTCATCTCCCAGCCGCAGTCTTCGGTCGGTCTCGTACTCCGAATAGTTCCCTTCGAACCAGACCACTCGGCTGTCCCCCTCGAAGGCGAGGATATGGGTGGCGATACGGTCAAGAAACCAGCGGTCATGGCTGATCACCACCACACAGCCGGCGAAGTTCAGCAACGCATCCTCCAGGGCCCTCATGGTGTTGACGTCGAGGTCGTTGGTCGGCTCGTCGAGAAGCAGAACATTGGCCCCTTCCCTCAGTATTTTGGCCAGATGAAGGCGGTTTCGCTCTCCTCCGGAGAGTCCGGCCGTTTTCTTCTGCTGGTCGCCTCCGGCGAAATTGAAACGGGCCACATAGGCGCGGGAATTGACCAGATGCTTCCCGAGCTGTATCTGTTCGTTGCCGCCAG
Source organism: Desulfuromonadaceae bacterium (assembly GCA_012512925.1). GTDB lineage: Bacteria > Desulfobacterota > Desulfuromonadia > Desulfuromonadales > JAAYDE01 > JAAYDE01. The sequence continues at coordinate 33,978 of JAAZDE010000099.1, forward strand.
TGATCTCCTGCCAGATGGTTTTTTCCGGATCGAGCCGGCGGGCCTGATCCACATAGGCCATTTTGACCGTTTCCCCGATGCGGATCGTGCCCGAATCGGGCTGTTCCTGGCCGGTGATCATCCTGAACAGGGTCGTCTTGCCGGCGCCGTTGGGTCCGATCACTCCGATGATTCCTCCCGGCGGAAGAGAAAAATTCATATTCTCCACCAGCAGGCGATCTCCGTATCCCTTGCCGACCTCTTTCGACTCGATCACCACGTCTCCCAGACGAGGTCCCGGAGGTATATAGAGCTCCAGGTTTTTCTCCAGGCTATCGGCTTCCTGGGTGAGAAGATTCTCATAGGCGCTGATGCGGGCCTTTCCTTTGGCGTGACGCCCCTTGGGGGCCATGCGGATCCACTCCAACTCCCGCTCCAGGGTCTTCTGGCGGGCCGTCTCCTGTTTTTCTTCCTGGGCGAGACGGGCCTGCTTCTGCTCCAGCCAGGACGAATAGTTCCCTTTCCAGGGGATACCGTGGCCGCGGTCGAGTTCCAGAATCCAACCCGCCACGTTATCAAGAAAATAGCGGTCATGGGTAACGGCAATGACCGTTCCCTCGTAACGCTGCAGGTGCTGTTCCAGCCAGGCCACCGTTTCCGCGTCGAGGTGATTGGTTGGCTCGTCCAGAAGAAGGATGTCCGGTTTCTGCAGCAGCAGTCGGCACAGCGCCACCCGCCTTTTCTCGCCGCCGGAGAGAACTTTGGTCGAGGTGTCGCCGGCGGGACAACGCAGGGCGTCCATGGCCATCTCCAAACGCGAGTCGAGGCTCCATGCATCGGCGGCATCGAGTTTCTCCTGGACCTCCCCCTGGCGCTCGATCAGTCCGTCCATCTCCTCATCGGACATCGGTTCGGCAAAGCGGGCGTTGATTTCTTCGAATTCCTTCAACAGATCGACGGTTTCCTGCACCGCTTCCTCCACCACCTCGCGGACCGTTTTGGATTCATCCAATTGCGGCTCCTGCTCCAGAAAACCGATGGTAAAACCCGGGGAGAGAATGGTCTTCCCGTTGAATTCCTTGTCCACCCCCGCCATGATGCGCAGCAGGGTACTTTTCCCGGCACCGTTGAGACCAAGAACACCAATCTTGGCCCCGTAGAAATAGGACAGGGAAATGTCCTTGATAACCTGCTTTTTGTTGATGGTTTTGTTGACTCCGAGCATGGAGTAGATGATCTTCTGGCCTTCATTGCTCATGGCAGACAGGGCTCCTCGAGTGATTGGTTTTTCAGTGACCTTTGAGTGGACGTCATTCCGAATTGTTGAGGCGTTGCAGATATTCCTCCCACTCCAGCGGCAGGAGATACTTCTTGCGGCTGTTGCATTCCTTGCATGCAGGCACGCAGTTGCCACGGGTGCTGCGACCGCCACGGATGAGGGGAACCAGATGGTCCAAAGTCAACTCTGCAGGCGCCACTTCGGCGCCGCAGTAATGGCAGCGGCCGGCGGCTGTTTTCTGACTCCACCAACGGCTTTTGCGCAATTCCCTGGCTTTTTCCTTTTCCCGGCGCAATTGTTGGTCGGAAACCTCGACCAGAAATCCCATTGTCTTTCCCACTCTTTCAAATTCATTTATATTACCCCAAACAGGCCTGCCCGGGCAACAGCCGTCGGGGTTTTGAACTTGCGCCGGGCATGATTTAATGTAGATTGATACAGCGGGTTTATCAACATTCCAATCACCGTGAGTCAAGGGTTCGAACATGAAGATTCTGATTATCGGCGCCGGACAGGTGGGCTTTTACCTGTGCAGCCGACTTTCCGCTGAAGGACACGAGGTCACCCTCATCGACCGTAACGCCGAACGTCTCCGGCAGGCCCAGGACAGGCTCAATGTCCTCGGCATCCACGGCAACGGCGCAGGAGCCGAATTTCTCGAACAGGGCGGGATCAAGGAAACCGACACGCTGATTGCCGTCACCGACCAGGACGAGGTCAACATCCTCGCCTGCCTTTTGGCCCGCAGTTACCAGGTACCCACCCGCATCGCCCGAGTCAAGAGCATCGAATACTCGGGGCGGGGAGCCACCCTGACCCGTGAAAAACTCGGCATCGACCTGCTGATCAACCCCCAGGATGCGGTATCGGAGGAAATCATCAATATCGCCTCCCGAACCGGGGTTTTCGACGTCGCCGAGTTCGCTGAGGGCAAAATTCAATTCCTCGGCTACCGGATCGGCCCGGAAAGTCCCCTTTGCGAACTTTCCATGAAGGAACTTGGAGAAATTCGCGGCATGTACCGCTTCATCGTCACCGCCATCACGCGGGGGGAGAAAACCATCATCCCCCGGGGCGACGATGTTATCAAGGCCGGGGACAGTATCTACATCTTCGCCCACAACAACGATCTTCCCGCCATCTACTATCTGCTCAAGATGGAGGAAGTGAAAAAAAAGCGCAAACCGCGGACATTCATTCTCGGCGGGGGGCGGATCGGCTTCCAGATTGCCAAACAGCTGGAACAGATCGGTTATGATGTCCGCCTGGTCGAGCACAACCAGGCCCGTTGCGAGGAACTGGCCGGCAAACTAAAAAAGGTCGTCATCCTGTGGGCGGAAGGAGACGACATCCGTACCCTGATCGACGAAGGAGTGGAAACCGCCGATATTTTCATCGCCGTCACCGAGAACGATGAAACCAATATCCTCTGTTCCCTGCTTTGCAAACAACATGGCGCCAGCCGCACCGTCTCCCTGGTCAGCAAACCGGAGCTTCTTCGTCTGGCCCCGACTCTGGGCATCGATGCGTGCGTCTCTCCCTTTATCGCCGCCGCCTCCGCCATCCTGAAATATGTCCGCCGCGGCGAGATTCTCACCCTGGCCACCATCGAGGGGAGCAACGCCGAGGTACTGGAGGTCAAGGTACGGGACAAAGCGGAAATCACCAATGTGCCGCTCAAGGAGCTCCATTTTCCGGAGGGCGCCATTATCGGCGCCATCGTTCGCGGCAATCACTTTGAGATCGCCACCGGCGAGACCCTCCTTCAGGTGGGGGACCGGGTGGTCATCTTTTCTCTTCCCGGCTCGGTTCCCAAGGTGGAAAGGTTCTTTGCCTGAATGAACATCCCCCTGACCCTGCGAATTCTCGGCATATTGCTGATATTTCTGGCCGCCGCGCTGCTGCTTCCGCTCCCTTTTTCCTTTTATTTCGCCGACGGCATGGCCACTCATTTCATCATTTCCTCTTTTCTGTCGCTGGCCGCAGGGCTGATTCTTGTCAAGGTCTTCAACAGTGATAAAGAACTGTCGATCCGTGACGGCTTCGCCGTCGTCACCTTCGGTTGGCTCTTTTATGCGGCCTTCGGCGCCCTCCCCTATCTCATCAGCGGCGTCATCCCTTCCCTCACCGACGCCTGGTTTGAAACCATGAGCGGATTCACCACAACCGGCGCCACCATCCTTGCCAAAATCGAAGGGGTGCCGGAGAGTATCCTTTTGTGGCGGGCGCTCACCCACTGGATGGGGGGGATGGGGATCATCGTTCTTTCCCTGGCCATCCTGCCCATGCTCGGCATCGGCGGCATGCAGCTTTTCCAGGCCGAAGTGCCCGGTCCCACCGCGGATCGCCTCAAACCGCGGATCCAGGATACGGCCAAACTGCTGTGGGGTGTCTACATCCTGCTGACCGGTTTGGAGACGATCCTGCTCATGTTCGGCGGCATGACCCTTTACGAGGCCCTCTGCCACGCCTTCGCCACCCTCGCCACCGGCGGCTTCTCGACCCGTGACGCGTCGGTAGGGGCCTTCTCCAGCCCCTTCATCGATTGGGTCATCACTTTTTTCATGTTCCTTGCCGGGATCAATTTTTCCCTTCACTACTACGCCATCCGCGGGCGCCTGGTCGAATATTTCCGCAACCAGGAATGTCTCTTCTATATCTGTCTGACCCTCATTTCCGTTGTCACCCTCATGGCTTTCAACCAGGGGAAGGTCTACGACTCCCTTTCCGACAACCTGCGCTTCAGCGCTTTCCAGGCGGTTTCCATTCTCACCACCACCGGCTTCGGAACCGCCGATTACGAATTCTGGCCCCCCGTCACCGGCTGTATCCTCATTTTCCTGATGTTCGTGGGAGGATGCGCCGGATCCACCGGCGGCGGGATGAAGGTCGCACGGGTACTGCTGCTCTTCAAGCATGCCCGTTTTCAGCTTTATCACCTCATCCATCCCCGCTCGGTGCAACTGGTCAAACTCGGCGAGGCGCCGGTTGATCGGGAGGTCATGCAGTCGATTCTCGGTTTTTTCGCGCTTTTTGTGGGAATGTTCGTTTTCGCTACCTTTCTCATGGCCGCCACGGGGCTGGACATGGTGACCGCGGCCAGTTCCGTGATCGCCACCCTCGGCAACATCGGCCCCGGCCTCGGTCTCGTCGGCCCGACCGACAACTACGCCCACATCGTCCCCTTCGGCAAATGGGTACTCATCACCTGTATGCTCTGCGGCCGTCTGGAACTTTTCACCGTTCTCGTTCTCTTTTTTCCTTCCCTGTGGCGGAAATGATCCCGGAGGATCAAAAGGCCATTCCGGGATTCCTTGGCAAACCGGGGAATTTTTGTTACTTTTCCAATATACAGCTTCCTCCTTCACTGCCGTTTCGGCACCTGTTCCGATGGGAACAAAAGGAACCGCATCATGAGCCTTCAGCCCGGCAGCCTTTCCGCCAGCCCATATGACCAGGCCCTTGCCGAAAATGTGCATCCGGCGGAGTGGATCAATCCCGAACCCGCATCGCGCTACAACCTGCTGGTTATCGGCGCCGGCCCCGCCGGCCTGGTGGCCGCGGCGGGAGCCGCCGGCCTGGGAGGGAAGGTGGCCCTGGTGGAAAAAAACCTGCTGGGTGGGGATTGCCTCAACTTCGGTTGCGTTCCTTCCAAAGGGATCATCCGCGCCGGCAGGGCGATTCGCGACGCGCGCAACGCCGCGGAATTCGGTGTGGTCAACGGCGAGAAACTGAAGGTCGACTTCACGGCGGCCTTTGAAAGAATGCGCCAGGTTCGGGCGCGCCTCAGCAATCACGATTCGGCCCGACGTTTCCGAGAGGAGTTGGGTGTCGATGTGTTCTTTGGGGCGGCCCGGTTCACCGGTTCCGACACCGTGGAGGTAGAGGGGCAAAAACTCACTTTTCACCGCGCCGTGATCTGCACCGGATCCTTCGCCCGCATTCCGCCGATTCCCGGTCTTGAAGAGACCGGATACCTCACCAATGAAACGGTCTTTTCCCTGAACACTTGTCCCGAACGTCTGACCATAGTCGGCGGTGGGCCGATCGGCTGCGAGTTGGCCCAGGCCTTCGCCCATCTGGGAAGTACCGTTACCATTCTCAATTCGGGAAAACGGATTCTCCCCCGGGAGGACCCGGAAACCTCGGAGTTTATCCACAACGCCCTTGAGCGGGATGGCATCATTATCTACAATGAGATAAAGATCCTCGAGGCGACAAAAAGCGAAGGGGAAAAGCTCCTGATCTTTGAGCAACAGGACCAGCAGCGTTTCACCGTTTCCGCCGATCAGATTCTCATTGGCGCCGGACGCACCCCAAACGTCACCCAACTGGACCTGGAAAAGGCCGGCGTCGATTATGATCCCCTTGAAGGGATTCGGGTCAACAGCCGTCTGCGCACCGGTAATTCGCGGATTTACGCCGCGGGGGATGTCTGCAGCCCCTTCAAGTTTACCCACGCGGCGGACGCCATGGCGCGGATCGTGATCGCCAACGCCCTTTTCGGAGGGAGGCAGACCGTCTCCGGGCTGGTCATCCCCTGGTGTACCTATACCACGCCGGAGGTGGCCCACGTCGGCATGAACAGAAGGGAGGCGGAGGAAAAAAACATCGAGATCGACAGTTACTCGGTGTCCCTGGCCGAAGTGGACCGGGCCCTCCTTGACGGCGAAGAGTACGGTTTCGTAACGGTCCATGTAAAAAAGGGAACGGATCGCATTCTCGGCGCCACCATCGTCGCCCGCAATGCGGGGGAAATGATCAACGAGTTCACTCTGGCCATAACCGCCGGAATCGGTCTTTCCACCATCGCTGCCACCATCCATCCCTACCCTACCCAGGGGGAGGCGATCAAAAAGCTGGCCGACAGCTACAGACGAACCAGGCTTACCCCGGGGATAGGCAAGATACTGTCCATCTGGTTGCGCTGGAAACGAAATTAGACCGCAATTTTTTTATAAGGAACCGCATATGTTCGGACTTGGCATACAGGAACTGCTTATCATCCTTGTGCTGGTGCTGATTCTCTTCGGCGCAGGCAAACTTCCTCAGGTGGGAGGGTCTCTTGGCAAGGGGGTGAAAAATTTTAAAAAAGGACTTTCCGGAGAAGATGAAAAGGATGAAGAAGCGGAAAAACCAAATGATTCGTCGAAAAAATGAAATAACCTTTCCCCAAATCACCCGTTTTGACCCTCATCCACCTGTTCCCGGAGTTTCCTTCATCGGACAGTCGCCATGCCCCTTCTGAGATGTGTCCTGTCCCCTTATCCCGGCCTTCCCACACAGTCGCGGTTCTGGGATGCTGTCCGTGTCGATTCCCGCACTCAGGTTCTTTCTCTCGATCCTTTCCAGGATGAGCGCGATGTGCTGCGGGAACTGCAGCGGCGCGGCGTGATCGGCGGCAAGGCTTTGCTGGAGAATTTTCACATCGAGAAAGCCGTCGATGAGGATTTGTGGCGGCTGCTTTATGTCCTGGGCAAAAAGCCGACCATCCTGCTGGAAATCAAACCGCCCCCGGATCGCCAACTCGATCTGTTTGCCTGAACGGCGTCTGGAAAAATGACACAATCCAAGAAAACCATCTCGCCATTGATCCGCACCTCCACCGAAGCGATTCTGGAAAGCATCTCGGACGGTGTTTTCACCGTCGATCTGCAGTGGCGCATCACCTCCTTCAACAGGGCCGCCGAAAAGATCACCGGCACTCCCCGTCAGGAAGCCATCGGGCGGCTCTGTTCCGAGGTCTTCCGCTGCAGTATGTGCGAAGCGGAATGCGCCTTGCGCAAAACCATTCGCAACGGCAAGGCGATCATCGGCCGGTCGGGCTACATCATCAATGCCGAGGGCGCCCGCATCCCCATCAGCGTCTCCACCGCAGCGCTGCGGGATGAAACGGGAACCATCATCGGCGGGGCGGAGACCTTCCGCGATTTGAGCGAAATCGAAGCCCTGCGCCGTGAGTTGGAAGGAAGTTCCAGGGTCGGCGACCTGGTCAGCCACAGCCCGCTGATGCAGCACATCTTCGAAATCCTTCCCGCTGTCGCCGCCAGCCCCAGCACCGTGCTGATCACCGGGGAAACCGGGACCGGCAAAGAACTGATCGCCCGCACCCTTCATGAACTGAGCCCCCGCCATAAGGGCCCGTTTGTCGCCGTCAACTGCGGAGCGTTGCCCGATACTCTCCTGGAATCGGAGCTTTTCGGCTACAAGGCCGGCGCCTTCACCGGAGCCGCCAGGGACAAATCGGGGCGATTCACCCTGGCCTCCGGCGGAACTCTTTTTCTCGATGAAATCGGTGAGGTGAGTCCCGCCCTGCAGGTGCGTCTGTTGCGGGTCCTCCAGGAAAAAACCTTTGAACCCCTCGGTGCCACCCGCAGTGAGAACTCCGACGTCCGCATCTTGGCCGCCACCAACCGGGATCTGGGTGATCTGGTGAAGCAGGAGCGTTTCCGGGAGGATCTCTATTATCGGATCAATGTGATTCGTCTGGAACTTCCGCCTCTCAGAAAACGTAAAGAGGATATTCCCCTGCTGACGAACCATTTCATCGAACATTTCAACCGTCTCCAGGGCCGCTCGATCCGTGCCGTCAGCGGGGAAGTCCTGTCCCTGCTTATGGCCCATGACTGGCCCGGCAACATCCGGGAGCTCGAGAACATCATCGAAAGGGCGTTTATCATGTGCCGGGACGAGGTGATCCATATCCCCCATCTCCCACCCGAATTGACCCGGCATCCTGAAACGGCCGCCTCCGGCGTCGATATCCGCACCGCCCGGGAACTGCTGGAAACGGAAACCATCCGCAAGGCCTTACAGGAGTGCGACTACAATCGCCTCGCCGCCGCCAAAAAACTCGGCATCCATAAAAGCACCCTGTTCCGCAAAATCGCTCAATTGGATATTTCCCTCCCTTTGCGTGACGGCCGTTCCAGAAAAAAAGTCCAATAATCCTCTTATCGCCCCTTCATTTGTTAAAGGCCTTTTTCCGCCCTTTTCTTTCATTGACGGAATGAAAATGATTTGCGAGGATTGCTTCCGGTTGTGCCCGGCCAGGGACAATGACTCGGCGGCGAAACCGACCCTCGCTGGTGGACACGACCGGCAAAGAGTCCTTTTCCCGCCCGCCGTTCCGGTATTCGAGCTGCCATCCGCATCGGAAAAACCCCTCTCCGCTCATCGCAAAAAGACGGAGACCACCTGAAAACAAAGTGAAGAAGGAGAACACAACGTGAAAATCGCCATTCCCCTGGCCAATGGAAAACTGTCGATTCATTTTGGCCATTGTAAACAATTCGCACTGCTGGAGGTCGATCCCTCTTCCCGCCGGATTCTGCGACGGGAAGACCTTGAAGCCCCGCCCCACGAACCGGGCCTGCTTCCTCCATGGCTGGCGGATCAGGGAGCCAACGTCATCATAACCGGTGGCATGGGACAGCGGGCCCAGGCGCTGTTTGCCCAGGAAGGAATTCAGGTCATCGTGGGGGCTCCCGTCGACACCCCGGAAAGCATCGCCGCCTCCTATCTGGCCGGAACCTTACAGACCGGTGCCAACCCCTGCGATCACTGACGTTCCCGGGGAGTCGACCCTCTCCGCCAACAGGAGGTCTTCAGGTCCGTGCCCTTTTCCGACGGGCCTGACGAATATGGCATTCAACCGGACCGGGCCTCCCCCTTTTCATCCCGGCTAGAATCGCAAACACCTCGGTAACCGTTCGAAAACTTTTACATCAGAGGAGGAAACCAATGCCAGGAAAATCGCAAATCTTCGATAGCTGGTCGGACAAATACGAGCAGTGGTTTGCCACCCCTCTCGGAAAAATCGTTCGGGAAACCGAGCTCAACCTGCTGCTGGAGTATCTGGCCCCTGCCCCGGGCGAACGGATCCTCGACGCCGGTTGCGGCACCGGCATCTTCACCACCGACTTCCTGGCCGCCGGAGCAGAAGTGGTGGGTATGGACATCTCCGCCGCCATGCTTCAGACCGCGGCCCGCAAAGCCACCAGGATATCCAAAGAGAAGGATTTTCTGGCGGTCAAGGGGAACATCCTCGATCTGCCTTTCCTGGATGGCACTTTCGACAAGGTGATTTCCAACACCGCCCTCGAATTTATCGCCGAAGGGAATGAAGCTGTCGGTGAACTGTTCCGGGTGCTGAAACCGGGGGGCCTCCTGGTCATCGCCACTCTCAACCGCCTCTCGCCCTGGGCCGAAGAACGTATCGGGCGCGCCAAGCGAGGGGAAACCGACCTTTACGACAAGGCTTTTTTCCGTTCCCCCCAGGAACTTCTGGCTCTGGCGCCGGTTTCCGGAGAATTCAGGACGGTGGTCCACTTCTTCAAGGACGAGGAACCGGAAAAGGCGCGACGGATTGAACGGGAAGGAATCGAGAAAAAACTCGACACGGGAGCATTCCTGGTGGCGAAATGGGTCAAGCCGAACTGACATGCTGCTGAAAATCGCCCTGTTAGGCCGGTTGAGACGCCCTCCCCTGGCGCGATGTGTCGCTGGAAACGCTGGCTACCCGGACCGACACTCAAAGGGAATCGTGTCAAGAAAGGATGGACCCCGTCTGATCCAGCGGAAATAGCCATCATGGCCCGGTGCCATATCAGCGAGACGAAGAAAGGCTGACGGACCCTCGGCCAGGATAAGGCCCGCAAACCGGCCTGGGTCGTCAATTTCGATTTCCGGGCATTTCTGTAAGGGAGGGGCGAAACGAATTACTTTAAAACGGTCCCGGAACCTTCGAAACGCGTGCCTGTTCGGATTGAGTTTCCGTTATTCGGTTGTATAATGGGAATAACCTCATTCTAGCCCCTAAATTCTTATTTTAAAAATGGTTTTCTGTGAGGAAAGGAGCGGGCCATGCGTATCAGAGAAGAATACGAGGACATCTTCAAATCAGAACTTGATGAAATAATGCGTCAGATTAAAACCCTGGCTTTGACTCACAGAGATGAGGATACGTTCAGAGACTTGATGGACAAGGAGCAAAAAGCCCTGCTGAAACTGCGGGAACTTCGGGCGTCATCCAAAGACGTTTGGGGCGAAATCAAAACGGACCTCGAAAGATCCTTTGATGACTTGAGCAGAGCTTTGGCCAAATTTTAATGAGAAAAATACCGCTAAACAGGAGAAATCTTTTTGCGCCGGGATGTCCTCCGCCAAGTTTCAGGGGCACGCAAATTTAAGCTTCAATCTGTTGAATTTTCAAAGAGAAACCTTCAAAACCAAGCCCCAGGTCATTTCCGCAATGCCACCTGGAGGGAGGAAAACATGGTTTTTCCGGCTCCATAAGTTGAGCTGATGTTAATATTCTTCGCATTAAACTTCCCTGTTACAACAACTCTCCCTTCCTCGGGTGCAATCTTGGTCAATTCCAAAAACTTCAGGGCTGTATCCAGCCAACTGTCCAACCCGTCAAGGGAAAATTCCACAACCCCATTTTTATCGGAGAGCTGGCGGAGTTTCATTTCAAGAAAATCCTGGCCGGTTACGATGCTGAAAAATCGATTCCCTAGAGAAGCGAAAACTCCGCGAATATCCGACTTGTCGATCACCATGGTTTTTTCCTCTACTTTGAATCGAACCCTGTGGCGCCCTTCTTCCCATGCCGGTTCAAGGGCTACCGCCTTGACTGCAAAATTTACCGTCACGCCCCTATTAAACACCTTGCCGGAGACGTTAACCCCACCGTAAAAGCTTTTAATGGCAAGCTGTTTGAGCTCCGCACCAGCCGTTTTACCCAGCCTGCTCAGGTTCTTTTCAAGAATTTTATTGATAAGGTCATCCCTGACGGGAAAGTTTTTCGCTTCTAACACCTTGTCACCAATTCTAGCTAGAGCCTCTTTACAGACTTTGGCTTTTTCCCTTAAATTCATCAGATTTAGACCTCGAAACCATATTTTTTGAGGAGTTCCCGGCAAAGAGAACCTGGGGATGCTGTCTAAAGATCTCGATAGACGAAGCCCCGGAAAACCAAAAGTCGTCCGGGGCTTTTTCCATCGTAGCAGAAAGCAGAAAAGGAAAAAAAGGGGAAATCTACATTCTCCCGTCAAGCGTCGATTGTTTTTTGGCCCGGGAAGCCGGACGGGAGGGCCTGGGCAGATCGGCGAAGGATTCGATCCAGCGTCCGAACAGCGTTTCGCACTTGCGGCAAGCCCTACAGTTCTTGTCGCAGGAAGCCACGGTCTCGAAAAAATCACCAGGCAATTTGGCGTTGTCGATAAACACATCCTTGGAAAGGATCTGGGTGGCGTCGAGAAGATCGAGCAGATTGCCGTTGTATTTCCGGTCCAGGTAAGCCTGAAAGATCATCTTCATGCGATTGGGCGGCAGGGTCTTGCCACAGACCTTGAGGATGTCGGCCAGCCCTTCCAGGTGATGGATATCTTCCGGTCGCACGAAGGGAGAACGAAACACGTTGGCCGGATTCCTGAGGTTGCTGTTCTGACAGCCGTAGAGCTTGTTCAGGTTGAAGTCGTCGCAATCCGTGTCGCGATGGATCTGTTGTTGATTGTGATCATTGGACATGGAGATGAAGATGTCGTGATTGACCTTGAAGGGGCAGTGGAGCATACATCCCTCGTTGACCAGAACCTCGATCTTCAGTTTGGAATCAAAATCTTTCAGTTGCCCGCAAAGCCGCCGCAATCCCTGAAGATCCCGATTCAATCCGCGATCAATAATGACCTTTTTAGTGCGGAAAGCACCGCAGGCATCCTCAAGATAGCGGCGCATGGTGTGAAACTTCCCGATGGTGTCGATAAAACAGTTGACGCTCGGCACCAGTTCCAGTTCCCCAATTCGCGGCTCGATGGCGATCAGTCGGCGGATATAGAAAAAATCAAGAAAAATGATCCCATGCAACTGACCCTGATCATGGAGGTCCAGCATCAGGCGGGCGTTTTCCCGCACGTTGCCGGCGGAGTAATTGATGGGTGGGTTGTAGCGCCCGTTCAGGGTCACATACTTTTTGATCTTATCCGGCACTTTTTGCAGAGCCAGCAACAGTTCGTCGTAAGTCGGCTTGCTGTAGATGACCCTGGCGTCGTTCATGTAAGCGCTGGGGAGGGTGAAAAAGATGGAATAGATCTTTTCCTGATGAGCCTGGATTATCGACGACATGAAATCATCGGTGGTTTTGAGGGGGATATCGAATTGCATGCAATCACCTGTGCGAATATTGAAATTTCCCTAAAAGGGTCTTTGACTATACCCCGCGGAGCCGGACGACATCAACACGAAAAGGTTTTTAGAGTGAAAGGGGCGATTATCGAATCGCCCCTTTCATAATTTTCAATAACGGTAATGATCCGGCTTGTACGGCCCCGCCACCGGTACACCGATGTAATCGGCCTGTTTTTGCGACATTGCGGTCAGTTGAGCGCCAAGTTTGGCCAAATGCAGAGACGCCACTTTCTCATCCAGAAACTTGGGAAGAATGTAAACCTGCTTCTGATATTGGCCTCTTTTCTGCCACAGTTCCATCTGCGCCAAAACCTGGTTGGTGAAGGAGGCCGACATGACAAAGGAAGGGTGACCGGTAGCACAGCCGAGGTTGACCAGCCTCCCCTTGGCCAGCAGGGTAATCCGCTTGCCGTCGGGCCATTCGATCTGATCGACCTGGGGCTTTACTTCATGAATCTTGAGGCCAGGGTCCTTGAACAGGGAATCGACCTGGATCTCCGAATCAAAATGGCCGATATTGCAGACAATGGCCTCGTTCTTCATTTGATTCATGTGCTCACGGGTAATGACATCGACGTTTCCGGTACAGGTGACGAAAATGTCCCCCCACTGACAGGCATCATCCATGCGCACTACGGGAACCCCTTCCATGGACGCCTGGAGGGCGCAGATCGGATCGATTTCGGTGACATAGACCATCGCCCCCATGCCGCGGAAAGCCTGTACGCATCCCTTGCCGACGTCGCCGTAGCCCAGAACCACACATTTCTTGCCGGCGGTCATGATGTCGGTGGCCCGCTTGATGCCGTCGATCAGGGATTCCCGGCAGCCGTAGAGATTGTCGAACTTGCTCTTGGTCACCGAATCATTGACGTTGAAGGCCGGGAACAACAGCGTCTTGTTCTTGGCCATATGGTAGAGACGATGGACGCCGGTAGTGGTCTCCTCGCTCACCCCGACCAGTCCCTCGGCCATTTTCCGCCAGCACCGGGGATCTTCATCAAGGGTGGCGTTGAGCAGCCGGTCGATGATTTCGATCTCGGAATTTTCGGTGCAGATTGCCGGCTTGACGCCGCTGTTTTCGAACTGCCGTTCCCGTTCGACGCCGCGGTGCACCAGCAGTGTCGCGTCACCGCCGTCATCCACGATCAGGTTCGGGCCTTCCGGATGGGAGAGGGCCAATTTGGTGTATTGCCAGTATTCTTCCAGGGATTCTCCCTTGTAGGCAAAGACCGGAATGCCGCGCTCGGCAATGGCGGCGGCGGCATGATCCTGGGTCGAAAAAATGTTGCAACTCGCCCAGCGCACCTCGGCGCCCAACTCCACCAGGGTCTCGATCAGTACCGCGGTCTGGATGGTCATGTGCAAAGAACCTGTAATCCTGGCCCCTTTAAGAGGTTTGGCGGCACCAAACTCGGCCCTGGTGGCCATAAGCCCGGGCATCTCGTTTTCCGCCATACGGATCTCCTTGCGCCCCCATTCGGCCAGCTTCAAATCCTTGACAACATAGTTTTTAGCTTTTTCAACCGACATTCATTCCTCCATGAAAAGCGACAGCGTTTCCGACTGAATCCTGCCTTCACCTTTACGGGCTCGCAGGATGAAAAGATCAAGTTGACCGTTGTTCCCTGGAATCTCTTCCCGTGACTCCAGGACAAAACCGGCGCGGTCCAAAAAATCCCCCATATCCTCAAGGCTGAAACCGAGCCATTGGTCGGCCAGTTTGTCTCTTACCCATTCCTGTTCGTGAGGGAGAAGATCGGCCACTACCAGAGTACCGCCGTTTTTCAGCACCCGGGACGCCTCTCCGAGAACGGCGACGGGATGGGGAGCATGATGAAGAACCATATTAAAAACCACCAGGTCGACCTCCCTCCCGGCCAAGGGTAGATGGGACATATCGCCGACGCGGAGATCAACACCCTGGAGACCTTCACGGAGAACCCTTTTGCGTGCCTCCTCGATCATCTCCAGGGACTGATCTATGCCGACCACGAGGATCGACTTGCGGGCCAGGCTAGGAATCAGGGAGCCGGTGCCGCAACCGACCTCAAGTGCGGTGTTTGCGTTTGGCAGAAATTTAAGGAACCGATCTTGGTAGTTGGGGAGCGGCAGAAACTTGTGCAACGTACTGTCCCAGTTCCGCGCCTGGCGATCGAAAAAATGGCGACTGGCCTTTTTCCGTTCCTCCAGACAATCGAGCATCGCCGTGGCATCACGAATGACTTCGGGCAAAAGGGCGACCTCCCCTTCGATAGCTGACCAGATACGGTCGAAAACGGCAACGTTTCTCTGCAGTCGGTAATACCCCCAGGTACCCTGGCGTTTGACGGAAACCAGCCCCGCGTCGAGGAGAACTTTCAGGTGGTGAGAAACCAGGGGCTGCCGCAGATCAAGAATGGAGGTCAATTCACGGACCGTGAATTCACCCCCCTGGAGAACTCCAAGGATGCGTAAGCGGGTATCGTCAGACAGTGTTTTAAGGGTGGCCTTCAACATAAACCAAAATTGATATTTTAAAGTAATTTTGGTTTATATATTCTATTTATCCAAATTGATCAATTAAAAAATATCCCCCCCCTGTGGTGCAATGCATGGCAAGTTCCTTGAAAATTCTTAAATCATTTGGGATTGTCATGGTAGATCGAACAGCAGAGTATGCCGCTGACCGGTCCTGACCTCTTCCAACTGCAGCCGCAGGCTCTTGGCCGATGGGGCTTCGCCGGGAAAGAAAAGAAACCCATGGGCCATCGAGCCCGCCCCGATCACCTTGTTCTGCAGTTCCTTGTTGGCCAGGTCGCGGGAGATCTGCCGTCCCGCATCCTCGGAGAGTCCCCCCTGAATACCGCCGATAGTGGCGCCGCCGGCGCCGCCGATGGCCGCTCCCTTGGCCAGGGCGGTTCCGACATTCTCCCCGGTCAGAACGCCGATAGCGGCCCCGATCAAGGCCCCACTGGCGGCGCCGAAAATGGCTCCTTTGCCGCCCCCCTTGACGATCCGGGCATACTCGGTACTCTTCTCCATTCGCTCATAGGCCACCGAGCCCTGAAGCAGATTCCACATATTGCCCTGCCCGTCGATGAGGAAAGTCTGAGAAGTCACAATTTGCAGTTCCTGATCCCCGGTGTTGTCGATCACCACCTGAACCGGCAGAATCCCGGTGGCGCGGATGTCGAAACCGAAAACCTCCTTGGCCTGTTTCGGGTCGGCATGGGACTCCACCGCCACCTGGGCCCCCGAAACATACTGCATGTTGGCGAAAGCCGAGGGATGGCGGAAAGAAACCTCCCGACTTTTATAGGTGGCGCAGCCCGAAATCATGAGGATGATCGCAAAAGCGGTGATGAGACGGCGGATTCTAGTTGCTCTCGTCATGGAACGCCTCCTTTTTTCACGTTGATTCAGTTTGCTTTCCTTCAACTATATCCTTTTCCCGAGCGCTTGGAAAACTTCCTCCAGCGGCAAATGAACCGGTAGCAATGGAACCACAGCCAGGCCAGCAGAGTGGTCGCCCCTCTGCCGAAAGCGTTTTCAACCCAGGGGCGCATTCCGGCATCATAGGCGCCGAGAAAAGGGGTTTCCTTAACCGGCGGCAAATGACCCCCCTTCACCCAGCGGCGCACATCGAGGAGGAGAGCGACCTGCCACGCGTTGGAGTTGATGTAAGCACCGGTTCGCCGCCAGAGCCGGAAGCGGCGCCGCCAGGACTCTTCCCTCAGCAGTTCGGCCGTTTTGTCGAAAAATGGAAGCAGTTCCAGTCGGCCGCATTCATGCTGCTGACGGTAGATGCCGCGGCTCTCCGAGAAGAACGGATGCCAGCCGATGGCGCGGCAATTCATGATCAGGGCATTGAGGATTTGGCGCTCGAAAAGACCCTCCTCTTGGAAGCGGCGCGCCGAAGTGCCGATTTCTGCAGGCAACAAAACCCATTTTCCTCTGGCAAAGACCGCATCGGCCAGAGCTTCATCCTCCAGTATCGGCAGATCTTCACGGTACCCCCCCAGGTCGCTGAAAAAGGCTTGGGCCATCATGAATCCCTGGTCGCCATGGATACATCCGACACGGGTGAGGCGAGCCTTGGTTTCGTAGAAAAGATACGGCGTGGAGAAAACATCCCGCCCGCGTTCAAAGCGCAGAGCGAAGCGCCCGGCCGCGGTGAAATCCCCATCTCTTTTCCATTCGGCCTTGAGTGTATCCAGACCCTGCCGCAAGGCCAGAGGATTTTTAAAAGAGGAATCGACATGAAGGAACAGAAGCGTTTCCGCCCGGCTTTGGCCGATGCCGGCGTTCATCTGACGGCCGCGACCGGCCGCCCCGCTGACGACCTTAACGGGGAAAAAGGCGCCGGCGGCACAATTATAGATAATATTCAGAGATTCATCCGCTGATCCCCCGTCACAGAAAATGACCTCGAAAGCTGCCCTCTGCTGACGAAAAAGATTGTCAAACAAGGCCTTAAGTGACTTTTCCTCATTTAACACAGGAACGATGATGGACAATTCAATTTGGTCCTTTTCCGCCAAGCATCCCTCTCTTTCTTGATTTTTCTTTTCCACCTAAACTATCATCGAAATTATTCGGCGTGTTGGCAAAGGTTTTTGAGCAAATATTTAACACTATTTTTTCCCGCTGATTTTTTTGGCGCATCTGGAATTATGTTGACCCATTTTTTATTAAATGCCGAAATTTTCAACTATTTTTCAGTTATTTGGCATACGGGAGGTTTAAGGCGGTTCCCGTGGCGGGAACCCCTTCCGATCCTGATCTTCCGTTCTCAGCCTTCATGGAGTCTTCTGTGTGTCTTGCCGTTCCCATGAGGATCATCGTCCTGGAAGGTGATTCCGCGCTCTGCGAAATCGATAATGTCCAGCGCCGCGCCAGCGTCACCATGATCGAAAATCCTCAAGTTGGCGATTACGTTCTGGTCCACGCCGGTTACGCCATTGAAAAACTCAATGAAAAAGAGGCCGAAGAAACCTTGCGCCTGTTCCGTGAAATGTCGCAAGATCCGGGCACACCCTTTGAAATACTCTAAGGAATTCCGCGATCCGAAGGTCGCCGCACGCTTCCTGGAAATCCTGGCCAGGGCCAATGACGAGCTTGACCGGGTCAAAACCCTGATGGAGGTTTGCGGCACCCACACCATGGCTATCCATCGCCATGGCCTTCGCTCCCTGCTCCCCGACCGAATCCGCCTCATCTCAGGTCCCGGCTGCCCGGTCTGTGTCACCCCCGTCGATTTTGTCGACAAGGCCGTGGCCCTCTCCCGCCATAAGGAGATCATCATCGCCACCTTCGGTGACATGGTGCGGGTTCCCGGTTCCAGCACCAGCCTGCTGAAGGAAAAAGCCAAAGGGATCGACCTGCGCATCGTCTACTCCCCCGCCGACGCTGTTGCCCTCGCTGTCCGCAATCCTCACCGCCGCATTGTGTTTCTCGGCGTCGGTTTCGAAACCACGGCCCCCACCGTGGCGGCTTCTCTTCTTGAAGCCCGCGATATGGGGCTGAAAAACTATTTCCTCCTCTGTGCCCACAAGACCATTCCCGAAGCCATGGACCTCCTCACCAGGGATCCGCAGCTCGACATCGATGGCTATCTCTGTCCGGCCCACGTCAGCGCCGTCATCGGCTGCCGGGCCTATTCCCATCTCGCGGAGGATCGGCGCATCCCCTGTGTTGTCACCGGCTTTGAACCCCTCGATATCCTGCAGGGGGTGACCATGCTGATCAGCCAGATCCTCGGCCGCCGCGCCGAGGTGGAAAATCAATACAGCCGCTTTGTCCGCAATGAAGGCAACCCCAAGGCTCTGGAAATCCTCCATCGCGTTTTCGAACCTTGCGACGTCCGCTGGCGCGGCCTGGGAATGATTCCCGGCAGCGGTTTGCGAATCCGCGAGGAGTTCTCCGCCTTCGACATCGAGAAATGTCTGGCCATCGATGCCGAACCGGCCCGAGAACCGGACGGCTGCCGCTGCGGCGATGTCCTCAAGGGGAAGATCGGACCTAAGGAATGTCCCCTTTTCGGCGCCGTCTGCACCCCGGAGGAGCCGGTGGGCGCCTGCATGGTCTCCAACGAAGGGGCCTGCGCCGCCGCCTACCGCTATGGCGGCTGAGATATCAGCAAGGAGTTTCGAGGTGAAAAGCGACGTTGTTCTGCTCGGCCACGGCAGCGGTGGCAAACTCAGCCATCAGCTGCTCGACGATATCATCATCCCCCATCTTTCCGGAATCCCGCAAAAGCACCAGAACGATTCCGCCGTCATTCCCTTCAGCGGGGAACGCCTGGCCTTTACCACCGACTCCTATGTGGTCGATCCGATCTTCTTCCCCGGCGGCAACATCGGCGATCTGGCCGTCAACGGCACCGTCAACGATCTGGCCATGAGCGGTGCCCGTCCCGTGGCCATCAGCGTCGGCCTGATTCTGGAGGAGGGCCTTCCCATGAGGGATCTGGAGCGCATTGTCCGCTCCATGAGGCAAGCCGCCGATCAGGCGGGGGTGGCCATCGTCACCGGGGACACCAAAGTGGTGACCCGCGGCGGAGCCGACAAGATATTCATCAATACCTCCGGCATCGGTGTTTTCGATCATCCCTTCCGCATCGAAGGGAACGGCGCCCGGCCCGGTGACACGATCCTCATCAACGGCCCCATCGGCGACCACGGCATGGCCATCCTGGCCAGCCGCGAAGGACTGGAACTGGGGAGCGACATCCAGAGCGACAGCGCTTCGCTCAACGGCCTGGTAGCCCTCCTTCTGAAGAGCCATGGGAAGCATATCCACGTCCTCCGTGACCCTACCCGCGGCGGAGTGGCGACCACATTGAAGGAGATCGCCCGCCAATCGGGCGTCGACATCGCCCTTGAGGAATGCGCCATCCCGGTGCGGCAATCGGTCGAGAACGCCTGCGCCATTTTGGGGCTGGACCCCTTGTATGTCGCCAACGAGGGGAAAATGCTGGTCATCGTCGACCGGGAAGCGGACCGGGAAATTCTCGATCTTCTCCGCCGTCATCCCCTGGGTGAAAAAGCCGCCGTCATCGGCAAGGTGGACGCTTCCGTGGCGGGGCAAGGAAGAGTCTTTCTGCGCACCGCCATCGGC